>JANXTY010000009.1 GCA_025352145.1 Oxalobacteraceae bacterium
GCCACCATCGAAGATCCTTGTATTTATAAAGTGTGTTGCAAAAACGGAGGTACAAAATGAGTTACTGCAAGTGGTCTACCTTGATAGGAGGCCAAAAAAAGAGACCAAAAAAGAGACCAGAAAAGCGGGGGAAGGTTAACCCATTGATAGGTTGGAGTTCCGCGTAATCCGTATTTACAATCCGAGCGCCCTTAAACAATGTATCCACACATTTTGGAAATCGTTTAGGTCTTTTTGACAACTTTTTGAATTATTTTTGAAAAATAATTCAAAATGGGGTTTTTTGGTGGTTAAAAATATAATTAATTAATTTTTTAAGTGGTTAAATAAGGCAGTTTATGCCCCAGTTACCCGATGCGAAAAGGATTGCGTAGGGTGCTGTTTCGAAATTTCATGAAATTATACTATTAATTATATGGCACGCAATGTGAAAGAGAATATTTTTTAAATAATGTTGCGCAGGGCTGCGCAACCATCGAGAGTTGTTATTTTTAATTGACGCATGGGCAGCGGTGGGGCAGGGCATGCCGTGCCCCACCGCTCCTGTCGCGGAAGTCCCGCCATCCCCCTCTTTACTGTGCCTGCTGCTCCGGCAGGGGGGGGGAATCGGGAGCAGGGAAGACAGGCGCGGGGGGATAAGCTTTGCCGTTAATCAAGAGCTTCCCTTCTTTCCACACGATCTGCGAATGGATGGTGGTGTCGTTACGCTGGATGTAGCCTTGCGCTTCCAGCGCAGCGACTTGCGAATGGAAGGTATTTAACATCATGGTGCGTGCATTCGGGTCCGTTTGGGTGTTTTCAACGAGTTCTTGCACCAAGGGTTCTGCGAGAGAGATATCGATCACGCTGTCGAGTGTGGATAATAACTGGGTGGGATTTTCCATGTCGATGGTATCGGCACCGGTCAATTTAACGGTTGCCGAGGCTCTGAACTCTCCTCCTTTGCTGGTTAAACTCAAACGGTCCAGGGAAAATACTGGATTGTGTTTGAGCAATTCAGTGCTCAGTTGTTTCCAGGTGTAGTGCAAATCCGATGTTTTCTCGCTGTCAGTGCCGGTGGGATTACCGGTCTGATTAAAAGAGTGGAGATCTTTGAGTAATTTACTGATGGTCGGGCCGTGCAGGTGAGTGAGCGAATAGTCGTAATGGAAATTGCCGAAATCCGTTTTGTTGAGTTCGATCTTCGCAATGCTAAATTTGACGGCGGTATCGATCAGGTCGTTTTTGCTCGTCGTCGCATTCTCTAGGCTAAGGTCGTTGAACGCGAAGTTGACGTTGGGGGTTTTGGTATTTGAAAACGCTACATGATGGACACTTGCTTTTGAGGTGCCAAGATAAATAAAGCCTTCAGGATAGGCGCGTTCTGCATTACCGTTCATTTTTATTTCACCGATTTTTAGCGCGCTGCTGCCGTCAGCCGCATTCATCTCCAGGCCAGGTGAGGCCAGATCAAATTTTAATTTTTTGTAGGCCGCATCAAAACCGATTTCAAAACCGATGCCTTTCCAATTGAGCTTGTCCTGGCCGGTTCCTACATTGGCGTTAATGGCAGGGCTACTTATCTTTACCGTGCCGCCTCCGTTGTAATTTAAAACCGTGCGTATTTCTAGAAATTTTTTCTCACCGAATACTTTTTTTATTTCTGCCATGCTGGCGGCGTCTAATACCAATTCGGTATCGACTTTGCTGGCGGCAATGCCAACAATCCCGGGGATTGGCCCATGCTGAATGTGGTTGATGATGTGAAATTGAGGCGCCTGATGTAACTTATTTTCCAATTTTTCGACTTCGTTTGGATTGGCTGCCACCGCATTGCCATCCGGGGCTGGAGGGGGGGGCGTTGCATCTTTGTGCGGTAGTCCAGCGATGTTCAGTTCAATCGTACTTTCTTGCGTAGAAGAGAACAGGCCACGTCGATAGGTTTGCTTAACGACCTTGAATGCGGGAAAGAAGAGGTCTTGATTTGGCGTTTGCGCCAGTTTCGTTTCCAGGTGCTTCCCCGTTATCCAGGAAGCGGCCGAATAAGAGGCTGCTAATGCAGCTATAACAGCAATCGTTACCGAAATTTTTTTCATGCTGAGAATCTTTCGTTAATTAATGAGAGATGATGAATGGGGAGTGAGGGGGAGAGGTAATGGGAGGGAAGTGATTTTAAGTTATTGCAAAAACGATCAGCCAGAAGTGTAATAGCAAAAGCCCGGTTTGTGTTCGGGGCGTTCATTAAAATAATGACCTAACTTCTTCTCCCATAACGCTGGTACAGGATTTTTACCCGCTTTACATAGGTCTGCGTTTCGGCATAAGGCGGTATTCCTGCATATTTTTCCACTGCCTCCGGGCCGGCGTTGTAAGCGGCGGCGGCCAGAGCGACATCTCCCTTGAAACGCTTTAGCAACCCTTCCAGATAGTGCACCCCACCGAAAATATTATGGTGGGGAATACGTGCATCGACGACCCCTAATCCTTTTGCGGTGGCGGGCATGAGTTGCATCAGGCCGAGCGCTCCTTTGTTGGAACGCGCTTTGGGATTAAAGCCCGACTCGGCATGAATCAGGGCGCGGATCAGGGCGGGGTCAACCCGGTATTTTTCGGCGGCATCATTGATGGTGCTGCTAAATTCGTCCAGATGCAATTTGGTCGATTGCCAGTCGATGGTGGAGGTGAGCGTGCAGGCGTAGCAGGATTCGGTCCAGATGACATAGCGGCGTTTAAGAGGCGCCACGTCAGAAAAGGAGGTGATGCCATCGACAGTGTATTTGTAGATTTTGGGTTTGGTTTGCGTCGCCGTTTGGGACGTATCCGATTTGTCTTCGGCTGCGACAGCGTGCATCGAACCGGATGCAGCAAACAGCAACACGCAAAGCGCAATGAGGTGGTTGGGTTTCAACACAGTTCTCGCATTTATCGCATTTGTTAGAACAGGCTTATTTATCGCACAAATATTGGCATATGGCAACAATATGCCCACATTTTATGCGGGGGCTGCGTAAGTCTAAGTCTTACATAGGCATCGATGGGCACGGCATGCCGTGCCCATACTTTGAGAGTGACTCTTGAAATTGAGTCGCCTAGCCCAACCTGCGTTTTAACTTGCTTTCCCCAGATCAAAAACCGGAGCCACCATGCGTCAAGATAAACTCACTACCAAATTGCAGGAAGCCTTGGCCGATGCGCAAAGTCTGGCCGTCGGCAATGACAATCCGTATATCGAGCCGGTTCATCTCTTGTTGGCATTGCTCAATCAGGGGGATGGGAGCGCGCGCTCGTTGTTGCAGCGGGCGGGAACTAATGTCGGCGGATTGACGAACGCATTGAAGTCATCGCTGGAGCGTTTGCCAAAGGTGTCGGGTACGGGCGGCGAGGTGCAGGTCAGCCGCGATTTATTGTCGTTGCTTAATCTGGCAGACAAGGAGTCGCAGAAGCGGGGCGATCAGTTCATCGCGAGCGAGATGGTGTTGTTGGGCATGGCGGAAGATAAATCGGACGCAGGGAAATTGGCGCGGGAGAACGGACTGACACGCAAGGCGTTGGAGGCGGCAATTACTGCCGTGCGCGGTGGCGCAAATGTGAATTCGCAAGAGGCCGAAGGGCAACGTGAAGCACTGAAAAAATATACTCTCGACCTGACTGAACGCGCCCGTTTGGGCAAGCTCGATCCTGTGATTGGGCGTGACGATGAAATCCGTCGCGCGATACAGGTATTGCAGCGCCGTACCAAAAATAATCCGGTGCTGATTGGCGAGCCGGGCGTAGGCAAGACCGCTATCGTCGAAGGCTTGGCGCAGCGCATTATTAATGGCGAGGTGCCGGAATCGCTCAAAGGCAAGCGTGTGTTGTCGCTTGATATGGCAGCGTTGCTGGCGGGTGCAAAATTTCGCGGGGAGTTTGAAGAGCGTCTGAAAGCTGTGCTGAAAGAGCTGGCTCTCGACGAGGGACAGACCATCGTTTTCATCGACGAGATGCATACTATGGTTGGCGCTGGAAAGGCAGAGGGGGCAATGGATGCAGGCAATATGCTCAAGCCTGCGCTGGCACGCGGCGAGCTGCACTGTGTCGGCGCGACTACGCTCGATGAGTACCGTCACTATATTGAGAAAGACGCGGCACTGGAACGTCGCTTCCAGAAAATCATGGTGGAAGAGCCTAGTGTCGAAGCGACCGTGGCGATTCTGCGTGGTTTGCAGGATAAATATGAGCTGCATCACAAAGTCCAGATTACGGATGCGGCCATTATCGCGGCGGCGGAGTTGTCGCATCGTTACATCACGGATCGTTTTTTGCCGGATAAGGCCATCGATTTGATCGATGAAGCCGCGTCGAAAATCAAGATAGAAATCGATTCCAAACCGGAAGTGATGGACAAGCTGGAACGTCGGCTGATTCAATTAAAAATTGAGCGTGAAGCGGTTAAAAAAGAGAAGGACGACGCGTCTTATCGACGCCTCGGTTTGATTGAAGAAGAGATGGTCAAATTGCAGCGCGAATACAATGATTTCGAAGAAATCTTGAAGGCCGAAAAAGCCGTGGTGCAAGATAGCACGCATATCAAGGAAGAGATCGAGAAAATACGTCAGCAAATGGAGGAGGCGACGCGCAGCAGTAATTGGCAACGGGTGTCGGAGCTGCAATACGGCAAGCTGCCCGAGCTGGAGGCGCAACTCAAGCAGGCCGATGAAACCAGCATCGCTGCGGCGACTACGGGAAAGCCGAAGCTTTTGCGGACGCAGGTCGGCGCGGAAGAAATCGCTGAAGTCGTCTCGCGTGCGACCGGCATTCCGGTGTCGCGCATGATGCAGGGCGAGCGCGAAAAATTGCTCCATATGGAAGACGCATTGCACCAGCGCGTGGTGGGTCAGCACGAGGCGATTGTGGCGGTCTCCGATGCAATCCGCCGCTCGCGTTCCGGCTTGGGCGATCCGGGGCGGCCCTATGGCTCGTTCATGTTTCTGGGGCCTACGGGCGTGGGCAAGACCGAATTATGCAAAGCCTTGGCTTCGTTCATGTTCGATACGGAAGATGCTTTGATTCGCATCGATATGAGCGAATTTATGGAGAAACATTCGGTAGCGCGTTTAATCGGCGCGCCGCCCGGTTACGTCGGCTATGACGAAGGCGGCTACCTGACCGAAGCTGTGCGGCGTAAACCGTATAGCGTGATTTTGTTCGACGAAATCGAGAAGGCGCATTCCGATGTGTTCAATGTCTTGTTGCAGGTACTCGACGATGGCCGCATGACGGATGGACAGGGGCGTACCGTCGATTTTAAAAACACGGTGATCGTGATGACATCGAATCTGGGATCGCACAAAATTCAGGCGATGGAAGGAGGGGAACCGGCCCTGATCAAAATGTCCGTGATGGCCGAGGTGCGGGAGCATTTCCGTCCTGAATTTATTAATCGTATCGATGAGATCGTGGTGTTCCATGCGCTCGATGCCAAAGATATAGGCGCCATTGCCAAGGTGCAGCTGGCGATTCTCGAAGGGCGTTTGGCGAAGATGGATATGCGCCTTGAGATGTCGGAGGAGGCTTTGCAAATTATTGCTGAAGCCGGATTCGATCCAGTGTACGGAGCGCGGCCATTGAAACGCGCGATTCAGCAACAGATCGAGAATCCGGTTTCCAGGCTGATTTTGCAGGGCAAGTTTGGACCGAATGATGTGGTGCCGATTAATGTCCACAATGGCGCGTTGGTGTTTGAGAAATTGGGCGCTTGATTATTGTGGATGCTTAGGGGGTGCTTTAAATTAGGGGGCTTAATTAGGGGGCTTAATTAGGGGGTGTTTATTTCGCCGCCCGCCAGGTTGCGCAGAGGTCTCCCGTAGGGGCACGGCATGCCGTGCCCCGCGCTGGTTCAGCTATTTTCGAGGCAGAACCCAGGGCGATCGCGACGCCAGCGCTGCGCCTATCATCACCAGTACCGGCCCGTTAGAGCTGCTTAATCCTTGTTCCAGTTGGGCGAGCGTCAGGCGCATGATTTGCTGGTCGGGGCGGCTGCAATTTTCTACCACCACGACGGGCAAGTCTGCCGGTCGCCCTTGCGCCAGCAGGCGTTGCGCGGTGATGACGGCTTCTTTCCCCCCCATGTACTGCACTAGTGTGTCGCTGTCGGGCATGGTGACGCTACTCGAATGTTCCGGGGCCGTGCTGGAGGTGAAGAAGGCGACGCTGCGGGCGATGCCGCGTTTGGTCAGCGGTTGCCGGGTAGCGGCTGCGGCGGCTAAGGCGGTAGTAATGCCGGGAACGATGTCGACTTCGATGCCCTCGGCTTCCAGCGCGCGTAACTCTTCATCGGCGCGGCCGAACAACATGGGGTCGCCGCCTTTCAAACGTACTACCACCGCGTATTTTTTTGCGCAATCGATGAGTTGTTCGTTGATGACGGTCTGGGCGGTGGAGCGCTGGCCGCTGCGTTTTCCGACGGAGATGATGTCGGCCTGCGAGCACAATTGCAGCATCTCGTCGGTGACCAGGGCATCATGCAACACGACGTTGGCCTGGGCCAAAATGCGCGCGCCGCGAACCGTGATCAGGTCGGCTGCGCCGGGGCCTGCGCCGATCAGATAGACTTTGCCGTATTGCTTAGGTGGTTGTAAGGGCATGGCTTTGGGGGCAGACATAGTAGAGGGGTGGGTCCAGAAGTATGCGTGGTAGAGGCCACAACAACCACAATATTAAGCAGTGCGCAGCGCTTGCATCCGAATATGGCGCACCGTAGGGGCACGGCATGCCGTGCCCAGCACTGGTACAGCTATTTCATTGAGGTTGAACCAACTAATTCCAATTCGCATTAAAAACGATAACATCGTTACTCCTCCTTGCCGTACTAAAGTATTGTCTGCGTCGGGGGGGCCTTGTTCTCGTTTCTAATGCAAATTGGAATAACGGACACGGCATGCCGTGCCCCTGCGATCCTTTTGCGGAAGGCTGCGTACATCCCTCAATTAACCCAGCCGAATCATCCCGGCTGCCACCGTCTGGTGCGTGACTTCATCGATCAAAATAAAGGCCCCCGTCGTGCGAATGTCGTCATAGGCATCGGCTGCCAATGGTTGCGCTACGTTGAGCGTCACGCGGCCGATATCGTTGAGCTTGAAGCCATCGGCTGGACGTTGTTCCTGGGTATTGATATCGAGCAGGGTATCGATGTGGGTGATGCGCGCCGCGACTTGTCTGGTGGTGTGTTTGAGCCAGTATTTGCGGCGCATGTCGAGCGGTTCTTCCGACAGCCAACAGACATCGGCGGTGACGGTTTTGAGAAGCCTGGGCGCGCGCTGGGCGGAGGTAAGCATGTCGCCGCGCGAGATGTCGACGTATTCTTCGAGCAGGATCGTGACCGATTGGCCCACTGCTGCCGATTCGATCGATCCTTCCAGCACCTGGATGTCCTTGACCGTGGCCGTTTGCCCGTTGGGTTGCACCACTAGTTTGTCGCCTTTGCGCACGCTACCGGCTTCGATACGGCCCATGTAGCCACGAAAATCGTTGGCTTCGTGGCCGTTGTGACGGGCTACCAATTGCACGGGAAAACGCAATGGTTCATCGTGGCATTCGTCATAGACATTTAAGGATTCCAGTAATTCGATCAAGGTCGGGCCTTGATACCACGGCAGGTTGTCGCCGGTTACGACGACGTTATCGCCTGCCAGCGCCGATAAGGGAATAGGGTGGATTCCTTTTAAGCCCAACCGTTTGGCAAAGTCCTGGTAGGCGGCGATGATACGGTCGTACACGGCTTGGTCGTAATTGACCAAATCCATTTTGTTGACCGCGACGATCACATGTTCGATACGCAGCAAATGCGCAATGGTGGAATGGCGTTTAGTCTGGATCAATAATTCTACGCTGCCGTCTTCCCCTAATTTGACTTTGGATACATCGACCAGAATAATCACCGCGTCGGCGGTCGATGCGCCTGTCACCATGTTGCGGGTGTATTGCTCGTGACCCGGTGTGTCGGCGATGATGAATTTGCGTTTCGGTGTGGCGAAATAGCGGTATGCGACATCGATGGTGATGCCTTGTTCGCGCTCTGCTTCCAGGCCATCGGTCAATAGAGACAGGTCGATCGTATCGCCAACAGTACGCTTATGTTTGGCGCGTGACATGGCATCGAGTTGATCGGCAAAAATTCCTTTGCTGTCGAAGAGCAAACGGCCGATCAGCGTGCTTTTTCCATCATCGACGGAACCGGCGGTAATAAAACGCAGCAAGCCGCGCTCACGGCGTTCGGATGAATTTTTTGTGGGTGCAGTTATCACGGCAGCCGGATCTGTAACGACAGTGTTCATTAGAAATATCCTTCTTTCTTGCGTTTTTCCATCGATGCTTCCGATGTCTGATCATCCATGCGCGTTGCGCCGCGCTCCGTGATTTGGGTCACTGCGGTTTCGGCGATGATGGCTTCGACTGTGGCAGCGTCGGACGCCACGGGGCAAGTACAGGAAATATCGCCGACGGTACGAAAACGTACTACCTGTGTTTCGATGGTTTCCCCCTCGCGTGCGGGGGTCAGAGGGGTGAGCGGCACCAGCAGGCCATTGCGCGGAATCACTTGCCGCTGGTGGGCAAAGTAGATAGGCGGCAGTTCCAGTTTTTCGCGGGCGATGTATTGCCATACATCGAGTTCGGTCCAGTTCGAAATTGGAAACACGCGCATGTTTTCACCGGGGTGAACACGGGTGTTGTAGAGGTCCCATAATTCGGGACGTTGCGCTTTCGGGTTCCACTGGCCGAATTCGTCGCGGAAAGAAAAAATACGTTCTTTCGCACGCGCTTTTTCTTCATCGCGGCGCGCGCCGCCGATGCAGGCATCAAACTTGTATTGCGAGATAGTTTCCAGCAGTGTTACCGCTTGCGCTGCATTGCGCGAGTCGGTGAGGGGATTGCGCAGGCGTACTGTGCCGCGTTTGATGGAGTCTTCGACCGAGCCGACAATCAGACGCTCGCCCAGTTCGGCGACCCGCTTGTCGCGGAAAGTGATGACTTCCTCAAAGTTGTGCCCGGTATCGATGTGGACTAAGGGAAATGGAAATTTACCGGGACGGAAAGCTTTCTCGGCGAGGCGCAGCAACACCACCGAATCCTTGCCGCCCGAGAAAAGCAGCGCCGGATTGGCGCATTCGGCAGCGACTTCACGCATGATGTGAATGGACTCTGATTCCAGCCAGTCCAGATGGCGATTGCTGGCGTTATCTGCAAAATAGTTGTCTGCTGCTTTATTCATGATTTTTTACGCCGAAGTGGGTGTTGTTGTTGTGCCTGGTTTTATTCTCACCAGCTTACCATCGACCACATGCAGTCCGCATTCCTTCGACTCGGGATTTTCCCACCACCAGCGTCCGGCGCGCACATCTTCGCCAGGTTGAATGGCGCGCGTGCAAGGTTCGCAACCGATGGACGGGTAGCCTTTATCGTGCAGCGCGTTGTACGGCACATTGTTCGAGCGGATGTAGTGCCAGACTTCTTCTTCCGACCAGTCAGCTAGCGGGTTGAATTTGGTCATGCCATGCGCAGCGTCGTTCTCTTCGACATCGAGCGCGGCGCGCGTAGTCGATTGCGAGCGACGTTGCCCGGTAATCCAGGCCTTGTTGCCCGTCAAGGCACGGTTGAGCGGTTCTACTTTGCGGATGTGGCAGCACTCTTTGCGCATTTCAACGCTGTCGTAAAAAGCATTCAAGCCGTTGGTTTTCACATAGGCGTCGATCGCTTCGGCTTGCGGGCGAAATAAGGCCACTTCGACATCGTAGGTCTCTTTGATGCGTTCTAAGACGTGTAAAGTCTCGGCATGCAGACGTCCTGTTTCGAGTGTGAAAATGCCGATAGGCAGCTTGGCGCGCAAGATCAAATCGGTGAGCACCATATCTTCCGCAGCCAGGCTGGAAGCTAATACGGCAGGCGCGAAATCGCTGGCAATACGCGCAAGCGTGGCTTTAGTCGCGGCGAGGTGAAGCGCAAACTCTGGCATGCTGCCGGCGCTATTTTTTTCCGATCTTGTCGTTGATTTAAATGCCGTATCCAATGTCGACCTCCGGTGGTTGAGCGATGCGAACGTGCCTGCGGAACAGCGGATTTTTTTGATCCCATGAGGTTTGATAGGTTTCCGAAAAATCGGTGAGTCCCTTGAGCGCATCATGGATATTGCGATCCGCACGCGGTGCGAAAGCGTCGAAACCAACCCGCTGCATGTAAAACAGTTGGTCGCGCAGCACATCGCCGACTGCGCGCAATTGGCCGGTATAACCGAGACGGGCGCGCAGGTTGTAAGCGATGGAATAACCGCGGCCATCGACGAATTTGGGGAAATCGACAGCGATTACGGCGAACTGATTGACGCTGCCCTTCAATGCCTCGGGCCGTTCATCGCTGGCGAACCAGACGCCTAGTTCCGCACGGCTTTGCAAGACGGCGCGCTGTGCTTCCCATACCTTGAGCGGCACGATGACTTTCCCGGCAGGGAGCGCTATATCGTGTGGGCTCTCGCCTTCGGCCAGGCGCAACAGGTCCCAGTCATCATTGACAACGGTTCGGTTTTTAATGATGTGCTGATTTGAGATTAAATTAGGCATATGCGTCTTCCCCTAATGCCTGTTCGGCCCTGATGGGCGTGGCGTAAACAAATTCTTTGAATGGCAGAAAACTGATCCGGCGTGCGGTGTCGATAAAGCGTTCGTCCTCAATGCGTTCGCGCAAATAAACCTGGATGATGCGATCCATTACTTCCGGCATTTGATGCGCCGAGAACGATGGCCCGATGATTTTGCCTATCGCAGCGTCATTGCCTTGGGCGCCGCCGATAGAAACCTGATACCACTCGCTGCCGTCTTTATCGACGCCCAGAATGCCGATATTGCCGATGTGATGATGCCCGCAGGCGTTGATGCAGCCTGACATGTTAATTTCGATTTCACCGATGTCATGCAAGAAATCGAGATTGTCGAAACGCGCGGTGATATCGAGCGCAATCGGGATTGATTTGGCATTGGCCAAGGAACAGAAATCCCCCCCGGGGCAGCAGATGATGTCGGTGAGCAAACCGATGTTGGGGGTTGCCAGGCCTTGTGTTTTTGCCGCTTCCCATAGCGCAAACAGGGAGGACTGTTTGACATCGGCCAACACCAGATTTTGCTCGTGGGTGACACGCAATTCGCCAAAGCTGTAATGGTCTGCCAGATCGGCGATGAAATCCATTTGCTCCGAAGTCGCATCGCCAGGCGCTACGCCCGGTTTTTTCAGCGATAGAACGACCGCTGCGTAGCCGGGCACTTTGTGTGGTTTGACATTCCGTTTAAGCCAGTTGGCGAAGGCTTTATTTTCGGTTTGATGCCGCGTCATCACGGCATCGTTGTTGGGCAATGTCTCGTAGGCGGGAGGCTCGAAGTAGGCGGCCACCCGCGCAAGTTCTTCCACCGTCAAGGTGCTAGGGCCATCCTTCAGGTCAGCCCATTCTTCTTCCACTTGACGCGCAAATTCTTCGACGCCGATGGCTTTGAGCAAAATCTTGATACGCGCCTTGTAACTGTTGTCCCGGCGGCCGTATTGGTTGTAGATGCGCATGATGGCTTCGATATAGCTCATCACATGCTGCCACGGCAAGAACGCACGAATGACGCTGCCCAGGATCGGGGTACGGCCCATGCCGCCGCCGACCATCACGCGAAAGCCGATTTGACCTTTAGCGTCGTGTACCACGGTCAGACCGATATCGTGCACCGCAATCGCGGCGCGGTCTTCTTTGGCACCGTTGATGGCGATTTTAAACTTGCGTGGCAGATGAGCGAATTCTGGATGAAAGGTACTCCATTGACGCAGAATTTCGGCATACGGGCGGGGGTCGATGATTTCATCGGCGGCGACGCCTGCATATTCGTCCGAAGTGATGTTGCGGATGCAGTTACCGGAGGTTTGGATGGCATGCATTTCGACCGCAGCCAAATCAGCCAGGATTTCCGGGGATTGCTCCAATGTGAGCCAGTTGTACTGAATATTCTGGCGCGTGGTGAAGTGGCCGTAATTGCGATCGTACTTGCGCGCAATGTGCGCGAACATGCGCATTTGCGTGGACGACAAAAGACCATAAGGAATCGCCACGCGCAGCATGTAGGCGTGGCGCTGCATATACAAGCCATTTTGCAAACGTAATGGCCGGAATTCGTCTTCCGATAGTTCATCCGAAAGGCGACGGCGGACCTGGTCGCGATATTGCGCGACACGTTCTTTGACAATTAAATGATCGTATTGATCGTAGCGATACATTATTCGTTCCTTAGTAAATCATGTGTTCATGGGTATTCATGAGTATTCATGGGTACCACACTGCGTTCCATTTAAACGGTTTAGCTCAACAGCATCTTCGTTGCTACCAGCGTCAGGGTTGTTGCTAATAAACCGCGTAAAAATTTTTCCGGCACTGCGCGCGCAGACCACGAGCCGATGGTAATGCCAGGCACCGAGCCGAGTAACAAAGATCCCAGCAAAAGCCAGTTTATCGAACCGAGCCACCAGTGACCCAACGCTGCAATCGCTGTTAAGGGCACTGCGTAAGCGATATCGGTACCGGCAATTTCTGCCGGCGATAAACGTGGATACAGCATGACCAGCAAGGTCGCGCCGACTGCTCCCGCGCCAATTGAAGAAATAGTCACCAGAGTGCCGAGTACCACGCCGGCAATAATTGTGACCCAATCTAATGACTTGCCCTGCAATTGTTTTTCGGGGTTGGCATTAATCCAGCCCATTATTTTACCTTTGAATAGCAAAGCGATGACAGTGAGTAGTACCGATACTCCGATGGAGTAACGAATAATATGATCCATTTCTTTGTTGAGCACACCGAAATGCTTTAACCAGAGCGTCGCCATGACCGCTGCAGGTAATGCGCCCATACATAGAAAACGAACGATTCTCCAGTTCACCGTGCCGCGCAAACGATGGGTAAATGTCCCGGCAGTCTTGGTAATGGAAGCGAAGGCAAGGTCGGTGCCGACCGCCACTGATGGGGGGATGCCAAATAGCAAAGTAAGCAACGGCGTCATGAGCGATCCGCCGCCGACGCCCGTCATGCCGACCAGAAGACCGACCATAAAACCAGAAATAATGTAATTGATCAGTGTCATAGCGGCTCGCTTAAAGTAATTGTGTATCGGTGCGGGCACGACAGTCGTGCCCGCACGATGCGCGGGGGACGTCAGTCCGAGTAAGGGGGGATATTAATGGAAGTTATCCCTTATTCCAAAATATCAAGTATTTATTTGCTTATATGGTTATTCGTTATATGCGAAAATGCGCCCTTGGTACTGAACGGATACTGTTGAACGGATACTGTTAAGCCCGGATTTTTCCAGTGAATTTTCTCAGCGAATAACGCAAGGTCAAGGCGCGCATGAACCTCCATCAATTTCGTTTTGTTCGGGAAGCGGTCCGGCAAAATTTCAATTTGACCGAAACGGCCAAGGCTTTATTTACCTCGCAACCGGGTGTATCGAAAGCCATTATTGAGCTGGAAGAAGAACTCGGGGTGGATATTTTCACACGGCATGGAAAGCGTATTCGCGGATTGACTGAACCCGGTCGCGCTATCTTGAAGTCGGTGGAAATGATCATGCAAGAGATCGATGGCTTAAAACGAATAGGCAAAGAATTCGCTGCGCAAGATAGCGGCAGCTTCACCATTGCAACCACCCACACGCAGGCGCGCTATACCTTACCCAAGGTCGTGCAGGCGTTCGCGCAGAAGTTTCCTAAAGTCCGGCTGTCTTTGTTGCAAGGCAACCCCAAGCAAATTGCTGAGATGGTACTCAAGGATCAGGCCGACCTTGCCATTGCCACTGAATCGATCGCGGGGGTGGATGGCTTGCTGACCGTGCCCTGCTTCCAATGGGAGCATTTGCTGGTGGTGCCGCCCGACCATCCTCTGCTCAAATCAAAACAGGTCACGCTGGAAGAGATCGCTGCTTTCCCATTGATTACGTATGACAGTGCTTTCGCCGGGCGCAGCAAGATTGACCATGCTTTTTCCTTGCGTAATCTCAAGCCCGATATCTTGCTTGAGGCGATAGATGCCGATGTCATCAAGACCTATGTTGAACTCGGCATGGGCGTGGGTATCATCGCGGGCATGGCTTTCGATGCGGAGCGCGACAAGGACTTGCGTGCGATTGCAGTCGGTCATTTGTTCGGCATGAATGTGTCCCGCGTAGCGCTCAAACAAGGTGCTTATCTCCGCAGCTATGTGTACACCTTTATTGAGTTGATGGCGCCGACGTTGAATCGCAAATTGATAGAGCAGTTGATGAGCGGTGAGAAAGACAGTTACGAACTATGAAGCCAGACAAAAATATAAGCAGCCGCCTCGATAAAAAAAATCTAGCCAATTCTCTAGCTGATTATTATGCGCAACGTGCGCCCCTTTATGACGCGGTCTATGACAAGCCTGAGCGTCAAGCCGATCTCGCTATCTTGCGTCGACGCGTGGCCGATATTCTCGGTGGTCATCAGGTACTCGAAATCGCCTGTGGCACCGGTTACTGGACTGAGGTCATTGCGCCCGGCGCTGCTTCGGTGCTGGCAACCGACATCAACCAGGCAGTCATCGACATCGCGCAAGGCAAGGGGATCGCTGCCGATAAAGTGCAGTTTGCGTTGGCCGATGCTTTCGACCTGCCCGAGGTAGGGAATATCTCCGCGTGTTTTGCCGGATTCTGGTGGTCGCATGTGCAACGCCAGGACCAGGAAAATTTTCTCAGTGCCTTGCGTGTCCGGCTGGGCAAGGATGTGTTGCTAGTCCTGCTGGATAATAATTATGTCGAAGGCAGCAGTACCGTTACAGCCCGCACCGACGCCGAGGGCAATACTTACCAAATCCGTGACTTGCCCGATGGTAGTCGGATGGAGGTGATTAAAAATTTCCCTGCCGATAGTTTTTTGCGCAAAAAATTAGGTTTCGCGACTAAGGATATTCGCATCGTGCGGCTGGAACATTATTGGATGTTGACTTGCCGTTTGAAATAATAAGGAGAACCCGGTTGATGGGGACGAAATGGTTTTCAGAGTTGAGTTCCGCATTGATTTTAGGCCTTGTCTTTATGTTGGTGCTAGGCATGGGTGCTTCGGCCTGCGCAGCCGGTTCCGCTGATCCCGACAAGGTTATTCACGTCGCGCTGGAGGCAGCCGATGATGGTTTTGATCTGATACGCACGACGAATGGATATTCGGTCTGGGTCGGCGAAGCCATCTTCGAACCCTTGTTAACTTACGATTACCTGGCTCGTCCTGCTACGCTGGTGCCGCTGACGGCGCAGGCGATGCCGGAGGTGAGCGATGGCGGCAAGACGTTTATTTTTCATATCAAGCCCGGCATTTATTTTGCGCCGGATGCTGCGTTCAAAGGCAAGCGGCGCGAACTGGTTGCACAGGACTATATTTACACTTATCAGCGCTTGCTTGACCCGGCCAATCGCTCGCCGGCAGCTAATTTTTTAGCCGGGAAAATTATCGGTCTCGATGCGTTGGCCGCCAAGGCAAAAAAATCCGGCCATTTCGATTTCGACGCTCCGCTGGAGGGATTGCAGGCATTGGATCGCTATACCCTGCGCATTGCGTTAAACAAGCCCGACTATAATTTTTTGTACGCGATTGCCTATGGGGGATTGGGCGCGGTCGCGCGCGAGGCGATCGAAGCTTATGGTTTGAAAAGCGGCCAGCATCCGGTTGGCACCGGCCCGTACATGCTGCAACAGTATGTACCGCGCAGCAAAATCGTCCTGACAGCTAACCCCGAGTATCGCGGTTATATCTGGGACTTTAAGTCCTCAGGCGATGCCTGGGATGATCAGATGGTGCGCGCTATGAAGGGCAAGAAGATGCCGCAGATTGGTCGGGTCGAGATCAGCATTATCGAAGAAGAGCAGTCGCGCTGGCTGGCGTTTGAGGACAAGCAACTCGACCTGGATCAATTGCCTCAGACCGTCGCGCCCAAGGTGCTTGACGGCGACAAGCTCAAGCCTGCCTATGCCTTCCAACACATTGCGCTCAATCGTATTGTCATGCCCGAAGTGATCTACACCTTGTTCAATTGCGCGACCCGGTCATTGGCGGTTTGAGCAAGGAAAAAATCGCACTGCGCCGCGCTATTGCGATGGCCTACAGCGTTCAGGACGAAATCGACCAAGTGCGCAGAGGGCAGGGGGTGCGGGCGGAAATGATGGTGCCGGTGGGGGTTGTCGGGCACGACGATCAATATCGCAGCAGCATTTATTACGATATCGGTTTGGCCAATAAGTTGCTCGATTACTTCGGCTATAAGCGGGGCGCGGATGGTTATCGCACCCTGCCTAATGGCAATCCCTTGCGACTGAAAATATCAACTCAACCGGATGCAACCTCTAAAATTTACGACGAGATATGGAAGAGGGGCATGGATAAAATAGGGGTGCGCGTAGAATTTTTGGTGAGTAATTTTGTTGAGAATATCAAGGCGGCAACGCAATGCAAATTGATGATATGGAGTAGTGCGTGGCAAGCCGATTTCCCGGATGGAGAAAATTTTTTGCAATTGTTCTATGGACCCAATGCCGAGAAAGGCAATCATTCCTGTTACCAGTCGGCAGCTTACGATACGCTGTATCAGCAAGCATTGACAATGCCACCCGGCCCGGAGAAAAATAAATTGTATTTGCAAATGAATCAAATGATCGAAGGCGATACGCCGGTGGCGACCCATACTTCGCGGATGCGCAACTGGCTCGTGCGACCTTGGGTCCAGGGATTCAAACGTCATCCGATTCTCAATGCGGACTGGCAATACCTGGATATAGAAAAACATGGATTGTATTGATGGCGTTGCCTGATGGCGAATAGGGTGACTATGGCGACTAGCGTGTGGAGCGAGGAAGAGTAAATATGAAGTGGCGATTAATGTTTCGATGGGCGTTCGTCATGCTGATGGGCATTGCTCCATTGACCACTTCCATTGCGGCCGGTTCTGCCGATCCCGACAAGGTATTGCGCTATATTTTTGTGGCGGCAGAGACGGGATTCGATCCTGCGCGATCAATGGATCTGTATTCCGCCCACGTCATTCAGTCGATCTTCGAAACACTCTATACCTATGACTATCTGGCGCGTCCCGCCAAGCTTATCCCGTTGACGGCGGCAGCGCTGCCGGAAATTTCCGATGGGGGGAAAACCTACACGATTCGCTTGAAGAAAGGGATCTACTTCATGGACGATCCTGTTTTCAAAGGCAAACGGCGTGAGTTGACGATGGCCGATTATGTGTATTCGTACAAACGGCTGATGGATCCCCAACTCCATTCGCCGCACACTTGGCTCTTTGAGGGTAAGGTCGAAGGACTCGATGAGATGGCGCTGAAGGCCAAGAAGAGTGGGCGATTTGATTATCAAAGCAAAATCACGGGGTTTGAGTTGCTTGATCCTTACACGTTACGCATTCATTTGAAGCAAGCCGATTTTAATCTTGGCATGATCCTGGCGCATGAACCGACAAGTGCTGTCGCACATGAAGTGGTGGAAAAATATGGGGATAGGCAAGGGCAAGTAGCAGCCAATCCCGTGGGTACCGGCCCTTATCGCCTGACGCAATGGGTACGCGGTTCGCGCATGGTATTGGAGGCTAATCCTGGCTATCGCGGCTTCATCTGGGATTTTCAGGCAGGTACAGATCCTGACGATCAGCATATCGTGGCTCAAATGAAGGGCAAGAAAATGCCCCGGATCGGACGCATAGAAATTAGTGTGATGGTAGAAGATCAGTCGCGCTGGTTAGCATTTCAAAATGACGAGGTTGACCTGTTCCAGCTCGAAGGCCCGTTGGCGCCGCGTGCTTTGGCGGATGGCAAGTTGAGGCCGGAGTTAGTTAAAAAAGGGGTGCAGTTATCGCGCATTGTGGATCCTGAAAGTAGTTACACCTACTGGAATCTGCGCGATCCTGTCTGGGGCGGCTTGACCAAAGAAAAAATTGCTTTGCGCCGTGCGGTAGCGATGGCGTACAACCCGCAAGAGGAAATAAAAATCGTCTGGCACGACGATGCCGTGGCGATGGAATATCCGATCCCGCCGGGTATCGTCGGCCATGATCCTGATTACAAAAGCAGTATTCAATACGACCTGCCGGCTGCACAGGCATTGCTCGATAAATTCGGTTACAAAAAAGGGGCCGACGGTTGGCGTACACAGCCCAATGGCAAGCCTTTGTCGATCCGTTATTCAGCGCGGGCTGAATCAAACGGCCAGCACATGGCGGAAATCTGGAAAAAAACCTACGGTTCCCTGGGCATTCATATGGAGGCAGACTTACGGCCGTTTCCTGATTTACTGAAGGCCGAAAAACAATGTGAGTTGCAATCGCGTACCAGTCCCTGGATTGCCGATTATCCCGATGGCGATAATTTCATGCAGCTGTATTACGGGGCGAACATCCATCAAACCAATAACGGCTGTGCGGAAATTCCAGAGTACGACAAACTCTATGCGCAGTCGCAAAAATTGCCGGATGGACCGCAACGCGATCTGTTGTTCCACAAGATGACACGCGTGATGGAGCTGTATTCTGCGCAGCGTCTGGGTTACGCCCGCTACCGCAATATGCTGGCGCAGCCGCGCGTGATCGGGTTTAAGAAACATCCGATTTTGCATTGCGAATGGATGTATGTTGACATTGAAAAACGGGATGGCGTGGCGGGAAAATAACGGGGGCAGGAAGGATTTTTTATGTTTTTCATTACTGTGATTGACGCACGCTTGGTCGGCACAAGCATCACCACATCGGTGGGGCCGGCATGCCGTGCCCCACCGATTTATATAAAGTTGTTCTGTCGGGTGCGCGAGTCGCCCCTTTCTTATGTCAACAATGTTCTTGGGAAAATGGGATAAACATGAAGTCATCGACTATGTTGTTTTTTCTCGCTGCTGCTGTTTCGCTATCCTCACTCCGATCGTTTGCCGCCGCTGCAGAACGTCCTTTGATTCCGATATTGGCAGCCGATGAAATCCATTCTCAATGCGCGCGCGGCCTGAGAGATTTGCGACAACGTGTGCATGCGTTTGAAAACAGGCCGGTTGCTCAAGCGCGTGACGCCAAAAAAATATACGCGCAGTGGGACGCTATGCAAATGGCGCTGGAAGATGTGCAAGGGCCGATGGATTTACTGAGTAATGTTTCGCCGGACGCCAGGGTACGCGCCAATGCCGAGCCGTGTTTGGTCAAGCTTAATCAATTCATGACGGTCGTTTTTCAAAATAAAAAATTATATCAACGCATCAAGGCAACCAAGGCGAGCGATGCGATTGAGGTGAAATTGCGGCAGGACTTGCTGGATAATTTTGAGGACACCGGCGTGGCTTTATCCAGATTGCGTCAGGAGCGCATGAAGGCGATCTCCAAACGGCTCGATGAGGTGAGTCAGGAATTTTCGCGCATTCTACGTGACAACAACGAGAAGCTCACGTTCAGCGCAGAAGAAATGCAGGGCATGCCGGCCGATTACCTGGCCAAGCTCAAGAGAGATGACAAGGGACATTATCTGGCGGGATTTTCGTATCCCGAATTCAAACCCTTCATGGAATATGCAGATAACAGCGAAGCACGTCGACGTTATCAGTTCGCGTTTTTAAATCATGGTACGCCGAGGAACCTCTCTTTATTGAAGGAAGCCACGGATTTGCAGCGGGAAATGGCGGGTTTGTTTGGTTTTAAGAGTTATGCCGATTATGCGATCCGGCGTCGCATGGCGAGTACGCCGACGAAGGTGAACAAGTTTTTGGACGAGGTCAGAGTCGCAGTGACCAGTCTGGAAAAAAAGGAGCTGGAAGAGTTACGGGTACTCAAAGCAGAAAGCCTCAAACAACCGTTGGCCGACACCCGCTTGACGCGTTGGGATGAGGCTTACTGGCAGCAAAAAATGAAGCAGTCGCGTTACGCTATCGATCAGAATGCTTTGCGAAAATATTTCCCGACTGAGGCCGCAGTGCTGTGGGCGCTTAATGTATCGGGCACTTTGTACGGTGTCGAATTCAAACAAATTTCGGTTCCGGTGTGGCACCCGGATGTGCGTTACTTTGATGTCATCGACAGTGCAACGCACGCGCAGATAGGGGGAATCTACCTGGATCTTTTTCCGAGAGAGGGGAAATACGGCCATGCGGCAGCGTGGGGTGTGCGCGGTGTGAGCACGCTGGTGGGACGCACGCCGATTTCTGCATTGGTGACTAATTTTAACCGTGAGGGTCTGGATAGTAATGAGCTGGAAACGATGGTGCACGAATTCGGTCATGTGCTGCATGGTGTGTTGTCATCGACACGCTATGTGCGTCATGCGGGGACCAATGTCGAACTTGACTTTGTGGAGGCGCCGTCACAGATGTTTGAAGAATGGGCGCGACGTAAAGAGTCGCTGATGTTGATCCCCCGTTTCTGTAAAACACCGTGTCCCACCGTGGATGATGAATTACTCGGCCGATTGAAGGCGGCGCACAATTTTGGCCGGGGGATTCGCTATGCGCGGCAATTACTGTATGCCACTTATGACATGAAGTTGCACGCCGAAGAGATAATTGATCCAATGGAAGCCTGGCAACAACTCGAAGGTGAAACGCCGCTCGGTTATGTAGCCGGCACGCAATTTCCAGGTCAGTTCGGGCATTTGATGAATGGGTATGCGGCTGGATATTATGGCTATATGTGGTCGGAAGTATTGGCCTTGGATATGTTGTCCGGTTACGGAGATCAGCTGATGAATCCTGATGTCGGCAGACAATATCGCCGAGCGATTCTATCCCGTGGCGGTGAGTTGCGCGGCGATGATCTGGTGCGGGGATTTCTGGGACGAGCGCCCGATAGCAAAGCGTTTTTTGATGAAATGATGGGACGGCGTTTGTAGTGAGGAGTAGCGGCGTCATCCATTTTTTCTTTGACTGCATTGAATGGGAATAAACCAATAAGGAGCCACATGACGGCATACATAATAAGACGCTTATGGCAGATGATGCCCACCATGTTGGGTGTGGTGTTGCTGGTGTTTATCCTGTTCAATTGGGTCGGGGGAGATCCGGCCTACATTCTGGCGGGAAAGATGTCCAATCCCGAGCAGATCGCCAATATCCGCGCCCAGCTCGGGATCGATCAGCCTTATTATGTGCAGCTTTGGATCTTCATCAAGCAGATCGTGTTCTTTGATTTCGGCGAGAGCTGGAGTACGGGCGAGGCAATCTCGCATATCATTCTTACGCGGCTCGGTCCTTCCATGACGGTGCTGATTCCGCTGACGATACTGGAGACATTTTTCGGCGTGACCTTGGCTTTGGCAGTGGCTTATGTGCGTGGTTCGCTCACGGATCGCCTGGTAATGATTGCCTGTACTGCGGCCATGTCGATCAGTATTCTGGTCTACATCATTGTGTTTCAATACGGGCTTGCTTACAAGCTGGGCTGGTTTCCGGTGCAAGGCTGGGGTGAGTCGCTTTCCGAGAATTTGTTTCACTATGCGCCCTTGCCGATTCTGATCTGCCTGGTGGTGAGCATCGCGCCCAATCTGCGTTTGTTTCGTACCTTTGTTCTGGAGGAAGTCAATCAGGATTACGTGCGCACGGCGCGTGCCAAGGGCATGGGTGAAGTACGGATCATGTGGGTGCATGTTTTACGCAATGCGGCCATTCCGATTATTACTTATGTGATGTCGAATCTGCCGTCACTGTTGATCGGCTCTTTTCTGTTGGAGCGTTTTTTTGGCATTCCCGGCATAGGTCGTGAGGTGATATTGGCGGTCGAGCGCAGCGATTTTCCGGTGATTAAAGCGATCACTGTCTATGTCGCGGCAGCAACGATGGTATTTAATTTGTTGACTGACCTGATGTATCAGGTAGTGGATCCACGGGTTGAACTGAAGTGAACTACCCGATGATCAATAGGGTAACCAAGAGGGTGATGAAGGTGAAAAACAGGCTGGAATTTGCGCATGTCACATAGTCGAATCCACACATCGCCGGGTTTATGGGCGCTTGCATGGCGTCGCTTGCGCGCAGATCGCGGGGCCATGCTTGCACTGGTGATCGTGGCAGGATTTTTTCTCACCCTGTTGTTATCGGCAGCCGGATGGGTCGCCGCCGATTGGGAGGCTGAAGTGGCGGTCAATTATGCACCGCCTGTTTTTATGGGGGCTGAAGCGGGGCAAGGTTTATCGACGGGTTCCGCTGTTATGGTGACAGCACCCCCGGAAAATCCTCTTGATCCGCTGAAAGAGATTATTCGCCAGTTACGTGGAGCGGGAAATGCCTCCGATAGCGGCCGCCGTCCTGGGAGTGTGAATGACTATGGTATCCCGGATCCCTTGGCGAAGGAAATGGCTGAGATTGATCGCGTGCTTGCAAAAACCAAGACTGCGGTGGCGATCGTGCGCAGGGAAACCCTGCCTTTCGGCGCGGATAAATGGGGACATGACATCATCAAAAAAACGGTCAAAGGTTCAGAAACGTCGATCATTGTTGGACTGGTGGCGGCGCTGTTGGCGACGGTGTTAGGGACGCTTCTGGGTGCTGTATCCGGCTATTACGGCCGTTGGATTGATGATTGGTGTAACTGGTTTTACAGCGTGTTTACCTCAGTGCCGTATTTGCTGCTGATCTTTGCGGTGGCGGCAGTGTTGCAGAAAAAAGGCGTGGTAACCATCGTCCTTATTCTTGCGCTTACCGGCTGGACCAGCGTCTATCGACTGATCCGTGCTGAGTATATGAAGCACAAAGCGCGTGAATATGTGATGGCGGCCGATGCGATCGGCGCTTCCGATATGCGGAAAATGTTTTCGCATATCTTGCCCAATGTCAGCCACGTCGCCTTGGTGCAAATGTCGATTCTCTCGGTGGGTTTTATCAAGGCAGAAGTCATCCTGAGTTTTCTGGGGTTTGGCGTGCCGGTGGGTGTAGTGTCTTGGGGTAGTATGCTCAATGAGGCCCAGAATGAATTAATTCTGGGCAAGTGGTGGCAATTAGTAGCCGCAACGCTGGCGATGGCCGTGTTGGTAACGGCGTTTTCTGTGTTCACCGATGCGTTGCGCGATGCGCTTGACCCTAAGCTGAAATAGAAAGAGGCCATGACACCAGCCATTCCCGAAAGCCTGTTGAAAGTATGCGATCTGCGGGTGCAATTTCGCCTCGACAAAGAAAATTCTTTTGAGGCGCTCAAAGGCATCAATTTCGATATCCCGCGCAATGCGACCGTAGCGTTGGTAGGGGAATCGGGCAGTGGAAAGTCCGTCAGCGCTTTGGCGATAATGGGCCTGCTGCCGGAAGAAAATACGAGCATCGATCCAGCTAGCAGTATCGTATTTGGCGGACAAGAGTTGCTGACATTAACCCGTGCTGAACGGCGTCGCTTGTGCGGCAAAGAAATTGCGATGATTTTTCAGGAGCCGATGTCGTCTTTGAATCCGGTATTTACCGTCGGCTTCCAAATCGGTGAAGTATTGCGTAAGCACATGGGCATGACGGCAAAACAGGCACGTGTACGCGCCATTGCCTTGTTGTTGGAGGTGGGCATACCGGATGCGACGGTCAAAATCGATGCCTATCCAAATCAGATGTCCGGTGGTCAGCAACAGCGCGTGATGATCGCAATGGCCATTGCCTGTGAGCCGAAATTGTTGATCGCTGATGAGCCGACTACTGCACTCGATGTCACGATTCAACAACAAATTAGGGCGTTGCTCGCAGCATTGCAAAAGCGGCTTGGTATGTCCATGCTATTTATCACGCATGATCTTGGCCTGGCGGGTGAAATTGCCGATCATGTGATCGTAATGCGTAGCGGCGAGATTCGGGAACAGGGCACTGCGCATCAAATTTTTCAGCAGCCTGCGGACGCTTACACCAAGGCGTTATTGCATTGCCGGCCAACGCTAGACAAACGACCTTGGCGTTTGCCTGTGATTGATGATTGTATGAATGGCCAAGTTACTTCCCAGCTTGCATTAACAGAGCGACCGCGCGGTTGTACCGGCGATGAGGATGTTCTGTTGGAAGTGCGTAATTTAAGCAAGAGTTTTTATAGCCGGGACGGATTATTCGTACGTAGGGAATTTCAAGCAGTCAAGGATGTTTCGTTTACGTTGGCGCGGGGAAAAACGATCGGCATAGTAGGTGAATCCGGTTCAGGAAAAACAACGCTTGGATTAACCCTGCTGCGGCTACATCAAGCCAGTAGTGGGCAGGTATTTTTTGAGGGAAAAGAGTTGTTGGCGATGCCGAAAAAAGAATTCATGGCGTACAAGCGACGCATTCAAATCGTGTTTCAGAATCCCTATGCGTCGCTTAATCCCCGCTTTACAGTGGGACAGATTTTGCTCGAACCCATGCATATTCATGGGTTCGGCGCAGATGACAAGGAGCGCACCGCGATGGCGCTGCAATTGCTGGAAAAAGTCGGTCTTTCGGGTGCAGCATTTGTACGTTATCCACATGAATTTTCCGGTGGGCAGCGCCAACGCATCGCGATTGCGCGCTGCCTGACCATGCAGCCGGAAATTTTGGTGTGCGATGAGTCGGTTTCGGCGCTGGATGTATCGGTGCAGGCACAGGTACTGAATCTTTTACAGGACCTGCAAGATGAATTCGGGTTGAGTTATATCTTTATTTCCCACGATCTGTCGGTGGTTAAATATATGGCCGATCAGGTGTTGGTGATGCACCAGGGCAGGGTGGTCGAGCGGGCCAACTCGGATGAGTTGTACCGCAATCCGACCCACGCATATACCAAGGTCTTGTTGAGCAGCATTCCAACCGCATTGCATGCTGCCTCATGCGCAGGAGTTCATCACTAATCAATAATGAGGCCTCTGCACAACCTACTGCGTGACGAAATCCTGAACCTGCGAGGCTCATCGTACCGCTGTACGGATGTGCAAAGATCTCACAATTATCCTGTTTGTCGCATACCCATCGGTTCTGGTGGGTGTGCCGAGCCCATCAATAACGCCGCAGCGCGTCTATCAGACGCGGTGAATTCGCCGGTTATTTTTACGTCCCTTAGCGCCAATCATTGTCATGATCTTCACGTTTATATTCGTGGCGTTCATGGTAACGATGACGGTAATAGGGGGTTACAACGCGATAGGTCGGTTGCTCGACAACGACTCTGCGTGGGGCGTAATAGACCGGTGCTGGCTCATAGTAGACCGGTGCCCGTTCATAGTAGACCGTTGTCGGTGCATAGTAGGTGGGTGCCGATTCATAATATCGGGTAGTTGGTTGATAATATCGCGTCTGGCGGCTGTCATACTGCGACTCGTTGTACCTGCTGCTGCTATTGGCGCCAACAGCTGCCCCTAGTACACCGCCAACTAAGGCACCATCGCGCCCTCCGACATGTTTGCCAATGGCTGCGCCAACCACAGCACCTACGACGGTATTGAGGCCTCGCTCATCAGCCGATGCATTTGCAGAGATGGCCAAAGCTGCCAGGACAGTAACGCTGATCCATTTATTGAGAGACATGTAAGGCTCCTTCAAATCATTGCGTCGATCAGGGTTGATCTCTAAAAAAGCAATGATGTGAGCTTGACTATAGACCTCTAGCGGCTCAAATCAATAAGAAAAACATTTTCTTACAATTGCGGCTTGCGGTATCCTGTTCTTGCAGAAATCGTGCCATGCGACAGGGTGTTATTGTTGCCTTTCCTGGAAGTAAGTACACTTAGGTGTGTCGCTAATTTGTGTCGCTATTTATCTTGGTAAAGAGGATGGAGGAAAAAGTGAAAACACTACTTATTTTTTGGGTGATGGCCTCTGTTTTACTGATGGGTTGTGAAAAAACAGATGACGAAGTACGGGCGGAAAATGCTGCAAAGGCGCGTGCAGAAAAAAATATGGCGGAACACGAAAAAAAATAGCAGCGTTGTTGTCTTTAGCAGCGGTTAGCCGCTCAGGTATCCGCCCACATCCGCAGCAAATTATGATAGCAGCCCGTGAGCTGCACTGCAGGAGTGCTGTCCATTGCATCCGCGCTTTCTGCCGCCCGCACGGCCATGATCGCCATGTCCATGTCGAACAATAATTTGCGTTGCGCATCGTCGCGCACCATGCTTTCAATCCAGAAAAAAGATGCCAGCCTTGTTCCGCGTGTAACGGGTGCTACTTGATGCAGGCTCGATGAGGGATAGAGAATCATGTCCCCTGCAGCAAGTTTGATCGCTTGCTTGCCGAAGGTGTCTTCGATGACGAGCTCTCCGCCCTCATATTCTGATGGATCGGACAGAAACAGCGTGGCCGACAAATCGGTGCGGACATGTGCACCTGTTGCAGCCCAAGTGCGTATCGAATTGTCGATGTGATTGCCAAATGAATTGGCGGCCCCATCGTAACGATTGAAGAGAGGGGGAAAAATTTTCTTGGGCAATGCACCGGTAAAAAATAGGGCGCAGGTGCTAAGGGATGCAAGCACAATGGCGCGTGCTGTCTGCGCAGCTTGGGATTCTTCGGGAAGCTGGCGGTTGTTTTTGACCTGTGTCGATTGCGTACCCGCAGTGATCCGGCCATCTTCCCAGTCGGCTGTTTCTACGATTGTGCGGCAACGGGCGAGCGCTTCCGGCGACAGGACATGGGGAAGATGAAGGAGCATGAGGGAAACCTTTCAGTCAATGAAATCTGATCGCTTCGAGACGCTTCGATATGTTGGAGGTCGGAAAAGCGCTGCGTTTTTCCGACCTCCGGCCCTACGATTTTTTAGAACCGATACGCTACGCTTAACTGCGCTGTACGTGCCGTTCCAGGCGTGACGTGGCCCGCGTATATGCCCTCGTAATACGTTTGATTGAACAGGTTGAACGCATTCAGTTTAATGGCGTATTTTTGGGCTTGATATTCCACGAGCGCATCCCATCGGACATAGGCCGGTGCCTCATTGGTATTGGTGGCATTGCCATAGCGCTTGCCGACGGCTTCAAAGCCGCCGCCGATTTTCCAGCCGCCGTTGAGTTTATAGGTGCTCCAGATATTAGCGGTATAGCTCGGCGTGTTGATCGGTCTTTTATTGAGGTTAACTGTATTGCTGCCTGCTGCCGCATCGATGTTGGCGTGCATGATCGCCCAGCCGCCAAAAATTTCCCAGTCGCTTGTGATTCGACCGGTTAATTCAAATTCGATACCGTTGGTGTGACGTTTTCCTGAGAGTAAATAAATATCGGGGGAGCCGAGATCGGTGTTACGTTCGTTGGTTTTTTCTGAGCGAAACAGGGCACTGCGAAACGATAGATTACCGTCCAATAAATCCCATTTTGCACCCAACTCGATATTGCGATTTTTCTCCGGCGGCGTATTTTTGCTGCGGTCATCTAGTTGATAGAGTTCGGCCGATGGGTTAAATGAGCTGCCATAGGAAACGTAATAGGATTGCATGTCGGTTGGTTGAAAAATAAGCCCGGTACGATAACTCCAGACGCGATCTGTGCGTGAGTAGGGTACCAGTCCTTGAATACCTTGTGCGGTTTCAGCGGCGGTGGGCGAGCGATCGTAATCGGCTTTGAAATCGTCATGCCGCGCTCCTACCAGCAGCTTCCATTGCGGCGTTATTTCCAGCATGTCCTGTCCGTAAAATCCGATGGTGTCAGCCGTGTAGCTATTGGGGCTGGTACGTGTTTTTACGTTGTATCCAGCCGGTAGCGAGACGAAAGGCGTGGGATTGCCGACAGTCGTAGTTGGGTTCGCGACGCTGCTGGTATTGGTCCAGCGATTGGCTTTTTCGTTTAATAATTCAAGCCCGATTAATAATTGGTGCTCGATTTTTCCGGTTTTGATGGTGGTGTTGAAATCGGTTTGGCTTGTCAGTGTATGTTCAGCACCGCCGCGCGCCTGGCGTTGGCGATTAATGATGGTGTTGTCGCTGATACTGGTAGTGCCGCTCACTAATCGTGGTGCAACGGCCCATAAATCGCGGTCGTAATCAGCCTGACGCAAAATGCTACGCAGCCTTGTGTGGGGGGCAAAGTGATGGGTGTAGCTGGCGGTAGCAATACCGGTATCTTCTGTCTGGTAGTCGGCATTGCTCATGCCATAGAAGCGATTGGTTGGGACTGCCAACGGCTGGCCGTTGAAGTAGGGTACGCCATAATCAGGAACGTTGTCGGCCTTGAGACGATAGTACGCCAGACTAAATTCGTTATCGCTTTCAATGCCCCAGCCGAGGGTGGGCGCAAACGCCCAGCGCTCGTTATGCACGCCGTTGCGAAAGCTGTCGGCATCTGTCTTCATCACGTTTAGACGCACCGCAGTTTTATCGCCGAGGACGCGATTTAAGTCTGCTGTGCCGCGCAGGTAATTGTCGGTGCCGACAGTGAGCGAAGCTTCGTTTTGATTCGATAGGGTCGGCTTCTTGGTAACCTGATTGACGACGCCGCCGGTCGAACCGCGTCCGAACAGCATCGAGGCCGAACCACGGAGTACATCGACTTGCTCAAGGTTGAAAATCTCCCGATTGTATTGCGCAATATCGCGCATGCCGTCGAGATACAAATCCCCTACCAGCGAATAACCGCGCAAGGTAACGTTGTCGCCAATGCGCCCACCTTCGCCGGCATTGAAAGTGAGGCCTGCAACGTTGCGCAATGCTTCTTTCAGTGTGTCGGCATTGCGGTCATGGATGAGTTGTTCGGTGACAACGGTGACTGCTTGTGGAATATCGCGCAATGCCTGCGGAATTTTTCCGACACTCGTTTTCTCAGCCTGATAGCCGATAGTTTCGCGTGTACGTGTGCTTTTTACGTCGATTGTGGGCAACGTGGCTTCTTGGATTGGAGTTGTTAAGAGGGATGGAGTTTGTGCGTGGCTCATGGGACTGCTCAGCGTGATAGCTGTTAACATCGCTCCTAAAGGTAGAGCGGTCTGGATGTTGCGCGGGGTATTGAAGCGGATTGCTGTTGCCGTGGGAAGGGATGCCATGTGTTGATTCTCCTAAATAATGCGAGCCGTTGTGTACGGCAAATAAGTGACTGGCTATCCAGATACGGTAGTGGAATGGCTGGCTAATGAAAGCGTGGGGGCGCTTGTGTTGGTAGCGCGGAGTGCAAAAATTGAGGGTAAGGATTTCTCTGGCGGATCCTTACGTCAGATGAAAACTAATAGGAACAATTGCGTAGACAGCGATGGCTTGACCATTCTCGATATGGGGTTTGAAAAGAGCGCGCAACGCCGCTTGTCGTGCGGCTTCATCCAGGCGTAAAAATCCAGACGATTTCTGTATTTCTACTTGTTCAGGATGGCCTTTGTCATTGACCAGTACGCGCAAGATAACGTTGCCCTGTTCTTCTTTGCGTCTTGCTATGGGTGGATATTCTGGTTGTGGCTGGCGGATATATTCGACACCGGAGCTGATTGTTTTAGGCGTTGAGCTGATGATCGCTACTTTGGGTGTCTCCACGATTTCTGCGGCGCGTGTTGGGCTCGGTGCTTCCATATTTTGAAGGGGAGCATCGTCCTCGCCACTTTGCCGATTCATCGGGGTCAACGCCGCGGGTTGGACAACGTTGTGCGTCGGCGGGGCAACCATGCCGACCTTTACTTTCGGATGTGCGGCGGGTGTGGTGGAAAATAAATAAACCGGGCTTGTTGCAATCAGGTTCGTATAAACCTCTTTGGACCAGATCGGGTGCTTTATCTGCAGCATTAGTCCATTTTTCAGCGCCAACAAAAAGGCAACATGCGCAAGAGCAATGCAGATGATGCATAGGGTTCTGTAAGGGCTTTTAGCTGTTTTCAATGTCGCCCAAGGCCCGACGTAAAATGTCATTTTTTCTTCGTTTGTCGGGTGCATTGATGGCCACACTTTTCTGAATAGTGCTGTTGGAATTTCATCGCGGATCAATGCTATGCAGTTAAGATGAGGCGATTCAAGGAAGTTATCCGAAGCTTATAAACTCGCCCGCCATGATCGATGTCTAATTCGCGTGCATGCCTAAACAAATCCTGGCTCCGAATGCGTGGGACAGTCTGCCCAACACCGGCGTTATCCGAAGCTGGGTTAAGTGTGCTTAATTGCGTTTTGTTGGAAGGAGGTTTAAGCATGGGCATCACTTTTGATACATCGTTATTAATGAGAATGATTCGCATTATCTGATACTTTGGTTCGTTACGCAAGAAATAACTTTTAACCCGGAGTTTCCCCTTAGGCCATTTTTTTTCTGCCAAAGTCGCCTGCTTCCGCACGCGGGAGAAAAAATGAGAATCACGCTTGATGGGAGAGCGCTACGAGCGCCAACGCGCTTGGCTCGTCCTAATGAAAAATTGGGGCTAGTTCCGAAGGGACGAAAGCATTGCCATCGGCGTTGAGCGAGTTGGTAAGGTCAATGCCTGAATGTGAAGGAATACCTTATCCGTATCGACCAAATCAAGCGCTCGGGCGTGCGCCACTCGGTGTATGTAGAAGTTCATCAAAGAATTTATCGTCTATATCGTCTAACTACTAGCTAGTGAGCGGCTGAAACGACTCCGCTTGTGCCAGGGGCCAATAGGTTCCGAACACCGGTGGAAGGCGGGCCATCTGTCGTTGATCAAGCAGTTGACCAGCATCCAGATAAGGAAGCAGCGATGCGACAAGCTTGACTTGATTGGGGGATACGCGTCGTACCAGATGATGCGGCTTGAGTTGTGAGGGATGGGTTAGGCCGACCGCTGCAATGAGTTCCGCCAATGCTTTGAGTGTGTTGGCGTGGAAATTTGCCACACGTTGCGCCTTGTCCGATACAACCAATGCCCGTTGTCGTAGCGGATCTTGCGTTGCCACGCCGGTAGGACAACGATCCGTGTGGCAGCTCTGTGATTGGATGCAGCCCAAGGCAAACATGAATCCACGCGCAGAATTGCACCAGTCAGCACCCAAGGCCAGTGTGCGTGCAATGTCGAAAGCGGTGATGATTTTGCCAGATGCCCCGATCTTGATTTTGTCGCGCAGATTGGCCCCGACTAGTGTGTTGTGGACCAATAGCAGTGCTTCTTGCAAAGGCGTACCGACGTGATCGGTGAATTCGACCGGTGCGGCACCGGTACCGCCTTCACCCCCATCGACCACGATAAAATCGGGTACGATCCCCGTCGCTAGCATGGCCTTGACGATGCCGAAAAATTCCCACGGATGGCCAATTGCGAGCTTGAAGCCGGTTGGTTTTCCACCGGATAAATTGCGCAACTTATCGACAAACTGCAACAAGCCGATCGGTGTGTCGAAGGCGGAATGCGTCGCTGGCGATACGCAATCTTCAGCCACATTTACACCGCGCGCAGCAGCAATTTCTATCGTGACTTTTGACCCGGGTAACAGACCGCCGTGACCGGGTTTGGCACCTTGTGACAATTTTATTTCGATCATTTTGACTTGAGGGGATGCCGCATTTTCAGAAAATTTTTGCTCCGAAAAACTCCCATCCTGGTTGCGGCAACCGAAATAGCCAGAACCGATTTCCCACACAAGATCGCCGCCATTTTCCCTGTGATAGCGGCTGATGCTGCCTTCGCCGGTATCGTGCATAAAATTATCTTTTTTAGCCCCGCTATTGAGTGCCAGAATCGCATTGGCCGACAGCGCGCCAAAGCTCATCGCGGAGATATTAAAAACGCTTGCGGAGTAAGGTTGGGCACGAGCACAGTCGGGATGGCCGCCGACGGTGATGCGAAAATCATGGGAGCCTACCTTGGCTGGCGAAATCGAGTGATTTATCCATTCATAACCCGCCTCGTATACGTTGTACTGCGTACCAAAGGGACGTTTGTCGGTCTCTTCTTTTGCGCGTTGATAGACGATGCTGCGTTGATTGCGGGAGAACGGCGTTGCTTCTGTATCGTCTTCCAGGAAGTACTGGCGTAATTCAGGGCGTATCATTTCAAAAAAGAAGCGGAAGTTAGCAAGAATCGGATAGTTACGCCGTAAAGAGCGTTTCGTCTGACGCAGGTCTTGGATTCCTAACGCAGTTAACGCCCCTGAAATCAGTACGAGCCACCAGCCGGCATGCAGCAAAAAGGCAATCATTAAAGAGAATAAAAATACGAATGAAACGATCAGCAAGGTCAGATAGCGGTAAGGAAATTTTTGCATGCGATGCTCCGACGTGAGGTGGCTAGCAACAAGGGGTATGTCGTTGCAGTGTACATCAGCATGAATATTGCCGGATTAAAACTTTTGGTGGGGTGCTGCATGCCGTGCCCCACCGGTGCGCACTATTCCAGCGATCCAACGAGGATTAGACTGACAACCCAATTGGCCCAGAGCATCATGGGCAAATCCGCATCGGTTCAGAAAACGGTTAACTTCTATTTTCTCGATAGTGCTACATTGACAGATTCTCCCCCGAATGGCTTCCATGTCCCAATCCCTTTCATTTGATTCGCCACTCCCGTTAGATGTAAGCGCATTGCGGGCGAGCTGCTCAGCCTGCAGCATGCATCAACTCTGTTTGCCGATGGGTTTGACGGACGTGGACATGCAGCAGCTTGACAAAATTATCGGCCGCCGCCGCAAGGTTGCGCGTGATGGAATTTTGTATCGGATGGGGGCGCCGTTCACGAATCTTTTTGCGATTCGACTAGGGCACTTCAAGACCTATCAAATTAATCGTGGTGGCGGACAACAAGTAACTGGTTTTCAAATGGCGGGTGAGTTGCTGGGTATGGATGCGATCAGCACGGACCATCATCATTGCGATGCAGTAGCGCTGGAGGATAGCGAGGTATGCGAAATTCCCTTTCCTCGTCTGGAGGAATTGTTTGGCCACATACCGACTTTGCTACGTCATTTTCATCGGATGATGAGTCAGGAAATCACGCGTGAGCAGAGCGTGATGCTGCTGCTGGGAAACATGCGGGCGGAGCAGCGGTTGGCTGCATTTTTGATTAATTTGGGTTCGCGCTATGAGGCGCGCGGCTATTGTGCGACCAGTTTTCAATTGAGGATGTCGCGTGAAGATATTGGTAATTATCTTGGACTGACTATCGAGAGTATCAGTCGTTTGCTGAACAAATTTAAAAAGAACGGTTTGCTTAAAGTTAACAACCGCGAGATGGAAATACTCGATGCAGTGACATTAAAAGCGCTGGCGGCTGGCACTAGAACTTGCGATTAAGAAGAGTTAGTCTGATCATGTGGCCTATGAGTCAGGTAACAGGAAAGCGTGCTTGCCAAGGCGCAAAATACCCACCAGATAAAAAATCCGATAGTGTACGCGGCCAGTGGTGAAAGTTCGAGCTGGCGACCGGTGAGACGCAATTCATGCGGATCAAACAGCGAGAATAGAAATCCCTCCGCAATGATCGCTACCAAAAAAGACGACCACAAAATTGCCAGTGCATATCGGCGCATTGTTACCCCTAAGGTTAGTTGAGGGCCGCAATATCAGCGGAAATGTCCATATGCGATTGCTGCGGCCACATCCATGTGCCAGTTAAACGCCAGTCGCGTTTTTCATTTTCTATGAGAACCCGCCAACGTGTTTTTTCCAGCATCGGCAAGGCCAGTGAAAATTCACCTTGCGAATCCGGTTCTGCTTCCAGGATGATGTCTTTTTTCGGTTGCGTGGAATGGACTAGAAGCAGTCGTATTTTCCCTTTCACCGGTTTGCCAAAGCTTGTCAATGTACCGATTATTTTTCCTGCTGTCGGATCGTAGCGTAACGTTGACGTCAGGCCCAGCGAAGTGGCAGCCTGGTTGCGCCGCAGATCCTGGTTGATGGCTTTTCCCTGTTGGTAATAATCGTCCACGACCAGAGCATCTGGTCGTGAAAAGGCTAACCAGCAGGTATAACTCCCTGCCAAAATAACTAACGCCGGGCCAAGCATCAACAGCCACGGCCAAGTTTGGGCATACCAGGGTTTGACGGATCCGGCACGGTGAAAAAGGGGGGAGGGCGTATTCATTTTTTCCAGATTTTGCAGGATTATCGGGGTACAAAAAATACGGCATTTTCTTGCACTTGCAAGCGTTCGTCATCGATCGCTACTAATGTAATCGCAATCGGATTGGAGCCGGGACGACCCTGGCCGGGGGAGATACGAATCCGGGCCGGCATAGTGCGGGCATCCGCTCCTTGTAGTGCGACTTCCACTGGCGTTGCGAGCGTAATGGTGTCGATTCCCGAGACTTTTATTGTATAGCGGTGTGGCGTTTCAGCAGTGTTCATGATTTGCAGACGATAGACGTTTTCAATCATGTCGTTTTCAACTTCGCGCCCGAGTGAACCACGGTCGCGGATGACATCGAGCTTGAGCGGCTTGCGCAAAATTAGGGCGCATAAAAAATGCGGTGATGATGAGTAATAGCAAACCGCTGTAAATGAGTACACGGGGGCGCATCGCCTGTTTTTTTATTTGCTCAATGGACAAGTGATTTTTGAGCGCATTCTCAGTCGAGTAACGGATTAGTCCGCGCGCTGTGCCGATCTTGTCCATGACCTTATTGCAGGCATCGACACAGGCGGCACAGCCGATGCAGTCGTACTGCAAGCCCTTGCGGATGTCGATGCCGGTCGGGCAAACCTGCAGGCACATAGAACAATCGATACAGTCGCCGAGGACAGTGTCTGTGGCGTGATCTGTCCCCTTTTTTCGGCTTCGTGCGTTACGTGGCTCGCCGCGTTCCTGGTCGTAGGTAATAATGAGCGTGTCCTTGTCGAACATCGCACTTTGAAACCGCGCATAAGGGCACATGTATTTGCATACTTGTTCCCGCATCCAACCGGCATTGCCGTAAGTGGCAAAGGTGTAGAACAGAATCCAAAACCATTCCCACGGGCCGAGTGTCAATGACAGTACTTCGTGCTGCAAAAAAACAATGGGTGTGAAATAGCCGACAAAGGTCAACCCGGTCCAACAGGCAACAGCACTCCAGGCAGCATGTTTGGTCAATTTCTGGAATATTTTGTTTGCCGACCAAGGTTGTTTGTCGATGCGTATGCGGGTACTGCGAGGGCCTTCAATTTTTCGTTCGATCCACATAAAAATTTCGGTATACACCGTTTGCGGACAGGCAAAACCGCACCAGACCCGCCCTGCCACTGCTGTCAGAAGGAACAGGAAATAAGCGCAGAGGATGAGCAGTACGGCCAGGTAAATGAAATCCTGCGGCCACAGAACGATACCGAAAATATAGAATTTTCGCGTGCCGAGATCGAATAACACGGCTTGTCGCCCATTCCAGTTCAGCCAAGGCAAGCCGTAAAATACCGCTTGTGTCAGCCATACGCAAGCCCAGCGCAAAGTCGCATAACGACCGCTGATTTCGCGTGGATAAATTTCTTCGCGTGCAGCGTACATTTTGATGACGGTGGGGGGAGCATTGTTCATTTTTGCTACATCTCTGTTGGCTACTTCAGGCCGGAAAAGAGCAGCGCCTTCCGACGTTTTTCCAAGGCACCAACCGGTGTGATGATGCGCGGGGCATACCCTACGAACTTCAGATCCACTGTTCTTCATGTCACTTCTGGACCACCATTGCCGTTTCATTGGACAAGCTCCACACATAAGCCGCCAGCACATGTATTTTTGCGTCGCCTAAAAATTCATCGAATGCGGGCATCGTGTTGGTACGTCCTTTGCGGATGGTTTCCATGATGGTTTCTGCGCTGCCGCCATAGAGCCAGATCTTGTCGCTCAGGTTGGCCGATCCCAGCACTTGATTTCCTCGGCCATCGGCACCGTGACAGGCGGCGCAGGCAGAAAATTTTGCCTTGCCAAATACCGCTTTGATCGGATCGGCAGTGGAACCGGACAGGCTTAATACATAGTGCGCGACATTTTCTACATCTTTGTCGGAACCGAGGGTTGCAGCCATTGAGGGCATCTGTCCAGTGCGTCCATGCAGAATCGTGGTTTTGATTATGTCCGGCGTGCCGCCATAGAGCCAGTCTTTGTCCGTCAGGTTAGGAAAACCTTTACTGCCCCGGGCATCGGACCCGTGACATTGCGCACAATAGGTCAGAAACAGGCGCTCGCCGATGGCGTGGGCTTGTGGATCCGCTGCCACTGCTTTCAAATCTTGCTGTGCATATTTGGCAAAGAGCGGGCCGTAATCAGCATCGGCTTTTTTTAGCTCTTCTTGGTAGGCACTGCTCGATTTCCAGCCTAATTTTCCTGCGTAGTTGCCTAGCCCCGGATAGAGGAAAAGATAGGCCAGGCTAAATACGATGGTGATGTAGAACAGCCACATCCACCAGCGCGGCATCGGCGTGTTCAATTCCGTCAGGTCTTCATCCCAGACATGACCGGTTGTTCCGACTGGATCGGCTATTGTTGGCGAGGCCTTTGATTTTTCTGAAGATTGAACCTGATGAGTCGATTGTGACCATAGCAATATGGCACAGCCTGTAATACCGAGTAGCGTCAGTACAGTAATATAGATGTTCCAAAAATCGCTCGTAAAATCAGCCATGCTGCTTCTCCATTTCTGGGGCCGTTGCGCCTGCGATGGCTGCATTAATCTCATCGGCAAACGGTAGGTTGGCCACCGTATCGAAATCGGTGCTGCGCTTGATGCCGAAAGTCCACCAGAGAATCGCGATGAAGGTGGTGAAACTCACGACGGTCATCAAGCTACTCATGTCTGTAAATAGGTTGTTGATTGCCATGTTCAGTTCCTCGTTTTAATTAAGGTGCCCAGTTCTTGCAAATAAGCGATGAGAGCGTCCTGCTCCGTTTTGTCCATCAGGGTACTTGGGGCTTGTTTAATTTCTTCTTCGGAGTACGGCACATTAAGTCGCTTCAAAGCACGCATTTTGGGCATCACCTCTTCTGGTACCAATGGGGTGGTAGCGAGCCACGGATAGCCGGGCATATTCGATTCCGGTACCACATCGCGTGGATTATCCAAATGGGTGCGATGCCATTCGTTACTGTAACGTCCGCCAACGCGGGCCAGATCGGGGCCGGTGCGTTTGGAACCCCACTGGAATGGATGGTCATAGACGAATTCGCCAGCGACGGAATAGTGCCCGTAACGTTCGGTCTCCGCACGGAAAGGGCGAATCATTTGCGAATGACAGTTATAGCATCCCTCGCGTATGTAAATATCGCGGCCAACGAGTCGCAAGGCTGAGTAAGGTTTGAGTCCGGCAATGGGTTCAGTGGTTGACTTTTGAAAGAACAAGGGCACGATTTCTACCAAGCCCCCGACCGAGATGACCAGCAGCACGAGCACGATGAGTAGCCAGGGATTCTTTTCAATCCATTCATGGGAAAATTTCATTTGGACTCCTGATATCAAGCGTGGGCAGTGGAAGGGGATGTGAAGGACGGAATTCGTGCTTCGACCCCATTGGTGTCACGCATTGTCATGAAAGTGTTATAGGCCATCAGCAGCATGCCGGAGAGATACAGCAGCCCCCCGCTGAAACGAATCACGTAATAGGGAAAAGTCGCTTTGACGCCTTCGACAAAGGTATAGGTCAAGGTGCCGTCGGGATTGACCGCACGCCACATCAGGCCCTGCATGACACCGGCAATCCACATTGAGGTGATATACAGCACGATGCCGATAGTGGCTACCCAGAAATGGATATTGATCAGGCGTGTGCTCCACATTTCTTTTTTGCCAGCCAAACGCGGTAGCAGATAGTAGATAGAACCCATCGTGATAAAGCCGACCCAGCCAAGCGCCCCGGCATGCACGTGCGCGATGCCCCAATCGGTGTAGTGCGACAAAGAATTGACGGTTTTAATCGACATCATTGGCCCTTCAAAGGTCGCCATGCCATAGAACGACAAAGATACGATCAGAAATTTCAGGATGGGGTCCGAACGTAGCTTGTGCCATGCGCCGGAGAGCGTCATCATGCCGTTGATCATGCCGCCCCAGGAGGGTGCCAACAGAATCAATGAGAACACCATGCCGATGGATTGCGTCCAGTCCGGCAATGCGGTGTAATGCAGATGGTGCGGACCGGCCCACATATAGGTAAAAATCAAGGCCCAGAAGTGGACGATTGACAGCCGATAAGAGTACACGGGACGTTCGGCTTGTTTCGGTATGAAGTAATACACCATGCCCAGATAGCCGGCAGTCAGAATGAAACCGACGGCATTGTGTCCGTACCACCACTGGATCATCGCATCCTGCACGCCGGAATAGGCTGAGTACGATTTCCAGGCCGATGCCGGCATGCTGGCGCCATTGACGATATGCAGGAGGGCGACTGCGATGATGTAAGCGCCGAAGAACCAGTTCGCCACATAAATATGGAGTACCTTGCGTTTGATGAGAGTGCCGAAAAATACGACGGCATATACCACCCAGACCACCGCGATCAGAATCGTGATTGGCCATTCCAGCTCTGCATATTCTTTACCGCGCGTTAGTCCCATTGGCAGGGTGATGGCAGCAGCGACGATCACCAGTTGCCAGCCCCAGAAGGTAAAGGCGGCCAATGTGTCCGAAAATAATCGCACTTGGCAGGTGCGTTGTACGACGTAATAAGAGGTGGCGAACAGGCCGCAGACGCCGAAAGCAAAAATGACTGCATTGGTGTGCAGTGGGCGAAGACGGCCGTAGGTCAACCACGGAATGTCGAAATTAAGCGAAGGCCAAACTAGCTGGGCTGCGATGACTACCCCCACCAGCATGCCAACTACGCCCCACACTACCGTAGCGATCGCAAACTGTTTGACAATCTTGGTGTTGTAGTTCTGCGCTGTATCCACGAATGCTCTCCCGAATTGAAACGACAGGTGCAGCCAGAGTAAGGGTTTCGATGTTGAAAAACTTTGATGTGAATCAAATTTGAGCGGGTTTAGCGAGTTTGAGCAGGTTGACTATAGGCAGGGCGATGAGATTTTTTTGTGATCAATTTTTTTGTGGAGGATAGGAAAATAAGTTTTTCAACCATTGATTTCATTGGTCTTTCTCACTGTCGAGGAGTCCTTGCCGTCGTTGGTGGGTTTGTTTGGCGTGCCGAAATATTTACTTTGTGCTAAATGCAGGCGATAACTTACCGTTTATTGCGCAAAATAATTGCCCTGACGATGTTTTCATCGGTGGATTGTCCGTGCTATTGTGCAACATACGTCACCTCGTTCAGGGGCTAGTGTGAATTGATGAATTGATGAAATACATTGCTGGAGTATGCGCACATATGGCGAGCGAAAATAGGGAGGGAATACGCATTGGTTTCGTCTCCAGTGATACGAAACTATCCGAGTTCTGGAGAATGACTGAATATTGCTTGCGAACAGAAGCAGGGGCGCGTGGCTTTCAGTTCACGACCATAGCGGCAAATAGCCTTCCTGAGCAGGTGCAGGCCTTGGATGATTTTTTGCGGGAAGGTGTTGATGCACTGGTGACCAACCCGAAATCTGTCGATGACCCTGCATTGCTTGCTGTCGTGGCCAAAGCATTGGCGGCGGATGTTTCCGTGATTCTGCTTGACTCAACCCTCAATACCGATATGCCTTTGATCACGGTCGGTTCCGATAACGCTGCCGGGCAGGCTGCGGTGGCGGAAACGATTTTCAAGCGTCTTGGAGGGCGCGGTAAGGTCGCCTATTTTCAGGGAGATAATCGCATTGGTTCTGGCGTTGCGCGTAACGAGAGTTTTCATGCGCTTTTGCCCCATTATCCTGATATCGAAGTGGTCTATGAAGCCATGCTCGACTGGTGTGCGCCGATTTCTCGACCGGAGGAAGGTGCAGACCGTATGCGGGAAGCATTAGCGCAGTGCCCAGATGTGCAGGCGGTCATTTGTAGTTCTGATGAAAGTGCGTTAGGCGCTATAGCTGTTATTGATGAGCGTGGCTTAAACGAAAAAATTTTGGTGAGCGGCTTCAATGGCATACAGGCGGGCCTGTTAGCGGTACATAAGGGACGCATGGTTGCCACGGCTGAACAAGTTCCGCATGCCATCGCGCGCGATGCGTTCAACGCACTGGTTGCTGCGTTAAAAGGCGAGAAGCAGACACGCGTAGTGCGCACGCCAGTCAAATTAGTGACAGCTGAAAACGTGGTCAATTCGTTAATTGAGCCGATGCAGATGATGCCCGGCATGATCCGGGGTTTAATTGACAGTGGCGAGATCCAAAAGAAACTACAGCAAGACATCATCACCACCCAAACCAATATTTTGGAAACGATGGCAGCGGTATCGCAGGCCGTCAGCAGTATTCGCGCGCCTGACGACATGATGATGAAAGTGGTGAAACTGGTACGGGATCGTTTT
>JANXTY010000010.1 GCA_025352145.1 Oxalobacteraceae bacterium
GCCACCATCGAAGATCCTTGTATTTATAAAGTGTGTTGCAAAAACGGAGGTACAAAATGAGTTACTGCAAGTGGTCTACCTTGATAGGAGGCCAAAAAAAGAGACCAAAAAAGAGACCAGAAAAGCGGGGGAAGGTTAACCAATTGACAGGTTGGAGTTCCGCGTCATCCACCATCCGTCATCTGCAATCCGAGCGCCCTTAAACAATGTATCCACACATTTTGGAAATCGTTTAGGTCTTTTTGACAACTTTTTGAATTATTTTTGAAAAATAATTCAAAATGGGGTTTTTTGGTGATTAAAAATATAATTAATTAATTTTTTAAGTGGTCAAATAAGGCAGTTTATGCCGCAGTCACCCGATGCGAAAAGGATTGCGTAGGGTGCTGTTTCGAAATTTCATGAAATTATACTATTAATTATATGGCACACAATTGTGATTTTGCTCGATTCGATCGTCCGCTCAAAGGAGTGGTGCTGCGGCATTAGCTTGCCTCACCGTCTGGAATGCGCACAGTGTGAAAGAACGCGGGACGATGAGGCTGTCCGTGGAAACGCTTGCGCTTGCTAGGCACGACTGCCTATTTTTTAGGCAATGCGTTCGTTTGATGCTGTTTTATTGCTGCGTTTCTTGGCAAAAATTCCGTAAAAACATTTTTAAAAAATGCCTTTACGGTTTTAAATCGGGGTGGCCGTAATGCGGACGTGACACTATAGCGCAAATAAAAAGGCCTCCAACGCTGGAGGCCTTGTAAATCCTTGGCGGAGAGACGGGGATTCGAACCCCGGGTAGGCTATGAACCTACACACGCTTTCCAGGCGTGCGACTTAAACCGCTCATCCATCTCTCCTGCAATCATTATTCGCTTTCACGAAGCCGCGTATTATAGCAAACATATTAGTCTTGGGGGCCAATTTATCCACTGCAAACTGGGACTGCTTGGGCTATTTCGTGGTATCGGTTGCGCTCTATGATCCCGACGAATACTCACTCGAACCCATCGTCCCTTTGTCAGCACCTTGCCTGCGCGGGAAAACGCATCGAAAATTTTGCGCCGCCAAGTTCCGACTCCCCTACGATAATATTTCCTCCCTGCAGCGACACCGCCTTTTGTACAATAGCCAAACCCAAACCGAATCCGCCTGTTGTGCGATCTCGACTTCTATCGAGGCGATAGAAGGGCTGAAAAATTCGCTCATATTCAGCTACCGGAATGCCGGGGCCATCGTCTTCGACCACAATCTCGATGATGTTATCGACACCTCTTATCGCCAATAGCGAAATGTGGTAATTCGCATATTTGGCTGCATTTTTGAGCAGGTTTCCCACCGCACGCGCAATCAAACGTTGATCGCCCCTGATTTCTCCAAGATCAGCAGAAAAATGTGAGGTAATTTTCTTATCCAGAAATAAGTAGGCAAGATTGTGCAAGAGGTCTTGCAGCTTATCGGCCAACGAAAATGGGGATTGCAGTCCAGTCGGCTCCTGATCCAGTTTGGTCAAGCTGAGTAATTCATTGACCAGCGCATCGAGCTCGATCACGTCCCCTTCCAGTGCCTGAATACGTGTTTCCAAAGAATCGTTCTTTGCGGCACTTCGCAACAGCTCCAGGCCAAACTGGAGGCGGGCAATCGGCGTGCGTAATTCATGCGAGACCGATTGCAGCAAATTCTTGTGCGCGTCGAGTAGAGTTTCTATACGCCCCGCCATGTGGTTCATACATTGTGCAAGAGGATAAATGCTGGCAGATTTCTCAATCACTGCCCGCGTGGATAATTTACCTTCGCCAAAGGCGTCAGCCACCCCCGACAAAACCTGCAACCCATTCCAATGCGAACGAGACCACATGCCAATAGGCACCAACAAAAATAAGGCAACGATGACATATCGCATCACTTCCATTTTTAAGGCCAGACCGATATCAATCGGTAGATCCTGCACATGAATCACGTCATCTGCACTGCCGATATACCGATCCCCCGCCAAATCAACACGCCGAAAAAAAGACTTGCTGGCGACATCAATCACTAATTCCCCCTGCTGTAAAGCCGCCTTCTTTTTTTCCGGCCAGGGAACTGAGAGGTTTTTAAGCGGAATCAATTCCAGCTTGATGTTGGAAATTTCCCGGACTTTATTTAATCTGACCAACCATTCGTCAGCCGGCGCCTTATCAATATACTGCTCAAGCAAAAAAATTTGTCCTGCTGCCTGTTTAAAAGCAATGTCTTCCAATGGGTCGCCAAATAGTCGACTAAACGCAAAATAAATAACGAAAGTGGCGACAGTAATGGCTAGCATGACGAACACAAAAAACCGAAAAAAAATACGATTCATTTTGGTCTCATCTGCCTGCAAGAATAATGGCGGCAAACGTGTGGGCCATCTTGAGGCAAAGCGAAGACCACATTGATTTGCACTTTGTGACCGTACCACGGCCCAGCATAATGGGGCGACTGTTCTCTCATTCGTTATTCCCAGGCCGAAGGGCTGAACAAATAGCCTTCGCCCCACACGGTTTTTATTTTTTCAGCGCCGATGTCATCGAATTTTCTGCGTAAGCGAGAAATAGTATTGTCGATACTGCGATCAAGTCCATCGAACTCAATACCGCGCATTCTGACAAGTATGTCATTGCGCGACAATACTGTGCCTGCCGATTCTGCCAATATCATCAACAGTTTATATTCGGCACTATTAAGGGATACAGGCTGATCACGCCAGAATACGGTGCGATTTTCTTTCGAGACATGCAAGGCACCGAATACCACATCCTGCGCATTGGCATCTACGTTCGGTTTGTCCAGAGTACGGCGTAATAAGGCCCGCAAACGCGCCAGCAATACCCTGGGTTGCACCGGCTTATTGACGTAATCATCCGCACCTTGCTCAAGCCCGGACACTTCGTCAAACATGTCTTCGCGTGCAGTAAGAATGAGAATGGGCACAGCACTAACGTTACGGATTTGACGACACACCACCATGCCATCCAAACCAGGCAGCATGAGATCGAGTACGACTACATCTGGCAGCGTCGCACGAAAATGCGCCAGCGCCAGATCGCCCCGACTGATCACATCGACTGAAAATTCGTAGCTGTCTAAATACTCAGAAACCAGCGCAGCAAGGCGCGCGTCATCTTCAACCAACATTAGCCGGTACATACAGATTCCCCTGCGTCACATGGCATTAGCGTTTGTCGCAAAACATACTCGGGCATCGCCCAGGTGACATCACTTACTAAACAAAGCGGAGATAGCGATTGGCGCAGTATTAACGATGACCTGTCCTTGCTCCACTTCACTTGAAAAAAAAGTGTTCACTATCTTAAACCCCTCATTTGAATCATCCCAAAAAGCCCCGCCCTCCAGTATTGGCAGTAATTGCAAAGGGCCCTCGTTTTTCTTATACTCGATTCGCACATTGCTCTCTTTTTTTTCATAGACAAAACGCACCCCAACGCATTTTTTTTCTGATGATTCCCCTCTATCCAAATAATTTTGGTAGGCCAATATCTGCATGCAGGCAGCGTACAGATCCGCTATTTCGTAGACACCTTCAGGACGCGGGGCAATGGAAACACGTGGCCTGAACCGGTACTGTCCCGATGAACGATTCAGAATGATTTCTGCATTTTCATCGTAAGCAGTTTTTAGAAAAGGGAAAACAACACGCCCAATCGCATCAAGTGGCAAGTTCAATTGCGAAGACTTTCTCCTCAGAATTAAGCGCAAACCCTCTAGGGGGACATTTTTATTTTTCGACACAATCTGCAAATGATTCTGTATGAATTGCTTCGGCTTTCCATACTTCTCAAACACTAACATCATCCGATAAGCATCCCGATAACTAAACCAATCCTCCTCATGTACATTTTGTACATTTGCCGACTCCATCACCACCCTATTAAACGCCGCGTCTTTAGTGGGCATTTGGGCCGATGCTACTCCTGCTAGCAGGAGCATAATCAAAACCAGGATGTATTTAGTCAGAAGCATGGAATGCTGAGCCGATGCGTAAGCTGTGTTTAAAATCGATAAGCAAGAGCGGTAGACGCGGATAAATTCGTGCGCCTTTCCACCAACGGACTGTTTGCTGGGCTACCACTCAGGCGGGACAGGTTCAGAGACGAGGTTAACAGCCACGCGGAACTCCAGGACCAGTTCCAATGAACATCGGTATGTACATCTTTAATGCCAGCGGAAGGTGAATAAGCGCGATTGTAACTACGCTGCGACTCTATCTGACTGACACCAAAATAAGTCTGTAGATAAGACTGGTTGGCAAAAGTTGCGCCAGCCGATAACGATACTGTATGGCGTGGTGAGAACGAATTAAAGCTATATTGCATATCGGTGGTCCAGCGCAATCCATGGTAATCATTTCCAGCGCCGAACAATGCCGTATTAGTCAACCTGAGGCTATTTGCGAGCTGAAAATTATAGAAACCGCCTACCGTTAAACATGTCGGAATAGTTGCCATCCCAAGTAGCCTGTTCACTCTTACCCCCGGCGCCGCAGGCGGAAGAGGAATAAGCTGGCCTACGCTGTTGGCAAACGCGCTCGTGGAATTAGATCCGGCCGCTCCCAATGCGCCAATTTTGTTTGCTGTACGTCCGCCTTCCAGTGACAGCACTGGGCCGAATTCGTACCCATTTCCCTCCGACAAGTACATCCCTGCCCGCCTGCCAGCAAGGAACATTCCTGTACTCCACTGCATCTGAAGCACAGGTAAAACCGACAAACGAGTATCGTGCGCACCTTCATAGATTGGATGCGAAATCCCACCAAGGCCGATATACATATCGTGACTACCGTCAGGCATCAGATTCGGGGCTGGTACCTGGGCATAGGCGGTGCTAAACACACCCAGCAAGGGGAAAAAAAGTAGCTTTATCATGATTGAGTTTCTGAGGTAGTTCGAATTGCCGCCATTTTACAATTGAGAATGCAATCCGCTTCAGGTATCTCACCCACAATGGCTAAAACGGCGACTTCATCCGTAACATCCAAAAACAATCCAGGCCTTGCTCATGCGTTGTTGTTCAGAACACGTTTTTAGAATCCTTTACATACCTCGCTTCTATAGATTCCACAGATAAAACAGTCCCGATTTCTGCGCCCAGAATGCATTTATCATGATTCAAAGGACGGCCCGAAGGACAGAAAATACGATCGCCCCGATGAACTCTTTTCCCACTCACAGCACAAATTTTAAAATGCGGTGCCTTCTTAAGGGTCCATAGCTGTTCTGTGTAGTTGCAACGTCCTGATTCCCGCCACGAGAGCAGCATTCTGCTGTCTGATATTTTCTCTATAAATTCAATAATAACCATAGCATCCTGTATCGTTTTCACCATCAAACAAGGCTGTGCAGATGTGGTTCGACCAACCAACGCTTTGCATGAGCCAACGTTATTAGTAGATTGCCGGTGCTTGCGATTAGTTCCTCAAGCCTTGGAATAAACCTAAAATCGCCAAATACTCCCCCAGATTGAGATCGTTTCTTTTATCTAGCGATTCAAACCATGCGAATACCCCACAGCGGTCGAATACGGCACATTGGTGAGGCACGGCATGCCGTGCCCCTACGAAAAAATCAGGCAACAAGCTTGTTGTCACATCAAGAATAGAAATAGCGGCATGGAAATAGCCATAACTTCCACCGGTTCCTCACTGCGCTCCAGCGAGATTAAGTGCGAGGGTGTAGTAATGTTCGCCGTACATAAAGTGCCAGGACCAGGAACATGATCCACATGCGCCACGTTTATCCTTCCCCCGCTACGCCACACATTCACCCCGTCCACGCCACGACAACTGCCCCCTGCCCCAAGAAAAATGGCTACTACCATGCGTTTGGAAAAATCGATTGCGGGGGGCGGAACCACACCGTTATTAGTATGCGCTGCCCATAACTTTACCCAGGCGGCATTGTCTTTAATTACGCTATTTTGAGCGGTTTTAATTCCCGAATTGAGATTCACGTCTACGGTTTGAAAAGCAATTTGCACCGCATTCATGTTGGTAAATTCGACCGGAAGATCTATCCGATCCATCATCACCAAATTCATTCGTGCGCTTGGTGTTAAGAATCCAGGCGATGTAGGTACGGTATCGCAAAGCGACAGCGGGATACGTTCTTCCGCCACGTATTCCACTGTTAGTTTTTGTCCATTCGAGCTCGCTTTAAGGATCTGTGTATTGGCACATGGATTGGCGGTCTTGAGAAAAATTCCCAGCACCATCTGTTTATTAAAATCAATAAGTACATTCGATCCCTTCACTTGCGCCGCATTCAAGAATTTATTCCACGCATCCGCATCCTTGATAACGATATTAGCGGGAGGAGTAGCGCCATAGTAGCCATGTTCATTCATAGCCACCAAGGGAATGGCGATGCCTTGTCCTAAAGGAACGGTTAACTGTTGGACTTGGTGCCCATTGCCCAGGCCGAGGTCGGCTTTGTCCAGATTGTTGCTGGCCGTCAGGAACAGGCTGCGATATTGTTCATCGTTACAACTTGTTTTTGGTCCCGCGATGGAGTCGCCGCTGGAACACAATATATTTTGGGGGGTGTTGCCGTACAACACTTGGCTAAAAGAAGCATCGGCACAATTACCGGCTTTATCCCATAACACTTGTTTCTCGTCGATAACCCATAAGCGATTACGCTGGTTAGCACAACTCGCACTACTCGCCAGTAAAATAAAATCAGTCGTTGCAATAGTCTCTGGCGTAGTTGAAGCGCTTCCGCCGCCGCAACCACTGACGGCTACAACAAGCAAGAAATAAAGGATGAAAATTTTGTTCATGTTCGCCTTTCATGGATGAAGTAAGACGATCTTAAACAAGAGACGAGCCAAAATCCGCCTCAAAATGTATCCCAATTGTCGTTAAATTGTACGCACGAGATTCCAGAAATCCCGCATAAAAAACCGCGCAGCTTTAAGGTAAGGGGCGCGGTTTTAAAAAAATAGAAAAAATTAAACTGCTTGTTTAAGCTGCTCCAGAATAGCGGGATTTTCCAGTGTAGAAACATCTTGCGTGATCTCTTCATTCTTGGCCAGCACGCGCAGCAAACGGCGCATGATTTTTCCTGAGCGGGTCTTTGGCAAATTGTCTCCGAACCGAATTTCCTTTGGTTTGGCAATCGGTCCGATTTCTTTCGCAACCCAGTCACGTAATTCTTTAGCGATTTTTTTGGCCTCATCACCTGTTGGACGCGCTCGTTTTAACACGACGAAAGCACAAATCGATTCGCCGGTAGTATCGTCCGGTTTGCCCACTACGGCAGCTTCGGATACGAGAGGATTCGCAACCAGTGCCGATTCAATTTCCATCGTTCCCATGCGATGGCCCGATACATTCAGCACATCGTCGATCCGGCCGGTAATGGTGAAATAGCCTGTGTCCTTGTGGCGAATCGCCCCGTCGCCGGCAAGATACAATTTTCCACCGAACTCCTCGGGGAAATAGCTTTTGATAAAGCGTTTAGGATCGCCCCAGATAGTGCGGATCATGGAAGGCCAGGGACGCTTGACCACTAAAATACCGCCTTGTCCATTGGGCAAATCATGGCCGGTTTCATCCACAATCGCCGTCATGATGCCCGGCAAAGGCAATGTGCAAGAACCAGGAACAAGAGGCGTTGCACCCGGCAGAGGCGTAATCATGTGGCCGCCAGTTTCGGTTTGCCAGAAAGTATCCACGATTGGGCAGCGCTCCGCGCCAATGTTTTTGTAGTACCACATCCACGCTTCTGGATTAATTGGTTCGCCTACCGAACCCAACAGACGCAGACTGCTGAGATCAACATTTTTTGGATGGACTGTTGGGTCAACATCAGCGGCTTTAATCAGGGAGCGAATCGCAGTCGGCGCGGTATAGAAAATACTGACTTTATGTTTCTGGATCGTATCCCAGAAACGGCGTGCATTCGGGTAAGTCGGGATACCCTCAAATACAACTTGGGTAGCGCCAACAGCGGTGGGGCCGTAAGTGATGTAACTATGCCCCGTAACCCAACCGATATCAGCAGTACACCAGAATACGTCGGCCGGCTTGATGTCAAAAGTCCATTTCATGGTGAGCATCGCCCACAACAAATAACCGCCTGAGGAATGTTGTACGCCCTTGGGTTTGCCGGTCGAGCCGGACGTGTACAAGATGAATAGAGGATGCTCGGCATCGACCCATTCTGGTTCGCACACAGCAGATTGCGTCAGCAACAAGTCGTGCAGCCATACATCTCTGCCATCGGCCATGTGGATCTTGCCACCGGTGCGTTGATAGACGATCACACTGTGGATACTGTCGCACTCGCCGAGGGCCAACGCTTCATCGACGATCGCTTTCAACGGCAATGCTTTGCCGCCGCGCATTTGCTCATCGGTCGTGATGATGGCGATAGCACCCGCATCGATAATTCTTTCTTGAACGGATTTGGCAGAAAAACCACCGAACACGACCGAATGAATCGCACCTATACGCGCACAAGCTTGCATGGCTGCGATACCCTCAATCGACATCGACATGTAGATAATGACGCGATCGCCTTTTTTGATACCGCGTTGTTTCAGGCCATTGGCAAATTTACAGACTTTTTGATGCAATTCTTTGTAGCTTACTGTGGTGACTTGGCCGTCGTCAGCCTCAAAAATGATCGCGGTTTTTTCTGCGTTACCATTTTCCAGGTTGCGATCAAGACAGTTGTACGAGACATTGAGATGGCCGTCTTCGAACCATTTGTAAAACGGTGCGTTGGTTTCGTTCAGTGTTTTGGTGAAAGGCTTTTGCCAAATGAGATTCTCGCGTGCCAGTTTGGCCCAAAAACCTTCGTAATCTTTTTCGGCTTCAGCACACATGGCGTTGTAAGCATCCATCCCAGCGATGGTCGCGTTTTCCATCCATTGCGCCGATGGAGCGAAAATACGGGTTTCTTGTTTTGACACTTCTATTGCTGACATTTTTACTCCGCCTAAAATTGTTTCTATAAAAATTCTGCCTACAGGAGACTAATGGTCGGTTAATATATTGCGCTGCATTCAAGCTGTCAACGCACAATACCCGCAGTGTAAATGAAATCGCTACAATACTGCCTGCAATCCCTTGCTCCCCCAACCTGAATGAGTGCCGTATGACAGTTATTAAACAAGACGACTTGATCGAGTCAGTCGCAGCAGCCTTGCAGTACATTAGCTACTACCATCCTGCCGACTACATCCAACATTTGGCCCGCGCTTACGAAGCAGAACAAAGTCCTGCGGCAAAAGACGCCATCGCCCAAATCCTGACCAACTCACGCATGTGCGCTGAAGGAAAGCGCCCGATTTGTCAGGATACCGGTATCGTCAACGTGTTTCTAAAAATTGGCATGAGCGTACGTCTGGAAGGCTTCAGTCGCTCCATCACAGACGCCGTCAACGAGGGGGTGCGCCGGGCTTACCATTTTGCAGATAACAAACTGCGCGCCTCCATCGTGGCTGATCCTCATTTTGAACGAAAAAACACTAAAGACAACACCCCGGCAGTGGTGCACATGGAGCTCGTTCCCGGCAACACGATCGACGTCAAAGTCGCGGCCAAAGGGGGCGGCTCCGAAAACAAAACCAAATTCGTGATGCTCAATCCCTCTGATTCACTGGTCGATTGGGTCATGAAAACTGTGCCGACTATGGGCGCTGGATGGTGTCCGCCTGGCATGCTCGGCCTCGGCATTGGTGGCACAGCAGAAAAAGCCATGTTGATGGCGAAGGAAGCTTTGATGGACGACATCAACATGTATGAATTGCGGCAACGTGGCCCGCAAAATAAAACCGAAGAGTTGCGTATTGAGCTATGCGACAAAATCAATGCACTCGGGATCGGTGCGCAAGGCCTGGGTGGATTAACAACGGTCCTTGACGTAAAAATTAACATGTACCCGACGCATGCCGCATCCAAACCGGTCGCCATGATCCCCAATTGCGCGGCGACACGGCACGCCCATTTTGTACTGGATGGTTCCGGCCCTTGTTATATCGAACCGCCCTCCCTCTCGAGCTGGCCCGATGTGCACTGGACCCCAGACACCGAAAAATCGCAACGCGTCAACCTCGACACGCTCACCAAAGCGGAAGTAGCCGCATGGAAGCCAGGCCAAACGCTCCTGCTCAACGGCAAGATGCTCACTGGCCGCGATGCCGCGCATAAGCGCATTCAAGACATGCTGGCAAAAGGCGAACAATTGCCCGTTGACTTCACCAACCGTGTCATTTATTACGTCGGGCCAGTCGACCCAGTGCGCGATGAGGCAGTCGGTCCCGCAGGCCCTACCACCGCGACCCGCATGGATAAATTCACCGATATGATGCTTGAGAAAACCGGGTTGATTGCAATGATCGGAAAAGCAGAGCGCGGGCCCACTGCCATTGCCTCCATCAAGCACCACCAGTCCGCCTACCTGATGGCCGTCGGCGGCGCTGCTTATCTCGTGTCGAAAGCGATTAAAACCGCTAAGGTAGTCGGATTCGACGATCTCGGCATGGAAGCCATTTATGAGTTCGACGTGACCGATATGCCGGTGACTGTCGCCGTTGATTCAAACGGCACATCGGTTCACACTACCGGGCCGCAAGAATGGCAGGCGAGGATTGCGGCTTCAAGCGTAGGCAATATCCCCGTAACCAGGCAATAAATGTGCAGAACATGCGTTGCACAGCAATCACATGGTTTGATCCAACGGATAAATCGGGTAGACAATCCTGATGGATAAGCCAGTCATACGCACTCAAGGATGGCGTCAATGACGCAGCCATTTTCACCGATTCTGCCATTGCAACCAGACTCGCCCATCGGGGTGTTTGACTCCGGCATCGGCGGGCTGTCGATATTGCAGCACATTCAGGCGCAACTACCGCATGAACATCTGCTCTATTTTGCCGATGCCGGCTTCGCCCCTTACGGCGATAAGCCAGAGCATCTTATCGTCAGCCGCTCGCTGACAATCGCCGATTTTTTATTGCGGCGTCATGCCAAGGCGCTTGTGGTCGCATGCAATACCGCGACCGCTGCCGCCATCCAAGCGTTGCGCAAACGTTACCCCCACATTCCTGTGGTCGGCGTGGAACCCGGACTAAAGCCCGCAGCGGCACAATCAAAAAATAAAATAATCGGCGTGCTTGCCACAGACCGCACCTTGGCAAGTACCAAATTTAAAGACCTGCGCGACCAAATCAGTGCCAACACCGGCGCCATCTTCCATCTACAGGCTTGCGTAGGCCTCGCCGACCAAATCGAACAAGGAGAATTACGCACCGCCGTAACCGAAGCATTGATACGACGTTACCTTCTTCCCCTCATAGAAAAAAACATCGACACGCTCGTCCTGGGGTGTACGCATTACGCTTTTGTCCAACCCCTGATCGAAGAGATAATCACACACAAAAATTCCACGCAACCCATTACCCTCATTGAAACCGGTCAACCGGTCGCGCGACAACTGACACGACTGCTTGGCGAACAGCAGTTATTGCGCAACACCCAGCAGGCGAGCGGAGATATCCCATTATTGACATTGACGGCCTTCACCAGCGGCGATGAAACGCGGCTAAGGACAGCGCTATCCACACTCTTGAAGTGCTATCCCCCTATCGGGACGTTCACGCCTTCCTCATAAAATCGCAGTACGCACAAAATTTCCTATTTTGATTTGCCAGAGCAGCATGAAGTTCGTATAATAGCGAGCTGTCCCGATAGCACATCAGGATCAGCCTAGCAGTTCATACAGTGGTGGCCGTAGCTCAGTTGGTAGAGTCCAGGATTGTGATTCCTGTTGTCGTGGGTTCGAGCCCCATCGGCCACCCCAGTAAAATCAAACACTTAGCCCAACTTTTTAGTTGGGCTTTTTGTTTTCTGGAGTGCATGTAGGCGCTATGTAGGTTTTTAGGGGCAATGGTCAGGTTGCCTTGCTTCCTCTTCAATCTCAGAAAAGTCCTTTTTGCCTTCAGCATTAATGTTTTGTAGAAAAGCCCGCTATTGCCGCATGTCTTGCTCAGTACGTTGCGGACTCGATGCGGACTACACTCTTTATTCTTTCTTCCACCGCCATCAATCGCCCCCATGCGCCCATCAGTGCGTTCTCCAGTCTAATGTCCTGTTTTATATATTCACGCCTCAATTTGAGGTAAGTCGAATAATGCACCCCCTTCGGTCGATAAAATTTATTTTCTAGTTTTGCCTCGATTTTGTATATCTTGCTCCATACGCGCCCTATGTCATCATTGCTCTGCGAGCGATAGACAAGCCTCAAGCAAGTGCGGCATCGCGGCGCGAGTACCAGATAGACATGCGCGACTCGTTTTCTACAGCATGGACAAACGAACCAAACCCGTGAACCGCCGTAATTGTTGGCTGTGGTGGCAATATCAATCGCTTGATTTACGTTTTGCCATTCCCCGCCATTTCGGCGGAGTCGATACTCCAGTGTCAATTGCGCCGAGTGATTAATCCGCACATTGATAGTGGCGAGCGTCTCTTTATTTTCGCCAAACCATGTCCAATTAAAACTACCGCCTTTTGCGATAAATCCCTCACGCTGCCAGCGCCGCACGTCTACTCGCCGCCAATCTTCGACCTTCCATGATAGCTTGGACGGCCAGCGCCATAGCGTGAACCGCCTTTGCGCACAACCAGTTGGCCGCTCTTGATGTCGGACTGTGTAATTGGCGCATCCTCATCAAAGATTGCCGTAGTAGATTTCCTGTTCATTTCTCTACCTTTAGCATAGAAATAATGCGTATTCCCGTATCTAATTCTGCGTAATATGACGACTGTTTCCCTATGCAACATCTCTATGCTTCACTGCGTCAGGCGGCGTTTGTAACCTGAATATTTGCCGCACGTTTCACCTTCGGCGCTCCTGCCTTTCTTGCCTGCCACAGGTCATAGGCAGCCTGCGCTGCAATCCATAAATCCGCACGCACGCCCCGCTCTACGCCTAACCAGCCTTCCAAGCGTAACGCCATCATTGGCGATATGGCGGCACGGCCATTTAGCACCCGCGACAACGCGGCACGAGTCACGCCTAGTTGCGCGGCGGCTTCTGTTACGCTCAATCCGAGCGCGGGTAAAATGTCCTCACGCAAGGTTTCGCCGGGAAACGGTGGGTTGTACATTCTGCTCATGTTTATTTCTCCTAATGGTAGTCTTGATAATCGACCAGCACAGCATGGTCTTCTTCAAATTTGAAAGTTAAACGCCAATTGCCATTCACTGTCACGGGAAAATGAAGGGCAATATTGTGGTGGTGTGAAAGCGTCGTTCATCAAAAAAACGGTCGCGGTAGGGACCTCAGTTACCTGACGTCCCCCCGCACAGATCCGTACTTGCAGCACTACTGCATACGGCTCCTGCCAAAGGCATTGACGTAAAACCGCTCGCTCGGAAGCGGATGGACTACCCGGCATGGCGGCAGGTATTTCTTGACTAGCCGGTTGAACCGTGACCACGGCAGCCTATGCCGCCCACTTCTTCGCATTACCTTACTTATGGAGCGCCTCAACAGCAGAACGCACATACACCTCCACCACGTGCTCCTGCTGATCATCCCGCAAAGCGATCATCTCCCCGGCCTGTTCACGCCCATCGACCTTGATAGGGTACGCGCCATCCGCCTCGCTGCTGCGCGCAACAACAATGCGGTACATCGTTTCCCTATAGCGATAATTGAGACTGTAACCGGGCCAGTTCGCTGGCATGCAGGGTGTGATCGATAGCGTGTTGCCTTCTCGCTTAAGTCCCAATAACGATTCTAGAATCAAGCGGTACATCCATCCAGCCGAACCGGTATACCAACTCCATCCCCCGCGTCCTACATGCGGTGCTACGGCGTATACGTCGGCGGCAATCACATAGGGTTCCACCTTGTATCGCGCGACATCGTGGGCTGTTTTAGCGTGGTTAATGGGGTTGATCATCTGCGTCAATTCCCATGCGCGCTGCGCGTCGCCCATCTTGGCAAAGGCCATAGCGGTCCAGATCGCAGCGTGGGTGTATTGGCCGCCGTTCTCGCGTACCCCTGGCACATAGCCGCGAATATAACCTGGATTCTGGTCGGATTTATCGAAGGGCGGATCGAGCAACTGGATGATCTTGTCATCGCGTCGGACCAGACGATGGTCCACTGAATCCATCGCCACCTGGCTGCGGACAGGATCACCTGCGCCCGACAGGATTGACCAGCTTTGCGCGATGGAATCGATCTGGCATTCCCCATTTTGCGCCGAGCCTAACGGCGTTCCATCATCGAAATAAGCACGCCGATACCATGCGCCATCCCAACCATTTTCTTCGATATTCTGACGCAGTTTGGCAGCTTCTGCGAGGCAATGTTCAGCAAATACGGTGTCTTGGCGAAGGACGGCAATGTTGGAAAATCGCTGCAATACTTCATACAAGAAAAAACTAAGCCAGACGCTTTCGCCTTTACCTTGATCCCCTACCTTGTCCATGCCGTCATTCCAGTCGCACGAACCGATCAGCGAGAGGCCATGCACGCCAAATTGCAACCCTCTTTGGATCGCTCGCGTACAGTGTTCATACAAACTCACCATTTGCACCGAACGGCTAGGCAAGTCGTAGTAGGAATCTTCTTCCCGGTTCACGGGTCGGCCATCGATGAAATGCACCTGTTCATCTAACACGCTGCTATCGCCAGTGCTGACAACGTAGCGTGCTGCGGCCAGCGGCAACCATAGAAAATCATCAGAACAATGGGTACGGACACCGCGATCAGTGGGCGGATGCCACCAGTGCTGGACATCGCCTTCAATAAATTGATGCGCCGCGCACAACAACAACTGCTCGCGTGCCAGTTGCGGCTGACTGTGCACCATCGCCATTGTGTCTTGCAATTGATCGCGAAAACCAAAAGCCCCTCCGGACTGGTAGTAACCGCTACGCGCCCATAAACGACAGGCAATGGTTTGGTACATCAACCAGCCGTTGGCAAGCACATCCAACGAGGGGTCAGGCGTCTGGATCTGCACCGCGCCCAAGGTGCGAGTCCAATAATCCTGTACCGCCTTAAGCGCATCCCGCGCCGCACCCGCGCCGCGATAGCGCTGAACCAGATGACTGGCATTACTGTGACGGCTGTCAACCATGCCGAGCATAAATACAAGGTCGCGCTGCTGTCCTGGCGCCAGTTCGAACTGCACCTGCAACGCGCCACAGGGATCAAGTCCGGCACCCACCTTGCCTGACAAACGCACACGCTCCATCGCAGCGGGACTATGCAACGATCCGTTGCGACCGATAAATTCTTTACGGTCTGCAGTGACCGAACGCGTACTCGCATCCACATCGAAAAAAACCGTCCGTTCGGGAAACTCGGTATTGTAAGGATTACGCGCAAACAAGACGCCGGTGGCCGGATCGATTTCGGTAATGAGGTGCATCGTCGATTTTGGGCGCAAATCGCCCAGTACCCATTCGACATAACCCGTCGCAGATAGCTTGCGCTGATAGGCGCCATCGTTGCGGACACGCAGTATTGAATATTTGACCGATACATCCGTCGCCACAAAAATCGTTAACTCAGAGGTGATTCCCTCTTCGGTATGTTCGAACACACTGTAGCCGAAGCCGTGCCGCGCAATATAGTCACCGTCGCCCCGGCGCGGTAACGCAGTAGGCGACCAGAAACGCCCGGATTCTTCGTCACGCAGGTAAAACACTTCTCCTCCAAGATCAGATACCGGATCATTGGCCCAAGGTGTGAGGCGGAACTCATGGGCATTTTCGCCCCATGTGTAAGCCTGTCCGCTTTCTGAAACAACAGTGCCGAACTGCGGATTAGCGAGCACATTGACCCAAGGTGCCGGCGTAACGTGGTGCGCCGAAGTCGTGATCACATACTCGCTGCCATCCGGCGTGAAGCCACCCGTGCCGTTCGACAGGATAAGCGCGCGATAAGGCAATTTATGGCCGGGGAGGGCGGCTGCAAATGCGGCGACACCCTCTATTGGCACCAGCGCCGGCATGCGTACTTCCATCAAATCTCGGCGTTTGATCTGCTCCACCAGTGTGCCGCGGCTATCCGACAAAATCACCCGCGCCACCGATTGAAATAACACCCGATCCTCGTTCGAAATCTGATCGGCTAACCGCACGAAAATTCCGCCTGGACGATCCATGTCATGGATACCGGTCACAGTGGAAATGAGGCCCATGATCTGCTCCTGCAAGACTTGCCGGTAACTCGCATGGTCCTCGTTCCAAATCACCAAATCGACTGCCAATCCTTTCGAACGCCAATACGCATGGGCCTGCACCAGTTGACGTACCAATTCAATATGTTCCTGATTTTTAATTTGCAATAAGACGATCGGCAGGTCACCTGAAATCGCATAGCTCCATAATCCAGATTGACCCCGCTGGTTACGGATCAACACGCTGGGGTCTGCGCGCAATAACGGATTGACATAGATCACCGAATTGGCCAAGCGTGCGTACAGTTGCGCATCCCCTTCGCTGGCATTGAGTTGGCGCAACAGCACCTGGCTATGTGTCCACGACAACTCAATCACACGATCTGCCAAATGGCGATCCTGATATCTATCGATTAAACCGAGACAAAGTTCCCGCGATTCACTCACGCCGGTCACCATATCGATGAACACCGTCTGCTCTGCTTCAAGGGTGATTTGGTAACGGATAGAGACGATGGGATCCAGCACTGAACCTTGAGTGCCAGACAGCGGCCCCATTCTTGTCAACGCTTGCGGATTAGCCGTCGTGTTGCCGCGCCCGATAAACGCCATCCGATCTGTTTCATAAGAAACGGCATCTACCTCAGCGCCGTGAACCGCCATCAGATGAAACATCCACGGCGTTTTTTCCTCTGCTGAACGCGGTCTGCGGGTACACAGGATCGCACCGGACGAGCGAATTATTTCAGTCTGGACGAACAGTTTTGAAAACGCCGGATGCATCGCATCCGCTGCAGCCGGTGCCAATACGACCTCGGCATAACTGGTAACGTCGATACTGCGCCGGACCCGCGAACGATTGGTAATACGGGTGCGTCGCAATTCAATGTCGTCTTCCGGCGACACCACGATTTCTGTATGCATGTCGAAATCGTTGTCGGTGCGCCGATATTCTGCCCTGCCCTCAGAAAAAATAACTTCATAAGATTCCGGTTGCGTTAGCGTAGGATGAAACGCAGTAGACCAGAATTTTCCTTCCCCCACATCGCGGACATAACAGAAAGTCCCCCAATTGTCCCGGGTACTATCTTCACACCAGCGAGTAATCGCCATGTCATTCCAACGACTATAACTGCCGCCCGCACTGGTGACCATGACATGGTAGCGGCCATTGGAAAGCAACTGCACTTCCGGCATTCTGGTATCGGGGCGGCGCAATACGCGCATCTGCGCTTCCTGATCATTCGGTGCAATGCGGATATCCGCCAGGTCCGTAGTATTGGAATAGGTAGCGCTCGCTTTAGGCACACGTTCATACAGCAACGACATCGTCGCCTGAAATAGCGGGTCGGACTCAAAGCGTTTTTGCATCGGGCGATCCAGCAACAAATAAGCCAGAGACAAAAATCCCATCCCTTGATGATGCGCCATAAACGACTGGATCACGACATGACTTTGACCCCGCGCTAGCCGCGAAGGGGTGTAATCGATCGCTTCGTAGAAACCAGCATCGCCTTCAAATCCCAGCGCGGACAATTGCTGCAAGTTGGTACACGCCTCTTCAGGCGCAACCATCAAGGCCATCATGCTGGCATACGGGGCGATCACCAGATCATCGCCGAGACCGCGCTTGAAACCGAGGCCCGGCACGCCGAAAGCATGATATTGATAGTTAAGACTGGCATCAAAATTGTTATAACCCGATTCCGAAATTCCCCACGGCACTTTCCGTTGTGCGCCGTATTCAATCTGGCGTTCCACAGCGGAATGATAGGTTTGGTCGAGCAAGGTGTTTTCAAAAGTCGGCATCACCAGCAACGGCATTAAATACTCAAACATGGAGCCGCTCCAGGACAGCAGAATAGGTTCACCACCCGCAATAGTGAGCTGGCGTCCGAGGGCGAACCAGCTTTGTTGCGGTATTTGTCCTTGGGCAATGGCGACAAAAGTAGCTTGGCGCGCTTCAGAAGCGAGCAAATCGTACGCGCTCAGATCACGCCGCCGTTCAGTGACGTTATAACCGATTGCCAATAAATGAGTGGCAGGATCGTACAAGAAACCATATTCCATTCTTGCCAGATCCCGCGCTTGCACGATGAGCTGTTCGATCAATACCACCCGCTCGGCGGCGCGAGCGCTACCTAGCGCCACCTGTTGATGCAAGACACGCCACGATTCTGCCTCTGCCGAATCAGCGCAAGTGGCAAGGCGTTGTTCCAGGGCAGGAGAAATACCGGCGCTGATTCGTGCCAATTGGCGCAGCGTGGGAATATCGGCCAGTTGAGGAAACTCCGCCAACCAAATGCCGGGGGAAATCGTCGCGATCCACGGCGCCAGAAGAGCAATTTCATTGAGTGCTTCACGACATTGATTTGCTAGCGCGTGCGTCCACGACACACACTGCCGTTCAAACGGGGTAACTGCTCCGATTTCCACGCTAGCCAAAAATATGGTGACACATTGATTCAATCGTTGCAGGCAATCGTGGGCAACGATCAGCGTTCCGGTGCCGAACTGACAGGAAGATTCCAGATCTTTTTCGAATTGAACCAAGGCGCTCAACTGCGCTTCACCTGCCATGCTGCGTAAAATTTCATACGTATCGCGCAACCCATGAAAAATTTGCGCCGTGAGGATGGGCGTATCGAGTACGCCCTGCAAACCAGGACGCAACGTAAGCAGATGGCCCGCAAGATTCCCGCTGTCGACCGTTGATACATACATCGGGTGCAAAGGGTAGAGTAGAGGGCAGCCACTGGCTGCCCTCTCTCATCAAACCGTGCATGCGATTTTCTCGCACACGGCTTTCCGATGTTTTTCACACCTAGGCATGCGCTGATTTCCAGCCTGCTTTTGTCGGTATTTTATACAGC
>JANXTY010000018.1 GCA_025352145.1 Oxalobacteraceae bacterium
GCACTATTTTGGAAGGATCCAGTGATGTCACGGCTCGCAAGCGGGATAGATGCGCTAGCACGCGCACAACAAGCTATAGCCTCAGCACAAACCATTGAGCAATTACGGCAAGCACAAGCCGTAGTACTGCCGCTAGAGTATGGTTTGAGTATTGTACAAACAGCGCAGCTCATTGGCGTTTCGCCCGGTTGGGTGTGTCGTTTGCGTGTCAAATTCATCGAAGGGAAAGTGGTCAATACGGATGCACAGTCGGCACGCGGCGGGCGCAAGCGAGAGAATTTGAGCGTAGATCAGGAGCGTGAATTTCTTGCTCCTTTTTTTGAAAAGGCCAGTAGAGGAGGCATCCTAGTCGCGGGGGAAATCAAGGTTGCACTAGAGGCGAAATTGGGTCGGTCAGTTGCTCGGGCATCGGTCTATAACCTGCTGCATCGTCATAATTGGAGAAAACTTGTGCCGGACAAGCATCACCGGCAAAGTGATCCGGAAGCCCAAGTTGAATGGAAAAAAAACTCCGGTCAAAGATCGACGACATCAGTCAAAGCCGGACAGAGAAAAAGCCCATCAAATTAATGTTTCAGGACGAAGCACGTTTTGGCCGTATCAGCGATATTCGGCGGTGCTGGGCGCCAAAACCGATACGTCCATTATGCCAGGGCATGCTCACACATGAATACACTTATGCCTATGGTGCAGTCGATGTCTGTACCGGGGAACTGGACAGCCTGATCCTGCCGCAAGTCAATACTATTTGCATGCAGGTTTTTATCGACGAAGTAGCAGCAAGGCATCCCAAGTCACATATTGTCATGGTAATGGATGGGGCGGGATGGCATCGAAGTGACGAACTCAACGTGCCCGATGGTATGCGCATTTTGCATCTGCCACCTTACGCTCCTGAACTCAATTCTATGGAGCATGTGTGGGATGAGCTACGTGAAAAATTCTTTCATACTCTCGTCTTCGACAGCCTTGATGCGCTTGAAAACCAACTCGTACTTGCTCTCAAAACACTCGAAAGCAATCATGACAGAGTCCACTCTATTGTGGCATGGGATTGGATAATTAATTCACTAAAGAAATAGAATTGGAATAATACCCCGATCCAAAGCCAAAAAAATTAAACCAGTCATCGACTCCAGCATTGGGTAATATCCATTTCGGCACTTTGTCCTGACAGGCCACGTTGGCCGGATTGATCAAGCATAAATGTCCCACATTTATCCGGCATAGAACTCACCGGTGTCGCTAATAAAGTGTAGGTGGTTGATGTCACAGCAGGGTCTGTTGCTAAAGTGACGTCATAGCGCTTTTTGCCTGTTCTGGGCGACTGAGAAAAAGTCGCAGGCAATTTCACGCCATCGTAGCGATTATTAACGGTAAATTGCTGCTCCATCCAATGGCGTGCTTCCAACAAATTGGCACGCGCTTCAAGACGCTGAGCACGTCGCAAGTGTTCGGTGTAATTGGGCAAACCAATGGCAGCCAATATCGCAACAACGACAACCGTGACCATTATTTCAACCAAAGTGAATCCACCTTGTGCAACCAACCTACCTTGCTTCATAAAAATCCTGTCACTACGTTCTTGGTGGTTAAAATTGGATGAGTGCATTTTCAGCATCTGAATTAGCAACCGAATTAGTAGCCGACAAATATCTGACGCCATGTTCTGAGAATAGGAGCGCCAGACGGTTGAACATGGAATATTTGCAATCCAGATCCATCTTTTTTGTTGATCGCAATCTCATAGCTCCGACCACTCTTTTCCCCTGTCTGTTCAACCTCGGGATCAACCGCGCTATTTTCAACGCTATTGGAAATGCCGGGTTTAATTTGTCTTGTCTTATTTCCTATGCTTGGTTTTTTCGCGTTGATAATAAAAACAGGACTCGCAGCCGTAGGGGAAATCACGACCGAGCTTGCATTTTTATCGTCAAATAACGAAGTACCATAAGCTGCGCCAGTAAGATAGTTGACAGCCAAGAGTTGTGAAATCCCACTCACATTACACAAGGAACTGTCACTGGCTCCGGGAGCGTAGGTGGCAACACTTAACACATCTCCCACGACGACAGGTTCGCCCACTATATGCTCGCCGCTGAGCACATTAAAATCGATATACCAGCCGCGCTTGCTTTTCCAATCAATTACATTGGCGCTCACGCCCCGATTGCCATTAGTGAGCGGTATCAATTTTTGTTCTATCAATGCAAAATTTCGGCCTGTGGTAATGGCCGTGCTAAATATACCGGCTGGATCCCAAATTCCATATAGGCTATCTATGGGGCGGCTCCGCTGATCGGTGTCGTTCACATATTTCCCCGTGCCGAATATCACCATATAACCTCCTTGCGGAGAAAATTCGATGATGGGTTCGCTTGTAATCGGCTGGGTTTCAGTACCATTTTTAGCGACAAATAAAGGTTTTCCCTCAAATGCGATTTTCCAGTGTGACGGATCGCTATCGCTTAAATCAAACTTCCAAAGGTTACCCTGCAAATCTCCGGCATACGCCGTAATCAGTTCACGACTACTGTTAAATAAAAAAGCAGGGGGCGACAAACCATTCGGCTGTGCTACCTCACCAACGCCTTCCAATTTTTTAATCAAAGCACCGTTCGATAGATTAACTACATATAAAACTGCTCTATTATTTTTACTATCGTAGCCGTTACCAAATACAGCAACCCAATCACCAGTTCTGCTTCTGGCTATGTAGGCTCTACCCAGGACATATCCCAAATCTGCGAAATCCCCCTCGGCATTCAACTCCCATTTAATAGTGGCAGCGCCTAAAGAGTCAGGATGGGTTATATCCAGCGCAAAAATACTTTTAGCGCCTGCGCCAGTTGAACCTATAAGATAATTTCCCCAAGCTCCGTCCAAGTACGCATCGCCCTCCGTGATCTGACCATCTACAAAATAATGATGGCCATAATTCGGATCACTCAGCTTCTTTAAATGTCGATATACCGAGTTGGGGACATAGGCAAATCCTTCGACGCCCGTGGTAGCGTTAAATTGGTGAAGCATGCCATCGTTGGCCCCAACATAAATAGCCGGCGTATGTAATTTCTTGCTCTCGACAAAAGCTGGGTAGCTGCTACTCCCCTTCAAGCCAGTAATTTTTCGAAAACCGAAATCCGTATCTTTGACGAACAAGGGAACGGAATTCACGATATCGCCCAAAGGATTTACCCTATTACGATACGGGCCGCCATTTCTTCGTTCTTTAGATGTCTCTCCACGCAGATATTGAAGCAAACTCCCCGACTGACCGTCTCCCAAATCGGCTTTCTGTTGCTCACTCAAATTAGCGAATAGAAATTCTTTACCGGAACCTATCTGCGAATTCCATGTGAAAATTTTTCGTTGGCTAAAAGAAGGAATTTTTTCTGCGGCATCCCATTGTTCACTACCAATCTCACCCCGTGATCCAATGCTTACCGCACGTAAATGCCCGCTCCATGTCACCGGATCGAAACTAGATACATAGGCCCAATTTCCATGCGCCGCCATCTTTTTAGAAGCAAAGGTCGGCGCACCAACAGCACACATTTGAGGCTGTTGCGATACGTCGGCCATTACCAGATTGTGCGTGGCAAGAAATAGAAAAATCGCTCTACTTGCAATATTTCTCCCTTTTTTTGAAAAAATAATTTTCATTTTTATTTCACCTGCCAGCAGATTCTGCGGAATATTTTTTTGATCATTTATATTCTTAAATAGCTTTGCAAAGAGATGACGGAATCCGTGCTGGCTGGGCCATAAGCACGAACGGTAATCCTGAAGGGGTAAATCAGTGGCTTATCCTCATAACTACGGGAGATTTCCGGCAATTGCGTCCTATCATTGATCAGTTCAACCATACATCGGGGGGCCTTGGAAAGATGCAACGACTCCTTCAATCCAGTAATAACCATCGATTTTTGGTCGTCAGACCAGTTCGCGTCCACCTCAAAATTATTCGTATTTTCATCGGCTTCCAAAGGTGCCGGGTCCATTCGATAGCGATCTGGATACTGCGCATAAGCCTGCACGGTTTGTTCACAATACCGAAGCGCCTGTTCGGCTGCATGAAAAGTGGTCAGTTGCATACTTAGATTTCCCGCCATCTTTTCATTCATGGTTGCACTCTTGATGGTAGTTATGCCGAGCAACGAAATGATTACTAGAACAATCAAAACAATAATCAGGGTGACGCCCGCTTGATGATTCCGAACCATGCGCTTTGCTCCTAATATCTCGCCAGAGATGCAGTATTTCGAGGTGCAAAAACACTGTGGAATATGCCTCTCAATCTGCTATCCGTTGAAGTGATTTTCGTACCAGAACAATTAAAATATTTTTGTGCTGTGCCGCCGATGATCCTGCTATCACTGACGAGCTGAAAACAAATCATCACTCCCCTCACCTTTCTCCAGCTTTCATTTTGATCAGCAGAGTTTCCCATTACTTGAGAAGCTGTTACATACCCGTCTGGTATTTGATCATTGTCAGAGTCAATCCCAAGAGAAATAACGAAATCCTCCACATTCCCCAGGATCGGTTGCGGCGTGACATTGCCATTGCCAGCACAATACAAAGAGGCATTAACATCACCACTTTTTTTATGCAAGAAAAAACGATTAATCACATATTTCACATCACCGGAATTAAATGGCGCCCCATTAATATTGAATTTTGGCTCTTGCCCATTGCAATCGGCACCGGCTCCGGTAAGCGATTGATAATTATTGTCCACCGCATACATTACTTCTATTGCAGGAAATCCTTTCCCATCTTTCCCGCAACTAAAATCCCCATTTGTGCCAGAAGAAAAACCATTCTCACAGGCTCGGATGCCTGGATAGGTAAACGCCGTAGCATGACGTATGTCTTGATTCGAGGTGGAAGCAAAGAGTGGAGAAAAACCAGATTGAATGATGTTTTTCTTAAACAAAGTCAGGACATAATTTCCATCTTCACGCATACGCCCATTTTCATCTTGCAACCGATAACTACTGTTGCATCTCAAGAAAATACCCAATGCCATTCCACTAATCAATAAACCGATGGTAGTGCTTATCATCAATTCAATCAGCGTGCGCCCTCTTTGTCCCCGCATAAAAATAGATATCAATTTCATGGAAGGACATTCGTAGAAAAACAATGTACTCCGCCTAATTCTTTAGAATTCTCTGCGTAGCCAGGATCTTTATAGCAAACAGAAATCTTCATACCCGTTTTTATATCTCCCGATATTTCTCCGCGTCCTTCTGGCAAATTTCGTGATAATTCCTGAAGCCATGTAGCTACGTCAAACGCAGCAATTTGATTGCTTGAACAGGTGCCGGCACCACTACACGTGGGCACTGTTCCAGCGGACATGCTGTCAGCAGAAGCCATATATTTCCCGTCATGCGCGGCTTGCGTATTTGCCCGTATACGTTCCGCCATGTCAGACATTGCGATGCTAGCAATCGATCTGAAATGTGCAGTTTTTTGATAGCGCAATGATGAAGCCTGGAGACCAGCCATTCCCAACAAGCCAAAAGCGATAAGTGTCATAGCAATTAGGATTTCCAACATCCCAAATCCCGATTGAAAGCGATTCATGTGCAACTAGTCGCCTCTTTGATTAGCCGCAGACGCCCGGTGCGCGCAATACAAATCTGCCGACGAAATAGGCCATTGCTATTAAAATTAAATCCAGTTCCAGTCAGGTTGCCGATTGGCTCTCCTGTCCCATTAAATGTAATATTTCTCGCATTGCTAGCTGAAGTTTGAATCGAATGCATCCCAACTCGCATAGGACCTTGTCGAAGCAAGATAATTTCTTTAGGCTCTCTCGTTCCGACTCCGATACGCGCACTATTTTCGATAAATACGATCCAACCAGTTGACCAGTCCGCCGATTCTGCAGAACCAGAATCGGCTCTGTTGCAGATGGCCAACTCACCCGCTTCGGCATTGCTGCTACGACATATCGTCACTAGTTTCGCCCGCATAACGGCCTCTGAACGGGCAAGTTCAAATGCACCAACAAAAGCATTTACATTGGTAGATACCTCACTGTCCATAAGCAGGTTGCGAAATGAGGGAATCGCAAGCGACAACAAAATGACAGCCATCGCCATTGCCATCATTAACTCAACCAAGGTAAAACCTCGCGTATATATTCTCGGGTGCATTAATGAATTACTACCTCTTGACGCAAGCATCCATTGCCTTGGGAATGTTGTTGAAAGATATGAGAAGCGACGCAATGCTGAAGCTATTGCCGTCCACAAAGATACGTAATTATCTATTAATTTAAGTTATTAATATAGTTAATTAATCTAATTAATGTAATATTTTTTGAGGGTGGTTAGCGGAGGATGTGAAATAGCCAGGAAGCGCCGACGATCCGAGCATAAAAATGAATCTCTCTAATGGGGCCTCAATCTATGATGTCGATGCAAGCCTTACTTCCGCTGCAAAGGAATCTATTTTGCGGAAACGCACGGTAAAATAAAATACTTGGCGCGATTGAACCGAAGGGTCGTGAATGCCATTAGTGAAAATTCATTCCCTGCGCACAAAGCAATCTTAAAAAATATTTCTGCCTATCTCCCTAGCTGCATTAATGCAATAATTTTTGATTAGAAAAATATGAAAATAGAAAAAAATACCGCTGTAACTCTGCACTATAAAGTGATGAATACCCAGGGCCAGTTATTAGAAAAAAACAGTGGCCCCCTGGTTTATTTACATGGCGGTTATGGGAATATTTTCCCCAAGATTGAGGATGTATTAGATGACCAAATAGTGGGCTACCAAACCATTATTGAACTCCAACCCGATGAGGCTTTCGGCTTGCGTGACGAGAATCTGGTTCAAGTCATTTCTAAGAGTCAGTTTCCTCCGGGCGTCAAGGTAGGTGGCCAGCTTCAAGGTAATAGCGAAAGCGGACATCCACAAACTTTCACCGTTATGAAAATAAAGGGGGATCAAATCATGCTTGACGGCAACCACCCAATGGCAGGAAAAATCTTGCGCTTTAGCCTAACGGTGCAGGGAATTCGTGCCGCGACTGAAGAAGAAATCGCCCACGGCCACGTACATGGTGAGCACGGCCACCACCATTGAGTACGAGAAAATTTATCTTTGGCAACGCCGTATGTTTAACTTGCTGAGGTGTCTCAAAGGCCCTGGTAACCCGTGACCCGCTTGAATGGGGCTCTACCTTTGATCGTGTTGATCGCCTTCTTGCTCCTGGTGGCGAATGTAAGATCGAACCATTTCTTCTAAGAACTTGTTCAAGATCTTTTCAGCAGCAACACGAAGAAAGCCAAGGAAGCGAATTGAAGGCTAGTATTGAGTTTTCTCTTCCACGTCCGATGCCTTGGCATTCCACTGACAGAAATACGAATACACCGTGCTCGATTTAGGAAAATCACTTGGCAACATTCGCCACTGACAGCCACTTTTTAGCACATACAGAACACCACAAAATGCCTCGTACAAATCAACCTGCCTTGGCTTGGTCCGCTTCCTTGCGTTTTCCAGTAACTCTCGGACTATTTCGTACTGCTCTCGAGTTATCTCGCTTGGGTAAACTCTTCTCATCCAGACAATTTACGAAGCACAGATTTTTTGTGCAAAAAAATCTTGAACAGGTTCTAACATAAGATAAATAAAACCCAGCAGCCTGACTTCTCTGTCCAGCTGCCATGAACTTTAAAAATTCGGTTTACTGGAAGCTTTATTGTATGCTTCGACACCAGCCATAATCTCAATTTTCGCTTCATCTGGACCAAACCAACCTTGTATTTTGACCCATTTCCCCTTTTCAAGATCTTTGTAATGCTCGAAGAAATGCTGGATTTGACTCAAACGCAATTCGTTCATGTCTGCAGGTTTTTGCCAGTGTTTATAAATCGGCAGGATGGCATCAACCGGCACCGCCAATACCTTGGCATCGCCCCCAGCTTCATCAGTCATTTTCAATACACCAACCGCACGGCAACGCACGACGACGCCGGGAAATAATGGAAATGGCGTGATCACCAAAACATCAACCGGATCACCATCATCGGCAATCGTATGCGGAATGTAGCCATAGTTGCAGGGATAGTGCATCGCAGTACCCATAAAACGATCCACAAAAATCGCGCCTGACTCTTTATCGACCTCATATTTAATTGGATCGGCGTTCATGGGAATTTCGATGATGACATTGAAGTCATTGGGTAAGTCGCGGCCAGCGGAAACTTTATTTAGACTCATAATTTTTGGGTAGCTATAGGCAAATTTTAGGAGCGGTAATTATAGCGAAATTTACCCAAAATTTTGCGCCGCAACACAAAATGCTTTGCAACTACAACCTTGTGGCAAGCGCACATTGTCTGTAATGGCCTGCCGCCTCTTCTGCATGACCTAACGCCTCATGGAATTGAGCCAGTTTAAGATGCGATTCCTGTAATGTGCGCGGCGAAACAGCATCCGACAACGCCTGCTCCAAATAACGCTGGGCCTTACCCCAGAGTTTTTGTCGGAGGCATAAAGAGCCTAAAGTCAGCATTAGCTCAGCATCGGTTGGTCGCTCTATCAGCCATGCCTCACAATTCTCAATTTGTGCCAGCAAGACAGGGGATCCCTCCGCAGCCGCCGATTCACGGTACGCACGCACCAATCGATCATCCCAGTCTGCCGCCAACGCGCTTTCTACCACTGAGCGCGCTTCGTCATGTAATCCTCTGGCATTAAATGCGTTAGCAGCACGAGAAGCAACGAATGGTGTCTGTCTATGGGCTTCAGGAATACTCGCCCAGACCTGTCGAATCGATTCAACATCGTGCGATCTACTCGTTAACAAGTCCTCATAAGCGAGTTCACGCAAGCGGTGGGACAACGCTGGATGGAGTGCGTGATTTTTATCGAGAGACCTCACTAAACGTAACACTTCTGGCCAGTTCCTTGCCTGTTGGTGCGCTTTTAAGGCCCACTGCATGGCATGAATATGCCGCATGCCGCTCAAACTTAACTCTCTCACTGCATCCAGTGCAGCTTCATGTTGATGATCGTCAACAAACAATTCCGTCATCGTCATTAAACGCGCTGTTTTCAACGCTTTATCATCTTTGATCCGTGTCAACCAAGCGTCCCGACGTGTCAGTTGACGCATGCGATGGGCGGCACGCGCACCAATTAAGGCCGCCACGCCGACATTATCAGGTAATTCAGTTGCCCTTGACGCAGCCTTTTCAGCATGCCCGAAGCGCCCCTCAAATAACGCTTTAAGCGCCTCACGTAATGCTTTATTTCCTTCCCGGATACGCTTTTCCTGACGGTAAGCAGCGACTAACCGAGGCATATTTTGAGCTGCTCGGATCGCACGCAAAAGCATGTCAATCAAGGTAAACAACAAAATCAATAACAACAGAAAAAAATTTAGTGACAGATCCACCCGATACGGCGGGTAGAAAAAAACTACATTGCCGGGGTTATAAGTTAACACTACCGCCACACCAATGGCAACCGCAAACAAGGCAATTAGCCAAAGGAATAATCGCATGGTATCAAGGCTTCACTTTGTAGGTACGAACTGCGTTCAAACTCTCTGCCAAGGTTGGCATTTCGATGGACAAATTGCTTCCCTGAACTTGCTTTAAGAACGCTTGCGCTGTTTGGGTTTGCTTGGCACGGGTATCGAAGTACTTGGTTATGGCCTCCTGTCCAGCGATCATATCGCTCCGAAATGCCATTTCATTCCGCGACAATAGAGCAAACCGCGCATTCAATAAGCGGAGCTTTACATTCTCGCGCGCGAAATAAGCTTGGGTCGGAGATACTAACAAAGCGTCAGGAGTATTGACACTGCGTACCTGGATAAGTTGTCTAATTTCGCTCGACATCTCACTACTCCAACTCTGCCATTTATCCTCCAACCTAGTCCACCAAGAAGGTATTCCAGCATCAGGTCTACCCCCATTTTTACTAACGGTGTGAAGCAATATCCTCATGGGCTTCTTGGGTTGGGTTGCGGGCAACGCTGGCTTTTCATCCGACAATAGGGGTAAGGTGTCGATTTGACTGATCACGCTATCGAGTCGCAACGCGATTCCAGTTAAGTCCAGACTGGGCAAAGATTTGAGCCTGTCTACATCTTTGGCAATAGCCCGCCGAATATTAATGAATTGGGGCTTATCAGAACGAGACAAACTACGGTCAGCATTTTGCAACGCAATCAAAGCACCTTGCACATTGCCTGCAAGCTGCAACTGCTGACTTGCGGTGGACAAAACCTGTTCGATTTCAGCAAGCGCCCAATCATCACGATTCTTCGATAAATCCTGATACAGCTGCTCAAGCGCCAATTGTTGATTCTGGGATTCGGCCTGCTTATTTTCCAGTACGCTGACTTTGGCCTGCAACTCTTTGACGCTGTCTTGTGCAGTTTTTGCGAAAAATTTGGCTTCTGCCATCGTGAGGTCGCCGCTTTGTAGACGGTGAGCGATCTCCTCACGAAGGTTTTTGATATTCGATTGAAAGTACCACCACTCACCAGCCAACAGTAAGCCAAGTACAACAACAGTGAATGGCAGCGGTTTTCTCAATCGCATCAGCCATGATTTTTTTTTGCTCGAAGAGGTCATGTCGGCGCTCTGTGGGCTGACATTGGTATTAACCCCAGAGGGGGCTCCGGGCGAGGGGGAAGTTGGCAGTTCGTTCATGACGGCAATTGTAACGCGGCAAGCAATCGTTCGTCGCCTGATCCGGTAAGGGTAATTTTCTGAAAACCTAGCATTTTTGCAGTTTCCGCGATACGGGCATGCGGCACAATAACATGTTGCTGTTGCATTTTTGCGACTCCATGCACATTATCAATCTGCGTCACCATCGACATCAAAATCCCCAAAGCTTCTGAACTAGTCACAATCCAGTCGCTTCGCCTATCCAACAAACCATGTAGTTTTGCATACAGGATATGATCTAGCACAGGTGCAACCCGACGATATCCGGCTACTTGGATCACTTGCACGCCAGCAGACTGCAAGGCGTCCGCCAAAAATTCACGTCCAGTTTCGCCACGGATAATCAACACACGTTTTCCGCACAAAATATTCAGGTCCAAAATCTCAAGTAATGTCTCGGAATCGGTGCGCTCAGGATCGGAGGGAATAAAAATTGTGGCGTTAGATTCGTTGATGCCATGTGCAGCCAGCGCAACACGACTGCCCTCACCCATGATTGCAATCGCAACCTGTATCGGCCAAGTACTCAATTGGGCAAAGCAAGCATCAATCGCATTGGCACTGACGAAAACGACCATCTCGTAGGCCGACAAATCGCGTAGAGCATCATGGAAAGAAGTCTGGTCGGCCAGGGGATAAATTTCCAGCAGAGGCAACACAACGACGTCCCTGCTAAGAGCAGCAACGCGTTCGGCTAGCAACTTAGCCTGCGCCAAAGGACGTGTGATGACAACGCTGTTAGCTATGTTGGACATTCGCATTCGATTCCGCAACACATGCCGCCAAAATACCATTGGCATCTTGCGCGCTTAAAGCGCTAGCGACCTGACTACCCAAGGCCGCAGGCATATCAGCAGGACCACGCGCCTCTGCCGTCACCATACGTTTTCCATCCGGTGTCGCGACCATTGCACGTAAATGCATCACGCCGTCTTCCACTATCGCAAATGCGGCAAGAGGAATTTGGCAACTACCACCAAATGCCCTCGACACGGATCGTTCTGCCGTCACAGCTTGAGCGCTCGCAAGATGATTTAAGGGCGCCAATAGCTGGCTCAGGTCTGCGCGATTCGAAAGTATTTCAATCGCCATAGCACCTTGCCCGGCAGCAGGAAGACTTTGCCCGGGCGGCATCAAACTGCGAATTCGGTCTGGCAAACCGAGGCGCTTCAGTCCCGCTGCGGCCAAGATAATGGCTGCATATTCGCCGCGATCAAGCTTGCCAAGTCGTGTATCCAAGTTACCGCGCAACGGTCGAATGAGCAATTGCGGAAAACGCGCCGAAATCAGGGACTGACGACGCAGGCTACTGGTACCAACTACAGCTCCCCCAGGCAGGGCATCAAGTGATTCATAATCATTCGAAACAAATGCATCGCGTGGATCTTCGCGTTCAAGCACCGCTGCCAAAGCAAAACCATCGGGCAATTCCATGGGAACATCTTTCAGGGAATGCACCGCCAGGTCAGCATATCCCTCTGCCATCGCCATTTCCAATTCCTTGATAAACAATCCTTTACCACCGACTTTTGACAGCGTCCGATCTAGAATTTGGTCGCCACGTGTCGTCATCCCAAGAATTTTTATGTTGCACTGCGGATATAATAAAGAAAGTTGTGCGCGAACATGCTCAGCTTGCCACATGGCGAGACGACTTTCGCGTGAAGCAATGACTAGCTTTGAGGGAGGAGATACTTTCAAAATGAATTCTTTCGCAATCGATAATTCGGACCGCAAATATGTTGCGAGGATCAAGTGGTAAATTTTATCATGTAGCACCAGATCGTCACCCCCAGCCTTCTTTCATTCCAAAAATTACGGTAATCGTCCATCATGGCCAACCAACCTCGCAAAGCACACTCTGTTACCATCGATAAAGACGCCCCCCTAAAAGAGGATATCCGTTTACTAGGGCGCCTATTGGGCGATGTCCTACGTGACAGAGAGGGCGACGATGTCTTCAAGATTGTTGAAACTATTCGCCAGACTGCGGTACGTTTTCACCGTGAATCGGATGCCAAAGCGGGGACTGAACTAAACACAATGTTAAAAAAACTGAGCCGAGATCAGACTATTTCGGTTGTACGCGCATTTTCATATTTTTCCCACCTCGCCAATATCGCAGAAGACCAACATCACATCCGTCGCCGTCGAGCGCATTTAATGGCTGGTTCTACACCCCAGCAAGGAAGCGTCGCATTTGCCCTGTCCAAATTAGGGAATGCAGGCGTGAGCAAGGCGACCGTTAAATCATTCTTCAAAGAGGCCTTAATTTCACCTGTCTTGACCGCACATCCTACTGAAGTGCAGCGCAAGAGTATTCTCGATGCTGAGCGCGACATCGCCCACCTGCTGGCGGAGCGCGACTCGCCGCTAACGCCTAAAGAGCGAATTCAAAATACCGAATTGCTGCAAGCCCGCATCGCCACGCTGTGGCAAACTCGGATGCTACGTTACACCAAACTGACAGTCGCCGATGAAATCGACAATGCATTATCGTATTACCGCATCACTTTTTTACGTGAATTACCTGGCCTCTACGACGATATAGAAACAGATATCGCTGTGCAATATCCATCCAAATCAGTACCTTCAAAAACACACAATGCCCTCTCCTTATTCGTGCAAATGGGTAGTTGGATCGGTGGGGATCGTGATGGCAATCCGAATGTGAATGCCAGTACGATGCAACATGCTTTAAAGCGACAATCAAGCACCATTCTGGATTTCTACCTGGAAGAACTACATGCACTCGGCGCCGAATTATCGATTTCGAGTTTAATGGTTGGCACCACGCCAGAATTGCTGGTGCTAGCGGACGCCGCATTGGACCTTTCAGCCAATCGCACCGATGAACCCTACCGTCGGGCGTTGGTGGGCATATACGCACGCCTAGCGGCAACCACACGTGTGCTAGGAACCAGCAATACTCTGCGCAAAGAAGTTACGAACGCAACGCCGTACGCTTCTGCTGCCAAATTTTGCGAAGATTTGCAAGTTTTGGTCGATTCACTCAAAGCGCACCACGGTACGGTCCTAGTCAAACCACGTTTGGCCACACTCAAGCGCGCTGCGGAAATCTTTGGATTCCATCTCGCCACGCTCGACATGCGCCAAAGCTCGGATGTGCACGAAAGAGTGCTAACCGAACTATTCTCTTGCGCCCGGATCGAGGGTAATTATGCCGGCCTGACCGAACAACAAAAAGTCACGCTGTTACTTGGCGAATTAAGTCAGCCGCGCCAGTTATATTCGCCTTATCTTGATTATTCCGACGAGACCAATTCGGAGTTAACCATCTTGCGCACCGCAAAAGAAATTCGGCAACGTTTTGGTTCAGCGGCCATACGCAATTACATTATTTCTCACACTGAAGAAGTCTCAGATTTGCTAGAAGTATTGCTCCTGCAAAAAGAGACGGGTTTATTACGCGCTAATTGGCATGCAACTTCCGACCAACTCCATGCCGAACTCGATTTAATGGTCATCCCTTTATTCGAGACCATCCCCGATCTGCAACGCGCCTCCGACATTATGGAGCGCATCATGGCAATCCCTCAGTTCAGGCACCTAATTGCTAAGCAAGGCGATTTACAAGAAGTGATGCTGGGATATTCCGACTCTAACAAAGATGGCGGCTTCCTTACATCCAACTGGGAGTTATACAAAGCAGAAACCCATTTGGTCAAAATATTCGATCGTGCAGGCGTTAAATTGCGTCTGTTTCATGGCCGAGGCGGTACTGTGGGCCGTGGTGGTGGACCAAGTTACGAAGCGATTTTAGCGCAACCAACTGGCACCGTTAATGGCCAAATTCGTCTGACAGAACAAGGCGAAATTATCGCCTCAAAATTCTCCAATGCGGAGATTGGCCGTCGCAATCTAGAGCTATTGGTGGCAGCCACACTAGAGGCGAGCCTAATGCCGCATCCTACCGAAACCCAGCACACAAAAAAACTGGCCGAGTTTGAAAAAATCATGGCCGAGCTATCCGATATTGCCTATAAAGGCTATCGCAATCTGGTGTACGAAACAGCGGGATTCACCGATTATTTTTTCTCTGCCACCCCTATCGCCGAGATCGCCGAACTCAACATCGGATCACGTCCGGCATCCCGTAAATCTACGCGCCGCATCGAAGATTTACGTGCTATTCCATGGGGATTCTCGTGGGGCCAATGTCGATTACTACTGCCTGGTTGGTACGGTTTCGGCACCGCAGTGTCGAGCTGGCTGGAAGACAGCGATCCCAAAGTAAAAACCAAGAAACTCGCTACCTTGCGAACCATGTATAAAGAATGGCCGTTCTTTGCCACCCTGCTTTCGAACATGGACATGGTACTGGCAAAAACCGACTTAGCCGTCGCCTCGCGCTATGCTGAACTCGTCGCGGACAAAGAACTGCGCAATAGCATTTTCAAACGTATCGCAGACGAGCACGAACGCACCTCGGTCAACATGCAAGCAATCACAGGGGCTAAGGAACGACTCGCCAGTAATCCATTATTGGCACGCTCAATCAAGAATCGTTTTGCTTACCTCGATCCGCTTAACCACTTGCAAGTAGAACTCATCAGACGGCATCGTGCAGTTGCAAATGACAAAAGTAAAGTGGATGAACGCGTGCATCGCGGAATTCATCTATCGATTAATGGAATTGCAGCCGGGTTGCGCAATACAGGATGATCGAATTGGACCCGTACTATTGCATTATTTGTAAGTCGCGCCAATTACGCGCCGATCCATTTTTCTCGCCGCAGTAACGACATGAGGCACAATCCATGCCAGATTATGCTGCTTGGATTTCCCTCTCGTGACTCCACCATCATGCATCAGGTAAGACGCTTTTACGGCTTAATACCCTCAATAAATTATCTATAAAACAGTACTGCAATTGTAATTCCGCTTGACTCTGGGAAAGCGGGTTACGTACACTGACCTATTATTCATGTACCGTTTATTGCTTTTTATGCAGTGTTAGAAAGTTATGCGCCCGATAAAATTTACCCCCTTACTATTTGCGACGCTCGTCTTGATTGGCGCCCCGCTTCTCTCGCACGCAAGCGATATCGCGCTCCCTACATTTCGTCAAGATATAAAACTTACGTCAATCAACCCGACCGAACCGCGCTCAAACGCAATGGCCGACACCGTATTTGACTTGACTGAAGCAACGCCCGAAATATTAGGTATTGAAGAGGTCGATGTATGGGCCCGTCTGCGTAAAGGTTTTGCCATTCCAGACTTAGACAATCCCTTGGTCACAACGCAGTTAAATTGGTACAGCGCCCGTCCCGACTACATCTTGCGTACTACCACCCGTGCATCACGCTACCTTTTTCATGTGGTTCAAGAACTTGAAGTGCGCGGCATGCCAACCGAATTAGCATTGTTGCCGTTCATTGAGTCCGCATTTAACCCCCAAGCGTTATCAACCGCTAAAGCAGCAGGCATGTGGCAGTTCATTCCATCGACTGGCCGCGATTTCAATCTGAAGCAGACAATGTTTAAAGACGAGCGTTGCAGCGTTCTGGCCTCTACCAATGCCGCATTAGATTATTTACAGAAACTCCATGGCATGTTTGGTGATTGGCAATTGGCACTGGCAGCCTACAATTGGGGTGAAGGCTCTGTTCAACGCGCCATCAAAAAGAATGAGGCAGCGGGGCGACCGATTGATTTCAATAGCCTTTCTGCCTTAATGCCAGCAGAAACACGCAATTACGTCCCCAAATTACAAGCCGTCAAAAATATTATTGCCAATCCCCAGCAATACGGGATCTCACTTCAAAAAGTGGAAAATCAGCCGTATTTCGTGACAATCGGCAAAACTCGCGATATTGACGTTAAAGTTGCGGCTCAGTTGGCTGAGTTATCCATCGATGAATTCAAAGCATTGAACCCGCAGTTCAATCGCCCTGTCATCACAGGCAGCAGTAAAACCCAAATCTTGCTACCACAGGAAAATGCCGAAATATTCAAAACCAATTTAGAGCAATGGAAAGGCCCTCTCTCATCCTGGACTACGCATAAGGTCATTAAACGCGAACGCATAGAAAATATTTCCAAACTTTTTCACACATCGCCCGAAATGATTAGGGAGGTCAACCACATCCCACCAAAAATGTTGATAAAAGCAGGCTCCACGTTATTAGTGCCGAAATCAGCCAGTTCACAGGACAAAGACATTGCGCCGGAAATCTACGATAACGCCTTGATGAGCGTAGAGCGTGATAGCCCGGCAACTAAACGTATCGCTGTCAGAGTAGGAAAACGGGATAATTTGGCTACCGTCGCAAAACGTTATCAGGTCAGCGTGGGGCAACTAAAAATGTGGAACAAACTCAAAGAGGAAAAAATCGTGGCTGGTCAAAGCTTGCATATACAAGTGCCCATACGTATTGCCACGATCAAGAAACATGGCAAACTGACTGCGCGCTCTCACCCCCATAAAGGACACGCGGGAAAAACCATCGTCGCTCAAACACGCAGACACATAGGCTAAACGCCTCACAAATTTTTCGATGACACCTACTCTGAAGGTAGCTTCGACCTAATAAAAAAACGATTCGCTTACTGTCGGACACTCTTTACGCAGCATGGCCACAGATTATTCTCCGTCAAAAGTTGCTGCCAGCGCCGTGACATTCTACAATCTCGGGTGCGTTCGCAAAAAGAACAACAATTACAATAAATAACCCTTATCGTACAAAATAAACGATAGTCTCTGGAGTTTTTCATGGCGTTTTTGCAAGGTAAAAAAATTCTTATCACTGGATTGTTATCCAATCGGTCTATTGCCTACGGCATCGCAAAGGCATGCCACCGTGAAGGTGCTGAACTAGCATTCACCTACGTAGGGGACCGGTTTAAAGAGCGCATTACGGATTTCGCAAAAGAATTCGATAGTGAACTCATTTTTGATTGCGATGTCGGCAGCGACGACCAAATCAATGCGCTTTTCGCAGATCTAGCCAAATCTTGGGAACATCTCGACGGCTTGGTACATGCGATCGGCTTTGCCCCGCGTGAAGCCATTGCTGGGGATTTCCTCGACGGACTTTCCCGCGAGGCTTATAAAATCGCACACGACATTTCCGCCTACAGTTTTCCGGCGATGGCCAAAGCAGCCTTGCCGATGCTAAGGGCCAATTCATCTTTGCTAACGCTCAGCTACCTTGGGGCCCTACGCGCCATTCCTTACTACAACACCATGGGCCTCGCCAAGGCATCCCTGGAAGCAAGCGTGCGCTATCTAGCGGAGTCGCTTGGGAAAAAAGGCATCCGCGCAAATGGTATTTCGGCAGGGCCGATTAAGACCCTCGCAGCAAGTGGGATCAAAGATTTTGGAACACTACTTGGCTTTGTTGCTGCCCACGCCCCACTGCGTCGCAATGTCACAATCGACGAGGTCGGTAACGCCGCAGCATTCTTGTTGTCCGATTTGGCATCTGGAATTACGGGTGAAATAACCTACGTCGATGGCGGCTTCTCGCATGTGATGGGACTCAATGCCGAGTCTTATTAAATTGCATCTGCCGACGACTAAACACGGGTCATCATAAGCATCCTTTAACCAACAATCTTAGGTGGAAACCCCCTGTTTCGACCGAAATGTTGAAGCAAGGCTGGACAAAGAAAATAAATCCTGTATAGTCCGATTTTTGCAGCGCAGCACGCCGCAAAAAAATAGATGTAATTTAGCAGCATCGCAAGCCTTCGCCGCCCTCATGGGTGCCGCTATCAAAGCCATTCCGCCCAGTGTGTCGAACCTGACACCGTCCCGGCGCAAAGCTTTTGTGCCGAAATTTCTTTCATTTGAGTCATTTCGTTTTGGTTGGCGTTGCTATTTAGCGCTCCGTGCATTTGTATGGGCGCGGATTTATACGAAAGAAAATAATGACTTTTGAAGCACTTGGTCTACACACCTCCATCCTTAAAGCACTAACCGAAGCCGGCTATACAAAACCGACTGGCGTGCAGTTGCAAGCAATTCCTGCGGCCATAGGAGGCCGGGATTTGTTGGTTTCCTCGCAAACCGGCTCTGGAAAAACAGCCGCATTCATGTTACCGGCACTACACAAATTCGTCTCCACCGAGCAGCAAACAGTGGCAGCTACCAAAACGCCAAATCAGGAAAATCAATCGGCCCGCGCACGAGGAGATCGTCCCCGCTTTAAAGCTGCCCAGCCAAAAATGCTGGTATTAACGCCAACGCGCGAATTGGCTTTACAGGTAACCACAGCTACCGATAAATACAGCTCACAAGCACGGCGTATCAAAGCTGTGTCCATTCTGGGCGGCATGCCTTACCCGAAACAAATGCAATTACTGGCAAAAAATCCAGAGATTCTGGTGGCAACTCCAGGTCGCCTGATCGATCACATGGAATCAGGAAAAATAGATTTCTCACAACTGGAAATCTTGGTACTGGACGAGGCTGATCGCATGCTCGACATGGGCTTCATCGATGACATCGAAAAAATCGTCGCGGCCACCCCTGAATCCCGTCAGACCATGCTGTTCTCCGCTACGCTGGATGGCGTTGTCGGCAACATGGCCAAACGTATCACCCGCAATCCACTGGTTATTCAAATCGCTGGATCGGCAAGCAAACATGAAAACATTCAACAACGTGTGCATTTCGTCGATGATCTTTCCCATAAAAACCGCCTGCTGGATCATTTATTACGCGATACAACATTGGATCAAGCTGTCGTATTTACAGCAACCAAACGTGATGCAGACACCATTGCCGACCGCTTAAATATCGCTGGCTTCTCCGCTGCTGCCTTGCATGGCGACATGCACCAAGGTGCCCGCAACCGCACGCTTGACGGCATGCGTCGTGGTCAGGTCAAAGTCTTGGTTGCTACCGATGTCGCTGCGCGCGGTATCGACGTTCCAACCATTACCCACGTATTCAATTACGATCTGCCTAAATTCCCGGAAGACTACGTACATCGCATTGGCCGTACCGGCCGCGCTGGTCGTAACGGCCTTGCTATTTCACTCGTCAATCATGCTGAAAGCATGAACGTTAAACGAATTGAACGCTTTACCAAACAATTGATTCCAGTCGATGTCGTCGAAGGTTTTGAGCCAAAGAAAACTGCCTCCGCACCAAGGTCGGGCCAACGTCCAGGTAACTGGAAACCAGGTGACAATCGTAGTGCGCCAAGCAAGCCCGGCCAGCGTACCTTCAGCAAACCTGCAGCGCCACGTAAGGATGGAGGTAGCGGTGGTTACAAAGGTGCAGACTCACGTACCGGAGACACCGGCAGTGCACGCCGTTCTTATGGGGATCGCTGATCGGAAATTACTGGATTAAGTAAAAATAATTAAAAGCCGCCAAATTTTTCTGGCGGCTTTTTTATTAAATGAATGGGCACAAAAAATCGCGGGCAAGTAGACTAATGGCCAGTCAAGCTGAGGACTCAGTTTTATTGACGAAGAATAAGAAAATTTGCGGTACAGTTAGCAGATAATATTGAAAACAACTTTCTCGAGAGTGCGATGAAAATTAATTTTACGAAAAAAGAATATCGGGATCTGATTGATATTTTAGAACTGGCCGAGTGGGTGCTGCATGCGCACGTAACAGACCGGGAGGATACCAAAAAATATCGGGATCTTATTCAAAAGATTTTTGCCAGCGCTAAAGAAATGGATTGCGGAGAGTATATTCAGTTCATTCCTAAACTAGGTGCCTATTACCCAACCAAATTGTATGAAGATTCCTCTGACACCATGCGCAATATTGAGCAGTTCCAAGAAGACTCATTCTGGGAAGAATTGATCGCCAAGTTAGCGGAACGAGATGCTGCACGGCGCCTGGCACCGAAGCGCCTGGGCGACTTAAACTTTGAAGAACTATATAACGAGCTCACCATCGATGAAGAAAAATGGGCGCAAGAATTTGAATCCAATGGCATTGAGCGACTTGAGCTAAACGATACACAAGCACCGTCAGAAATTGTCCTAAACAAAATTGCACTCCATTAACCCCGGTCTTTGCATAAATTCGGGAGACCCTCACCATGACCGTATCGGCCAATCAAAAAATTAAACTTACCTCGTTTTCCCACGGAGGGGGTTGCGGCTGTAAAATCGCACCCGGCATATTGGCCGAAATATTAAAAAATTCCAATGGCTTCCCAGTGCCAAAAGAACTGATGGTCGGTATAGAAACCGCCGATGACGCTGCGGTCTATCGACTTAATGACGAACAAGCGCTGATCGCCACAACCGATTTTTTTATGCCTATCGTCGACGATCCATATGATTTCGGGCGCATTGCAGCAACAAATGCGATATCCGATGTGTATGCGATGGGTGGTACGCCGATTATGGCGCTCGCATTAGTCGGCATGCCCATCCATAAGCTACCGATCGAAATGATCGGTCAGATTATCCGTGGTGGCGAATCGGTCTGCGCCAAGGCAGGCATACCCATCGCAGGCGGGCACACCATCGATTCTGTCGAGCCAATTTATGGGCTGGTCGTCCTAGGTCTGGTACATCCGTCCAAGGTCAAACGCAACGCCGATGCACTGGCCGGAGACATCCTTATTCTCGGCAAGCCCCTGGGCGTTGGCATAATGTCTGCGGCATTAAAAAATGGCGCGCTGGACGCAGAAAGCTATGCCGCAATGATAGCCAATACCACCCAGCTCAATAAGCCTGGCCAAACCTTATCCGGCCTACCAGAAGTACACGCCATGACCGATGTAACAGGGTTCGGATTACTAGGACATTTATTGGAACTGGCCCGGGGATCTGGACTGCACGCCAAACTGCACATGTCTCACATTCCATTTCTACCTGGCGTTCAACAACTAGCAGAGAATGGTTTTGTGACAGGGGCATCAGACCGCAACTGGGCCGCATATGGCCATGACGTCAGTCTGGCTGACGTCATCACACCCACACAAAAAATGCTGCTGACAGATCCTCAAACATCAGGCGGACTGCTGGTTTCTTGTGCTCGGGAAGCAGTAGAAAAAGTACTGGCTTTGTTTGCAAGCGAAGGATTTTTGCATGCTGCAGTCATCGGCGAAATGTCTGTAGGGGCCACCGGAATAGAAGTGTCCGCGTGACTAATATCGCACAAAGTTCTGGGATGCAAAGTATTGCCAGGCTTTTTTAAGGCTCCTTCCATCCACGGCAACACGGATGTCGGCAACGGCTGAGTGCTTAAGATAAGCTACAATAACGCATCATTTTTCCTCAAAAATCATGCGCCAATATCTCGACTTCATGCGCCATGTCTACGAACATGGCAGCGACAAAACCGACCGTACCGGCACCGGCACTAAATCGGTATTCGGTTATCAAATGCGCTTTAATCTGCAAGAGGGGTTTCCTTTGGTGACAACCAAAAAACTTCATCTGAAATCCATTATTCATGAATTGATCTGGTTTCTGGCAGGCTCAACCAATATCCACTATTTAAAAGAGAACGGCGTCTCTATCTGGGACGACTGGGCCGATCCTCAAGGCAATCTAGGACCGATCTATGGTTACCAGTGGCGCAACTGGCCCGCCCCCGACGGTAAGCACATCGACCAGATTGCCCAAGTGATGGAGCAGATTAAACACAATCCCGATTCGCGCCGCATGATCGTATCAGCGTGGAATGTGGCTGACATCCCCCAGATGAAATTACCCCCCTGCCACGCACTGTTTCAGTTTTATGTGGCCGATGGAAAATTGTCCTGCCAGTTATATCAACGTAGCGCCGACATCTTCCTCGGTGTGCCATTCAATATCGCTTCCTATGCGCTGCTCACGCACATGATGGCACAGCAAGCGGGTTTAGCCGTAGGCGACTTTATCTGGACCGGCGGTGACTGCCATTTGTATTCCAACCACATCGATCAAGTGCGAGAGCAATTGTCGCGCGCACCGTTAGCGATGCCAATACTCTCCATCAAACGCCAGCCCGATTCCATTTTCGGTTATCAATTCGATGACTTCGACATTCTCAGCTACGCCTCGCATCCCCACATCAAAGCCCCGGTAGCCGTCTGACATGGCCCAATTAACCATCATCGTGGCCACCGATAACCGTGGTGGCATCGGCATCAGAAACACGCTGCCCTGGCGTCTGCCAGAGGATCTAGCGCATTTCAAGCGCACCACTTCCGGGCACCCGATCATCATGGGGCGCAAGACTTTCGACTCCATAGGTAGAGCCTTACCCAATCGACGCAATATCGTCATCACCCGTAATCCCACTTGGTCACACGAAGGCGTCGAAGTCGTCGACTCCATTCAGAACGCCATTGCATTAACTAGCGAAGCCGATGCCTTTATCATTGGGGGCGCGCAAATTTATGCTGAGGCTCTGCCCCATACCCGACGCTTGATCATCACAGAAATCAAACAACATTTTGACTGCGACGCATTTTTTCCGGCGATTAGCAAAACACAATGGAAAGAAGTCGCACGTGAGCAAGTACATTCCAACAGCAACGATCTCGATTATGCATTCGTCACCTACGAACGCATCACATAAGCGAAACGCAAACACACACCCCGCAAAACCGCCCATCATTCACAGGAGAACACATGTCAGAACACGGTTTCCACGTACACGGCCCCCACGATCATGTAGTCGAACATGCAGCCCATGGCAGCGACGATTTTTCTGGCAAGATTGCCGTGATGACTGCGATCCTCGCCACAGTCGGCGCAATGTTCGGCTATCAAGGTGGTGCCACCCAAAACGACGCCGCAATGCTCAAGAATGATGCTGCCATCAAAAAAACGGCAGCCTCGAATCAATGGAATTTTTACCAGTCAAAATCAAACAAACAAAATCTAGCCGAACTCGCGCTAGCCTTGCCAGGCATCGATCAGGAAAAATATAAATCCGAAGTACTTCGCTACAAAAGAGAAAAAGAAGAGATCAAAAAAGAGGCCGACAAACTGGAGGCGGAATCAATTGATCTGAACAGAAAATCGGACGAATCCATGCACCAGCATCATCAATGGGCTTTAGCCACCACCGCTGAACAAATCGCTATTTCTTTGGCAGCCATCACCCTTCTCACCCGCAAAACCTGGTTACAGTATGCGGCTTACGGCATCGCCGCTATCGGCATTGTGCTGGGTGGTTTGGCCTGGATGCACGTTGATCCAATTAGCCAACTGGCGGAGCACACGCCCCCTGCTGCGGTAATAGCACCCACGCATTAAATCTTTTTACAGAAGCTATAAACTCCAACATGCGGGAGTTTATAGCTCGATGGAAAGATTAGGTATGATTCGTTTTTAAGATCTACCGTTTCACCCGCCCTTGTCAAGGTTGTACAAGTGACACGGCCCGGCCTTTATCCGATAAAAAAGTGGCGAGCGGATTCCCTTTAAGTCCCTTTAAGCCAACCACGACACGCTCAGCATTAAGTTTCGCACCAGCATCGGTGCTGTGCGTGCGCGGGTCTGCAAAAAGTGTATTCAATTTCTCGTCGTCTATCTTGCGATAGACATCTGTGACAAGCATGGTAAGGTCGATATAGTACACACCTGCTGCTCTCGCCACTGCTTCGTCCCACTCGGCGATGTTGGCAAATTCACGTCCATTTTCGGATTTACCCTTATGAGGGACTGGCGAACAAAGAATGACCTGAACACCTTTCGCCTTCGCATCCGAAACGAACTTCGCCATATACCAGCCGAAGGTATGTACCAGTTCCTTGCTACCGTCTGCCTTGGTGTCCTCGACGGTTTCGGGTCCAATGCCAGCGCCGGAAGGACGGCCTTTCGCTGCGGGGTCACCAATGCGGCCACCATCATTGTGGCCAAATTGAATGATGACGATGTCGCCTTGCTTCAACTGTTCGGCTACTTTATCCCAACGGCCTTCGGTAAAAAAAGTGCGGCTACTACGTCCACCTATCGCATGATTGACGACGTTGATTTTGCTGGTATCGAAAAATGGAGCGATGCGTTCACCCCAGCCGAACATACCGTTTTTGCCGCCACTCTTTACGGTGGAATCACCCACAATAAAAAAAGTAGGTAATTGGGGATTAATAACTTTTTCCTCTACCACTTTAGAAGCATCGACGACGGGGCGATCATCTTCGGCCAAGCTACGGCCTTTGGGACTTAAAAAAGCCAGCAATGGGTGGTTCTTGAGTTTGTGAAGCCCGGTAATCACCAGTTGTGCATTCAGCTCGGCACCGGCAAGATTAGTATGAGTATGCTCATCAGGCGTCACAGTAGGAAACAGCTTCATCACTGCATCGTGGCCAAGTTCATCATATTTATTGGCGGCCAACTCATTGAGATCGATAAAGCCGACCTTTTCCTGACGCGCAGCTTCCTCTGCCCAACCACCGTAAGTGCCTTTAGCCCGCCCCGCTTTTCCTGCAGCATCCCAGCCTTTGCGTGGGATCAATGAACAGATTATAGGTGTTGCACCCTTTGCTTTGGCATCGGCGACAAACTTACGCAAATACCACCCATAGGTATGTACAACCTCATGCTTCTTGGTGAGAAGATTGTCAATTTCTTCAGTCTCGTCCCCATTACCTTTAATGGTAGCGCGGGCACGGGTGGCATCATTGATGGCACCCCCATCGTTATGACCAAATTGCATGATCACGAAATCGCCTGGTTTCACCAGCGCTAGCGTGCTCTCCCATTGACCTCCCGTCAAATAGGTGCGACTACTGAGTCCACCGACAGCACGATTAACAACGTTAATTTTATTTTTATCGAAATACGCTGCAATCGGATTCCCCCAACCCCACTGCCCTTCGGCACCTTTACCCTGACCATCGTCTTGACCGTTGCGCACGGTAGAGTCGCCAATCAAAAATACAGAAGGCAACTGGGCGTTTGCCGGTACTGGCATCGGCACCTTGCCTTTAACAGGGTCGGTATTAACTGCTGCAGGCAACGCGCTCTTAGCATTCGCAGGGGCGGAACTAACCGGGGTTGGCGATACGTTCGCGGAAGGAGATTGCACATGGGAGCATCCGGTGCAAAAAAGAGCAAGGCTTAGCAATATTGATCGTGTCAGCATGGGAAATGGTTCCGCTATAAAAAGTTTGGCTGAAAAATAATTCGGCGATTTAACTGGAACATCAAATATACAAGGGATGAGAAATATGAATTAAATCTAATTACCCTAAAGCAAGTATGCCTCAAGCTAGACATCGCAACAAGCCCCAGGATCAGGCTAGCGTAATACTCACCTGTTGGGACTCATCTGATTATCCTGCTCGTTTATCTGCGTTGTCACCAGAATCTGCTCAAATAAAACTGCCTTCATGTCAAAACATTCACAAAATATATATTTAAGATAATGGAAAGTGATTTTGTTTATATGATGCGACGCATCATAATTCAGCTCTTGGAATTTTAAACATAATCAAAGGAAATAAAATGATTGCCAGTACTAGTTTGTTAAATGGGTCCAATGAGTCTTTTCCCGGCGTGTATCTGAATGACATCGGTGATACGATGCCCTCCCATATTGATACCTTACAAATTCTTGATAGCACCCCCCTCATGGATTACAACGATATTGTCCAGGGTCTCTACATTTCATTTTTTGGTCGTCCTGCCGACAGCACTGGGCTGACCAATTTCGAGGCCGCATTTGCCACAATCAATGCACCTAAAGACATTCAAGTATTAGAAGCCGCATACAACACTGATACCGACATCCAAAAATTAGTGGACAGTTTTGGTTCCAGCGCCGAATCAAAAGCTCTGTATAGCGGAGATACAAGCGACTTTGTGACCGCTATTTACCAAAATGTCCTCAATCGTGCGCCGGATGCTGAAGGGCTGGCCTATTGGGTCGACGCCATCGACCGTGGCGTATTGACCCAATCGCACGCATCGTTTTCGATCATGGCAGGTGCTATGGCTAACGGCACTGCGGAAGGTCTGATTGATCAACAGCTGATTGCAAAAAAGATCATGCTCGGGTCGGATTTTACTTCTGCAATCGATACGCCATCTGAAGCAAACAGCTACAATGGAGACGCTGCTGCTGCCACTGCACGGGCAATGCTTGCCACTGTCACGCCTACCGCAGATCCGTCTACATTTAAGTCCCTCGTCGATGCCACGCTCGATTTTCTACAAGCGAATAATACAACGACAGAACCTGCACCAATCGGAAACGTTCAAGCCGAATCACACGGGATCGCGGTTGCGCTCATTGGGATAGTGGATCTCGCTGGAGTTGTAGCGCATCTGTCGCATTAGCATTCGAACCGGGTGTGTATACATCGTTTTTCCAAAGTGGATGTAAGACCAGATGCTCAATGTCGGGGATGCGATTTCCAATCAATTAATATTGGTTGGCATCCATTGTTACAACAGATTCATTGCGTTTTCGCCATTTGTAAGAAACGATAGAGCGGCTGGTGAAAGCCGCCCCCCCCTGAAACTGAAAAAAGAAGCTTCGATTTAAGAATATTCGACGCTTCCTTTTATTTATTTTCCGCCACATAACGGAGCGATAATTTACTCTACCGAAATTGGTGTGACGGTAAAACGCCCAATCACTTCACGCTTGATTTAAGCTGCAACGCACTGTCATTGATTTCAAAGGTGTTGGCCTTCAGCATAGTGATGATTTCAGCGCCCGCCAGCAGAACCGGTCCATAACCATGCGCTGCGAAAACATTCACTGGCCGATAAGCATAAAAGGCAGGATCGAATCCCATACCAGTCCCTACGCAAGTTCCCTCGACTTGGCCTTTGACGTTGACTTTAGTGGAGACCGCATTCCATCCCAGTAGGGCAACCGGAGCATAGGCTTTCTTATCTACAAAGCCGCGGTTGACGGCGCGGGCAATGGCGAAGGTATAAATAGCGGTAGCGGATGTTTCAAGATAAGTATCGTTGCGGTCAAGCAGTTGGTGCCAAAAGCCGGTTCCGTCCTGATAAGAAGCCAAGCCCTTCACATGCGCACGCAATTGCTCTAGCACGGCGTTGTAACCCGGATGATCGGGCGGCAATACATCGAGCAACTCGACCATTGCCATAACCGCCCAGCCATTTGCTCTGGCCCAATGAAACTGTGGATGCACGTCCATCTCTTGTACCCAGCCATGCATGTACACTCCTTTTTCTTTATTGAACATGCGTTGTGAATACTGGAGTATCTGCTTGACCGCGTCGTCATAATATTTGCGCTCGCCGGTGAGCTTTCCCATCTGGGCCAGCGTCGGCACACCCATGAACAGATCATCTAACCAAAGCGTATTAGGCTGTGGGCGATTACGCGCCAGAGTACCGTCAGGCAATCGGAATTCTTCGTGGCTGACATAATCGGTGCACGCATTAATAACGGGACGCAAATTCAATTCCATGCCCGCCCTTGTTACCTTGATCATGGACGCACATACCGCACCGGCATCGTCTAAAGCATGGGGCGCCATGATCCAGCCGCTCTTCGCATTGTTTTTTAATTGCTCTCCATAAAAAGGGGCCATGTCGGCAATGAGCTTCAGGCGTTTGGCCACGTAATCGGTATAGCGTTGGTCACCGGTCACGCTACCGGCTAGCAGCATACCTGCATAAGTCACGCCCCACTCATAGCTGGTCAATCTGAAAGTGCCCGGTGCCAGTATCACATCACTATAAGCTTTGGTGAAATCGGTGATTTCCGCTTTTGTATTTTTGTTGATAATTTTAGCGGGTGTGACAGCATCGAGGTAGCTAAAAACCCGGTTCAGAACTTTGGATACATCTTCTATGGCGGGATTGCCGTAAGGGGTAGGATAATTCGGTTTCATCAGGTGCAGAGGCGCCGTGACGTCGTTGGTTTGAACTTTGGCTGCCGGTTTTGCGACGGAGGCAGCTGTCGCTGGTACATGCAGTGTCCATGACAAGGACATTGCAAGTAGGGTTGATTTCAACAACGTGCCTGCTTGAGGAAATTTTATGGGGGTCGTTCTTTTCATATGGCCTCTTATATTTTCCTGTTATTTGATGTGGAACTACATTATTAAAAATATTTTTTAGCCGGTATTTTATTCCAACCGGTAAATCATAAAATCATCAATTTCCTGTCGTGATTGTGTAGTGCGGAAACCGAAATATCCCTCCCGCAACGGATTAGGATCCTGATAAGAAAAAAAAACATTGCCATCTACCAGCACGCGGCTGCAACCGTTATATACCGTAATTTGTACTGAGTATTCTTTGTTCGGTTCCAATAGGTGGGCTTTATCGGTCAGGTCGGTCAACAGTACGCGTTCGCCGTTTCCGGCGTATTTGCGAAACCGCGTGGTGGAGTTAGTATTGCCACCGATCCCAGCGTAGTACAGCAGCAACCCATCGTATTGGCTGAAGATGCCGTTGCGGGTGAAAATGTTGCTGCTTTTTGGATCGCTCGCCATCCAGAATTGGTTGAGATCGGAAAGCCGGTCGTTCTTGCCATGATTCATAATGACTTTGCGTTTGTAGCTAATCATGAGATTGCCAGACAATTTTTCTTTGAACCAGGCGGTAGCGCCGCCGGCCACATCGATCAGCAATTTCTGGTCATTGATGGTGATGGTCGAAGAAGAATTAGGAGCGAATTCCGATACCCATTGATCCAGTGTGCCGCTGAAATCGTCTTTGTATAAAAGTGCAGCTATTTTCCCCGGTGTACCACAGGATTCGGACGCTGATGTCTGTGCCAGCAGCGGCACACTGAGAAAAAGAAAAGTAATCAGAACTAAATTTTTCATGGGAGAAATTTACTATTTCGGTGTGGGACGATTGACGTTTGGTGGCGAAACGCTCCTTTCCGAACGTCCGCCCCGCATACCAAATCCACCCTCCGGTGCAGCAGGAAGTTCGGTCGGCAATACGTCCGCGCATAACGCAAGAATTTCGATCATTGAAAGGCTCGTTTGCGCGGCGTCATTAGTCGAAATACTGAATGATTCATGCACAGGATTGAGCGAATCGGGGCCGCTAACCACTTGCTGTCTAAGCTCACGTGCTCGACTCAAGGAAACAATCGCTCGCTGCGCAAATGCGGGATTTTTGGTGTGCGCATAGGCATAGGCAGCTAGACGCGGACCGCCTTGCGCATTCTCGACCATGCTGCCATCTGCACCTTCGTTGCCGGTGATTTTGTCCTTTTCCAGCACCTCTGCCGGGGCCCCGCCTAGCCGCGTATATTGCAGCCATGCTTTCGCAAAATCGTTACGACCGAGTAAGGGAACCAGTTCAAACATCACCTGCGCTCCGCCTTGAATCGTGGCCAAGTTGTACGTCACCGGCACCTGCTTTCCTTCGACAGGATCAGGAATCGGGAATAGTTTTCCGGTTGTCGGATCGTAGCCTACGGTCATGCTACCACCGCCCTTAAGCGGGCCGATGCGGCTGCCACCCATATTCGGGTTGAGTCCGTTACGCACGCCAGAGCGCAACCAGTACGGCATGGCGAGAATGGCATCTACACCCGCGTTAATACGGTCGCGCCACCTCGGATCACCGGTACGTTCCCACTCCGTCATCCAGTTACCCGCGAGTACAAACCAGTCGGGACCAATACGGATGCGGCCCGGATATTTCGGATCTTGCGGTAATACCGGTTGTGCCAAGCGCATCGGGTCATTTGCCACGATTGCGAGATCGGATGTGAGTTGTTCACGCAGGATATCGCCGATGCGTTCATCCGTCGTCAGGTAGTAATAAGGTCGCCAATGGGCCGCCTGACTGATGCGTGCTTCTTTCGCGCCATCGCCCCACTTAACCACATTGTGGCGCGAACCTAGTCCGGCCATCGGCCCCAAGTGATACACGGCCGTCTCGCTGGTATTGCGGGTCAACGCTTCCGCCATCTTAAACACGTCAGCACGTCCGGTGCGCAGGTAACTGGTCCAGAGCCACAGCGGCGTGCCTAGTTCCGTGTTATCCCACGCGTGGCCACCGAAATCGTAATACCAGACATGTCCCTCTTTGTTATAACTGTGAATGAAGTCGCCGTAATACCAGAAGCCATACCAGTACCGCTCGTCCACCTGTTGCTTGTAAAACGCCAACACTGAATCGAGTCGATTCTCCACTGCCGCCTTCAATGGGGTCGAGCGATCCGGCAGGCCCCATACGCCCAATACGCCGGTTGAATGTAGATAGCTTGGTGACGTCACCAGCAACGCAGGCCGCTCGCCCATCTGCGCCATCGCAACCATTGCCGCTTTAGTCGGCACTTCGCTGGTCGGATAAATGGTAATTTCACTGGTACGCGCCACACCGTAAGCCTGACTCATGCCAGGCTGCACATCTTCATAAGTGGCGTTCAGTCCGTGTGCGCGAGTATCGTAGTGCCGCATATCCATCGCCGGTGCCTCAGGTGACCAGAGCCATGCCGTCAATTGTGCCGCATCCTTGGCTGCACCACGCACCTCTAAACCACTCGGGTAAGATTGCCAGAAATCCTTGACGCTCAGTGCAAGGCCGCCGCTGACATCCCCAACGAAAGCGAGACCAGAAGCCCGCTTCCCTGCACCTGCAAATACCCAGGAGCTTTGGGCATTGGTACGCTTATGGATAATGAACCCATCGGGCGAGGGTTGCGTCAGCTTATAGTCACTCCAGATGGCATATTGTTCGGTGTCGTTCGCCGCATAGTAACGCTCGCCATCGATTTTCTGTCCGGCAACCTGTGTAGCATTGCCCGGACCTGGTTGAATCGGTTCCGCCCACAATCCACCTTCGGCTCCTGAAAAACGGATATGACGGTTTTGCGATTGTTCACGCATCGGCACTGTGAATGTAAGGCCTATGCCACGAATGAAATCTTTTTCTTGATCGCCGTCGTATACCATCGTATGCACTACCCGGATTGCTTCTTGACCCGCATAGAAATAAAGACGAACGCTAAATGGCAACCACTCGCGTATGCCATTAACTGCCTTGTGCACGCCCTCGACTTTGATGACGGCACGGACGGAACCGGACTGCTCGACGGTTACCTTACTTATTTTACTCACGAATTTATCCCGCCGGGGCAGCGTACCTTCGTCCGGCTCCGGCCCATTTTGAAGGATGCACACCAGTTGCCCTGCGCGCGCCACCTCACGCCCTTTTATCCAAATCGACTCAATCAAATTCACCCCGGACGTCAGCAATCGTGCCTTCATGGTGCCGGTATCAATGTCGATGGCAGTGGCGTCCTGCTTGAGCATCAATTTCGAGCCGCCCGTCATCGCACTTGTGCCGGCAGTCAGCTGAAAAGGTCCCGCAACGTTGCCAGAAGCCACGGTCGCAAACCCACTCCACTTTAACGAACCATCGGGCCAATACGCCAAGGGCCACGTTTGCAGCGGCATTGATTTGCCCTCACCATCTTTCAAGGTGAATGCCTGTTCCCTCGACGTACTCCCCTTCGGCCATGGCACCCCCCAGCTCACACCGCTTTTTAATGCAGGTGCAGTTTGACCTAGCCAAGCGACTTCCACCTTGTCTGCAGCAACGGCCACCGCAGAAAACGACAACAACCAACAAATAATGGGGAACTTGCGAAGAAATGGTCTCATGGAATTACCGGGAAGAAGAAGGTGGCTTCTGTATGCAGCTTTAGCAAAACACAGATAAAAATGGACAAGGAATAGGAGGAAGAATTCCGCACCCCGACGGCCCGCACTAGGGCAAACTCTCAGAATAGTAACGCATTAGAACTTACCCAAAAACCCTATAAATGTAACGATGTGTAAATTACCTAAAATGCGATTTAATCAAATCTCCCCATGTAAAACAGGTAGCTAATCGGATTGGATTGAGCGTCAGGGATATAGCCGTTCGATCATGTTTTTCCAGAATGAGCGTAAATTTTCCCGAAAAGGATTCCCTATCCGCCTTTGCCTGCCCCATTTATAATCCATGTTTTCTTAAGGATTGAAATCACAATGAATGCTATCCGCACCCTTGTTTTTTTAATGGTAGCTATATTGAACTCGCTCAATGCCAATGCCGCCACATTAATATCGCAGCGTTTTTGCGCCGACCCATCCGTGCATTTTTTCGCAGGAAAATTCTACCTTTATGCCACCAACGATCAGGACAATAGCGGCAAATATTGGGACTCAACGGATTGGCGCTTGTTTACCTCGACCAATTTAAATACCTGGGAAGACAACGGTTCATTTCTTTCGGCAAAAATTTTTGCATGGGCAGGTGAAAAAGCGAAAGCCTGGGCGCCAGAAGCGGCGGAACGCAATCATCAATACTATTTTTATGCGCCTGTCGGCGGCAAACAAATTGGCGTGGCCGTAAGCCAATCGCCACAAGGCCCTTTTAAGGATGCACGGCAAAGTCCCTTGGTAGAAAGTCCACGCGATCAAAATGCCGGAGACGAACCAATCGATCCTGCGGTCTTTATCGATGACGACGGTCAAGCGTATTTATATTTTGGAACCCGCATTCCCAAAGTGGTCGCGCTCACCAAAGACATGATCCATTTGCAGGGAGAAATTAAAAATGTGGTAATCAACGGCTTTCCTGCGGATGACGCGAAAAAAAAATACGGTGAAGCACCTTATTTACACAAGCATCAAGGACTTTATTATTTTTCGTTTTCTACCGGGTGGCCCGGGCAAATTGTGTATGCCACAGCAAGCAGCCCCCTGGGGCCCTTTCAATATCGCGGAGTTATCATCGACTACTTGCCCATTTCAACCAATCATCACGCGATTATTGAACATGAAGGTGAAACCACACTTTTTTACCATAACAAAACTGCGGTAAGTGGCGGCAATTTCAAACGACATATTTTTCAGGATAAGTTAACCTACACAGAAAATGGGGAAATTAATCCGATTAGTCTTGCACAATAAAAATGCGCTGCAAAAATTTTTGCACGCTTCTCATCGACGCACCAAACCTTGGGATGCATCCACCTATTGATTTCAATTGACTTAAGTCGATCGGTTCTATATATTTATAAAACCAGTTAATCACTTAATAAGGCGACCATTAAGTTATTTTTGATTCGTCCTTTTCAACTGGTTAATTCCGTACCAGCACACTGTTTCTAGAAACGCTGCCAACCGGACACATGACCTTCTCTGTACCTATTCTGTACCTAATAACGAGTGCCAATTTGCGCTTTATGAAAAAAATCTTATGCAGCTAGCAAGCACGGCCGCCAATTCCGACCCGTCCATCCCCGCCGTTTCACCCATGACACTTTTGTCTTTGAATAATGTGACGAAACGATTTCCTGGCGTGCTTGCGTTAGATCGCGTCAGTTTTATGCTTAATAAAGGCGAGGCGCACGCTGTCTGTGGAGAAAACGGTGCCGGTAAATCGACCCTGATGAAAATCATCAGCGGCGTGTACCAACCCGATGAAGGCACTATTTTTTTCAAAGGATGCGAACGCCGCTTTGCCTCCAGCATGGAAGCAGAAGCAGCGGGCATCGCCATCATTCATCAAGAGCTCAACTTGATTCCCCATCTGTCGGTGGCTGAAAATATTTTTCTAGCGCGCGAACCGAAAAAAGGATGGTTTATCGACAAAGCAAAGATGAATGCCGATGCACAAGTCTGCCTCGACCGCTTGAAGGTGAGCATCAAGCCAGGCGACCAGGTTAAAACCCTTTCTATCGCACAGCAACAGATGGTCGAGATCGCCAAGGCCTTGTCCTTGAACGCGGAAGTCTTGATCATGGATGAACCGACCTCATCGCTTACTGAAACAGAAACCGTGCAGCTGTTCGAGATCATTAATGAACTCAAACAAAATGGGGTAGGCATCGTTTATATCTCCCATCGTTTAGATGAGCTGCAATACATCATTGACCGCGTGACGGTGATGCGCGATGGTAAATACGTCAGCACCGATCACTTCCATGAAATCGTGATCGATGACATCGTCGCAAAAATGGTCGGCCGCTCACTCGACGAAAAATTCCCTGAGCGCAAATCAACGCCGACTGACAAGTCCTTGCTTACCGTCACCAATCTGTCCAGAAAAGACCGGTTCGGCCCCATTGATTTCGTTTTGAAAGAGGGAGAAATACTGGGATTCGCCGGATTGATGGGATCTGGCCGGACTGAAGTAGCACGCGCGATTTTTGGCGCCGATCCTATTTCCTCCGGGCAGGTCTTTCTGGGCAAAGAGGAGGTGACGATCCACTCACCGGTCGATGCAATTGCACACGGCATTGCTTATCTTTCGGAAGACCGCAAAAGTCATGGCCTGGCTATTGGCATGCCGGTCGCCAGCAATATCACCTTAACGAATGTGGCCGCCGTTGCAGACCGTTTTGGTTTCATTCAATCAGCAAAAGAAAAAATAGCCGCACAAACTTATATCGACGCCTTGGGCATTAAAACGCCGTCAGCACAAAATATCGTCAAGAACCTGTCGGGTGGGAATCAGCAAAAAATCGTGATCGCCAAATGGCTGTTCCGTGGCTCCAGAATCATGTTTTTCGATGAACCGACACGCGGCATCGACGTGGGCGCAAAATTTGCAATTTACCAGTTGCTCGACGAGTTGGCGGGACAAGGGATCGGCGTGGTATTGATCAGCTCAGAGCTACCGGAAATTCTTGGCATGACGGACCGCATCGCCGTTTTCCATCAAGGAAAAATCGCCGCCATATTAAAGACCAGTGACACGTCCCAGGAAGAGATCATGCGTTACGCATCAGGCACAAAATTAGGAAATACCGCAACAGTGAGTCAATAAATTAAATACTGAAACGTGCACACAAGTGCGCATTCGACCCATTGCATCACCCTGCATAACCGAGACCCTATGCAGCAGCCACCAGCCAAAAATACAGCGGAGAAAATCATGAACGATCAACAAAAAGACTGGATACAGAAATTTGCCGCATTCGGTAGCCTGTTGGCGCTGGGTGTGGTGTTCTCCCTAACGAGTGACGCATTCTTTTCCGTGAATAATGGGATGAGCGTCGCCTTGCAGGTGACTTCCATTGCATTTCTGGGGATAGGTGCGACCTGCGTCATCATCACTGGCGGCATTGACCTGAGCGTGGGATCCGTACTTGCTTTGGCAGGTGTCGCCGCTGCAATGACCGTGAAGGCAGGTATGCCGGTTCCGGTCGGAATGGTTGTCGGGCTGGTCGTCGGCGCTTTCTGCGGTTTATGCAATGGCTTATGCATCACGCATTTGAAACTGCCTCCATTTATTGCGACACTCGGCATGATGCTCGTTGCCCGTGGAGTGGCGCTCCAGATCACCGGCGCGCGTCCCGTATCGGGACTCCCGGAAGAATTCGGCACGCTGGGAAACGGTACGCTTTTTCGTATCGTGCGAGAAAGCAGCGGCCCCTTTCCTGATGTCGTGTTTCCAGGGATTCCTTATCCGGTATTGCTGATGACGGTACTTGCCATCGTAATTGCCATCATGCTTAACCGTACCACCTTCGGACGTCATATCTATGCCGTAGGCTCCAACGCTGAAGCAGCTCGTCTGTCTGGTGTTAAAGTGGCACGCGTTACCTTATGGACTTACGTTATTTCTGGCACGCTGGCTGGGCTGACAGGGTGCGTCCTGATGTCGCGCTTGGTGACGGCGCAACCCAACGAAGGCGTCATGTATGAACTCGATGCGATTGCAAGTGCAGTCATCGGCGGCACCTCGCTGATCGGCGGAATTGGCACCATTTCTGGCACGGTCATCGGCGCCTTTGTCATCGGCATTTTGCGCAACGGCCTGAATATGAATGGGGTCTCTAGTTTCGCGCAACAAATCGTCATCGGGCTCGTCATCCTGCTCACGGTCTGGATCGATCAGATGCGAAATCGACGTTAAGGCTACGCTGATTAAGTATAGCGAGCGCACCGAGTTTGTACTGAGAAGCGCAGCCGTACGACTGTACGGTGAGCATCGCAAATGCAAAATCGGGGTGCGCAGTAACTTAATCAGCGTAGCCTTAAGCCTTGATTGGAAAATGAAGCGGCTCGTCGAAATACAGCGTGGAGCACAAAAACAAGTGTCATCAATTCATTACAAACCGAGAGAACATATGAAAATCTTTAAAAAATTATCCTTCAGCCTACTGGCCAGCATGCTGACTTTATCTGCAAGCAGTACTGTCGCGTTCGCGGCGAATCGAGAAATTGCAGTGATCGTCAAATCCGCCAATTCCAATTTTTGGCAAAACGTACAAAAAGGCGCTGCCGCTTCCATCAAGAAAGCCCAGGGTTATACCCTGTCTTTTCAGGGACCTGCATCCGAATCAGCCATCGCTGATCAGGTTAACATGGTGGAAAATGCGGTCAATAGGAAAGTAGCTGGCATCGTACTGGCCGCTTCCGATGCAGACGCCTTAATCCCCTCCATCAAAAAAGCATGGGAAGCAAAAATCCCGGTCGTCCTGATTGACTCCCAAATTTCTGACTCTGGAAAACAATATTACCAATCATTTTTGTCCACCGACAATGAGGCAGCAGGTGCCCTTTGTGCAAAAGAGCTGATCGCCAAAGTGGGCAAGACCGGCAAGATCGCAATCATGTCCTATGTTCCCGGCGCCGGGTCCGAGGTTGGACGGGTGGGTGGCTTTACGAAATATATCAATGCCAATTCAAAGCTGAAAATCATCGGCCCTTTCTATTCGCAGTCACAGATGGCTACGGCGTTGAATCAAACTACTGACGTGCTCACTTCACATCCCGACCTGGTAGGAATTTTCGGGGCCAATGAACCAACCGCCATCGGCATGGCACGTGCTGTCGCTCAAGCGGGAAAAGCAGGAAAAGTGACTGCGATTGGTTTTGATGGCAATCAAGATGAACAAGGATTTATCAAGGATGGCACCTTACATACCATCGCCGTTCAAGATTCCTACCAAATGGGTTTCCTGGGAGTGAAAACATTGATCAGTGTGATAGAAGGAAAAGCCGTGCCAAAATTTGTCAACACCGGTGTCTTCATGGTCAATAAGAAGAACATCGAGCAGCCCGAAGCCAAGAACGTATTGTATTAAGCAGCCCATCTTAAGCAGCCACTCGTTCTATTTTTCTCGAAAAAATCGCGTGCATGAATGCATTTATCTACCGTGTGTGAATAATCAGGATTAAAAAATGATGAAAAGTCTTGTTTGCGAAAAGCCAGGCATTCTCCGTATGGCACAAAAACCTATGCCAGTACGCAAGCCCGATGAAGTGTTGATTCGCATCCGACGCGTCGGAATTTGTGGAACCGATATGCATATTTTTCAGGGCTCCCAGCCTTTTCTGGAGTACCCACGCGTGATGGGACATGAATTAGCAGGTGAAGTAGTGGAGGCACCACCTGCATCCAGACTAGCAGTCGGGGATGTAATCTACGTCATGCCGTATATGTCATGCGGAACATGTGTCGCTTGCAAAAAAGGGAAAACCAATTGCTGCGCCAAAATGCAGGTACTGGGCGTACACCGGGATGGCGGCCTCACTGAATATCTGTCCATTCCCGCGCAATTTGCATTCAAAACAGAGGGCATATCGCTCGACGATGCGGCCATGATCGAATTTCTGGCTATTGGCGCCCATGCAGTCCGGCGCGCTGCCATCGAACCCGGGCAAAAAACATTGGTTGTCGGTGCCGGTCCGATCGGTATGGCAACTGCGTTGTTTGCCCGCCTGCGGGGAGCGCAAGTGTGTGTATTGGATACCCGCGCAGACCGCCTTCAATTTTGTCGCGACGCTTTGCACGTTGCAAAAACCGTTGAAGTCGGGCCGGATGATAAGGAACAATTGGCCGAATTTACTCACCAGGATTTTTTCGATGCCGTATTTGATGCCACGGGAAATGCCCAGGCCATGAAGCGCGGCTTTGAATTTGTGGCGCACGGCGGCAGCTATATCCTGGTATCCATCGTACGAGATGAGATTTCTTTTTCCGATCCTGAATTTCATAAACGAGAAACCACTTTACTCGGTAGTCGCAATGCGACAATCGAAGATTTCGAAGCGGTATTAACAGCAATGCGTGCCGGCTTGGTACCAACCAAGCTGCTCAACACACACCGCTCTACATTGGATGACCTTGCGGCTACTTTCCCACAATGGCTGCAACCATCGGCCGGCGTCATCAAAGCCATTGTCGAGTGCTGATTCGATTATGAATCCAATCCTGCAATTTGGCACCAGCCGCTTTCTCCAGGCACATGCCGACCTGTTCATCAGCGAGGCGCTCCACCGAGGTGAAGCACTGGGTAACATCACGGTCGTTCAAACCAGCAACAACACGCAAAGCCTGCTGCGTGTGGCGGCCTTTAATCGCGCCGAAGGATATCCGGTGCGGATACGCGGCTGGCAAAATGGTGCTCCGTTCAACGCGGAACAACATGTTACCTCTGTCACCGAAGCACTACAGGCAGAGCGCGACTGGCCTGTGTTGCTAGAACGCATTGCCAAGCATGTTCAGGTCATTATTTCCAATACGGGTGATCAGGGTTACGCCCTGTCCGAGAGGGACCATGCCGCGTGCCTGACCAGCCCAAGCGCTCCAGTCGGTTTTCCTGCCAAACTGCTGACGCTGTTGTATGCGCGTTATCAGCATAACGCTGCGCCTATTACTCTCTTTCCCTGCGAGCTGGTCACACGTAATGGCGATGTCCTGCGCGGATTAATCTGCACGCTGGCGCGGCAATGGAATGTAAGCAGCGCATTTTTGACCTATCTGGAGCGTGATTGCATTTGGGTGAACTCACTTGTCGATCGCATTGTGTCAGAGCCGCTTGATCCGATTGGCGCCGTTGCGGAACCCTACGCGCTTTGGGCAATAGAACAACAGCCCGGAATGACGCTGCCGTGCCATCATCCAAGCATGATTGTCACTGACAATCTGGAACGCTATGAGCGGCTCAAGTTGTTTCTGCTTAATCTGGGGCATACCTATATGGCCGATCAATGGCTTGTAAACGCTCGTTCGGCGGATGAAACGGTGCTGCAAGCCATGTCCAATCCTCGACTGTCTTCGGAACTGGACAACGTATGGCAAGAAGAGGTGTTACCTGTCTTCGCAGCACTGGGCGAAGATGCGATTGCACGTGCATATTTGGAGCAGGTTAAAGAACGTTTTCGCAACCCTTTCCTCGCACATCGCCTGGCAGACATCGCTCAAAACCATCGCGAAAAAAAGCAACGGCGCTTCAAACCGGTAGTGGCGTTAACGGAGAAACTAGGTCTCCCCATCAAACAACCGCGATTACGTGCCGCGCTTGCTGGAGATAATCGATGAGAGACCCACGATGAGAGACCCACGATGAGAGACCCGCTATGAAAGGCCAATTCTGGTCGCTGGGCGAATGCATGCTCGAAATGCAAAATAGCACTAGCGATACATTCACGACAGCGGCAGCCGGCGACACGTATAACGCGGCCGTCTATCTGAAACGGATTCTACCCGCAGCCGACGTGCGTTATGTAAGTGCGTTGGGTAACGATCCCATCAGCCAGCGAATTCGTATGCAAGTGCGTGTTCATAACATCGATGACTCACTCATTGCAGCTTTACCCGAGCGACTGCCCGGCCTGTATTTAATAGAAAATGATCCCCAAGGCGAAAGGCGGTTTCATTATTGGCGTCAAAACTCTGCAGCCCGCGACATGCTCAGTGGAAGCCATTTACAAAAAATAATTTCCGCCCTCCCTGATTGCGGCGCATTGCTATTCACCGGCATTACTTTAGCCATTTTAGATCAGTCCCGACGTGAGACATTACTTAGAATCGCCAGTGAAATTCGTCAGCAGGGTGGCTGGGTGATTGTCGATAATAATTATCGCCCTTCCCTTTGGGCGTTGGACGATCCCGGTTATTGGTTGTCAAGAGCCATAGATGTTAGCACCCACGCCTTGCTCGGTTTTGACGACGAGGCTGCCTTATTTGCCGACGTTACTCCCGATGCCGTGATTAATCGTATTCGCGCACGTAATCGTGACGTTGAAATTATCATCAAGTTAGGCGCTTCCGGTTGCCTGGTAGCGCCACCTGGTGAGGCATCCATTCACGTATCGGCAATGGCAGTTCCCGTTGTAGATACTACTGCAGCAGGAGATAGCTTCAACGGCGCATACTTGGCGGCCCGCATTTTTGGCCTGACGCCGCTAGCATCGGCCGAACTGGCATGCCGGCTGGCAGAGCGCGTCGTGGGGAAAGTGGGGGCGATCATTCCCGCGAATGCGATGGCCGATTTAGTGTTAGTCCCCGCCGTGTAACCCAACGTAGTCATGCAAAATAAAACGAATCAGGACTTAGGCAAAAACACCCCCGCAAGGCCGGACGGGGAAGGCAATACGCTTGCAGAACAAATAGGCACATCTATAGACACCCCCCGGCTGGGGCGATTTTACGTAAGTCTTACCAATAAAATGTTAACGCCATTTACTTCGTGCTCTCATGGCGATCTACTCTTACAAGAGCGCATTGTCCAGACAGGCCCCGCTAAATCCCATGTCAAAACCCCCTACACTCTACAAACGGACGACCAACCTGTTATTGACCTTGATCGCCGAAAAAATCGCGGTGGGCGACGTCCTGCCCTCCGAACAATTCTTGGCGACAGCGTGTCATTCGAGCCGAACCGTGGTACGCAATGTCATCGCTTATTTGCACACGCGTCAGATAATCAATGGCCTCGCACAACGAGAAATTGTCCGAGCGCCGATTGCCGAGGATTATTTCGATGTGGCCGAATTACAATCGGGGTCACAACGTATTCAACATGTCATGATGGAGCGGGTCTTCCAAAGCGACATGCAGCCGGGGGCGGAATTTTCAGAAGTAGAATTGGCGCGCGAAGCCGGAACAAGTACGGTGAGCGTGCGAGAGTTCCTCATCGGGTTTTCGCGCTTTGGCCTGATCGAGAAAAAACCGCAAGGGGGATGGCGCTTGTGTGCGTTCGACCTGTCGTTTGCGAAAGAATTAGCCGACATGCGGCAAATGTTCGAGATCACGGCGATCGAGCATTGTTGCAGCCTGGGCCCATCCGATCCAGTCTATCTGGAACTCCACCGTCTGATTGCCAAACACGAAAAACTGGAGCCCAAAATAAAAACGCGCTACGGAGAATTTCCCACCCTCGACCGCGAATTTCATACCTTTCTGATCGGCTTACTCAACAATCGATTTGCTCAGGATTTTTACGATATCGTTTCCTTTGTTTTTCACTATCACTATCAGTGGGACAAACGCGAAGAAATGGAACGCAACAACTTCGCGTTGCAAGAACATCTCGCCATACTGCGCGCGTTGGCGACACGCAACTTGGATCAAGCGCTGCATTTAATGCGCAACCATTTGGATTCCGCCCGCGCATCGCTGATGAAATCGATCAGCACCCGCAAGCAACATCCGGTATTGCGCTAAAGGCTCCATATTTTAGGACAGGGAAATTTAGGGCGGGAAAACGATGGAGACAGTCGCTGCATGACGAACCGACATTTTCGATATTTACTTTATAAAATTGATCCAATTTAAGGAGAGTACCGCATGGTGACTTCATCCCAGACGACGCAGGCGACAGGCGTATTACTCATGGCCGAGCAAGACAACTGTCTTATCGCTCGTTCTGCATTGCACATAGGTGACATCGTGTTGATCGATGCGCGTCCCGTAATACTTACGCAGAACATCGACATCGGCCACAAACTCGCACGCCGTGCGCTCGCCATTGGTGACAAAGTGCTGCGCTATGGCGCACCGATTGGCAGCGTCACTCACGCCATCGCAATCGGCGAGCATATTCACACACACAATTTAGAGAGCGATTACATTCCGACCTACACCCTGAGTGGTGAAGGCCATCATTTTTTAGAAAGGTAATCCCCATGCAAACGAGTGTGAATACAAGCGTTCATGCCAACGTAAAGACCCCTTCAATTTCCGGCTATTTACGCGCAGATGGCCGTAAAGGGATACGCAATATTGTCGTCGTCGCTTACATGGTGGAGTGCGCGCATCACGTAGCACGGCATGTGGTCAACGCATTTCCTGGTCAGGCAGTGCATCTGATCGGCTTTGCCGGATGCTTCCCCAACGAATACGCCGATCAAGTCATGGGGAAGCTGGCAACGCACCCCAATGTCGGCGCAGTGTTGCTGGTATCTCTGGGCTGTGAAGGATTTAATAAACGGGGACTAGCCGAATTGATTCAAAACAGCGGCCGTCCAGTACATACCATCACGATTCAGGAAAACCACGGCACGCGCACCAGCGTCAAAAGCGGTGTTGAATGGGTCCAATGGGCACTCGACACCCTGGAGCAACAGCCACGGGTAGCGATGGGGCTGGACGAATTGGTGGTCGCCACCATTTGCGGCGGATCGGACAGTACGAGCGGCATTACCGCTAACCCCGCCGTCGGGCGTGCATTTGATATGCTGGTTGAAGCTGGCAGCGCCTGTATTTTTGAAGAAACAGGAGAACTGGTCGGTTGCGAATATCACATGAAGAACCGCGCCGTGTCGCCCGAACTAGGCGATGCGATTGTCAAGACGGTCGAGAAAGCGGCGAAGTATTACACCATCATGGGCCACGGAAGTTTTTCACCCGGCAATGCCGATGGTGGGTTGACTACGCAAGAAGAAAAATCCCTGGGCGCCTACGCCAAAAGCGGGGCATCGGAAATCAGCGGCATTCTAAAGCCTGGTGATCAAGCTCCTCCCGGCGGCTTGTATCTACTCGATGTAGTACCTGATGGCGAACCCCGTTTCGGCTTCCCTAATATTTCCGACAATGCCGAAATAGTCGAGCTCATTTCTTGCGGAGCGCACATTACCTTGTTTACCACGGGACGCGGATCGGTCGTGGGCTCGGCGATTTCGCCCGTGATTAAAGTCTGCGCCAATCCGCACACCTATACACAGCTATCGGAAGACATGGACATCAACGCTGGGCGCATTCTCACTGGCGACGCCACACTCGATGAAGTCGGCACTGAAATTGTGACGATGATACGTGACGTTGCCAATGGGGCATTGAGTCAGTCCGAAGCATTGGGACATCAGGAATTTGTACTCACGTATAAACGTTTCGAGCCTTCCGGCCCGGGCTGTTTTCCCCTGCGTAAAGCCTGATGGTAATGCGCAGTCAGAAGTAACGGTAACCACAGCACTAACAATTTTCATCTTTTTTGATAGCCCTTATGCTCGCTACAGACTCTATTGAACTACCCCGCAGCAATCTCAAGCTCACCGCATTAGGCATGGGCTGCGCCATCATCGGCGGCTTATATCGCGCCACCCGTGAAGAAGATGCGCGTGCCGCCGTGGATGAGGCTTGGGAACTTGGATTACGCTATTTCGATACCGCACCCTACTACGGGTTCACCTTGTCCGAACATCGGCTCGGCGCGGCTTTGCGCAAAAGGCCTCGTCAGGATTACGTGATCAGCACTAAGGTCGGACGCCTGATGAAGCCGGATGCGTCCGTCAAACCCGGCGAAAACGATTGGGCAACGCCGTTGCCGTTCCGTCCTGTGTACGACTATACCTACGATGCCATCATGCGGTCGCACGAAGACAGTTTGCAACGCTTGGGATTGGCACACGTCGACATCTTGTTTGTGCATGATATCGGCCGCATGACGCATGGCGACCAGCATATGCACTATTGGAAACAGCTAACGACTGGAGGCGGATTTAAAGCGCTGGACGAACTGCGCAACAGCGGTCAAGTCGCCGCCATCGGACTAGGCGTGAACGAATGGGAAATCGTCGTAGACAGCATGCAAGAAATCGACCTCGATTGCACCCTGTTAGCGGGCCGCTATACCTTGCTAGAGCAGACAAGCCTGTCACCTTTGCTCGACGCTTGCGAACGCGCCGGTAATGCTATCGTCATTGGCGGCCCATTCAATTCAGGCATTCTGGTGGGTAATCGAAAATTTAATTATCAGGATGCCCCGCCTGAGATCATCAGTCGAGTCGAAAAACTGGAAACGGTCTGCCGCGCGTTTTCGGTACCGCTGCCCGCTGCCGCCTTGCAGTTCCCAATGGCGCATCCGGCGGTCGTGTCCTGCATTCCCGGCGGTAGAGATGTAGCACAGCTGCGCCAAAATGCCGCATGGTTTGACCTGCCGATACCGGACGAATTGTGGGTCACGCTTAAAACCCAAGGATTAGTGGACGAGCGCGCACCGCTGCCAGTATCTTCGCCATCGCTCTCACCCCTCCCCTCCGCAGGAACAGCGTGATGCGGATCGATGCTCATCAACATTTCTGGCTGCTAGAAAAACGGGCGGGCGCATGGCCGCCGCCTGAGCTGGCAGCGATTTACCGCGACCACCTGCCGCCCCAACTACAACCGCTCTTGGTACAGCATCATATCGATGCAACCGTGCTAGTGCAGTCCATGCCAAACGAAGACGATACGCACTTCCTGCTGAACTTGGCCGCACATCATTCATTCATTCAAGCCGTGGTCGGTTGGGTCGATCTGAAGACAGCGGATGCAGCGCAGCGCATCGATGTCCTGGCACAAAATCCAAAGCTCAAAGGATTGCGGCCGATGCTGCAAGATCTGCCCGAAGATAACTGGATTGCCGATCCTGCCCTGGCACCTGCAATCGAAGCGATGCAACGCCATCGGCTCAGTCTGGACGCGCTAGTCTTGCCGCACCATTTGCCCGCGCTACTGGTCTTCGCAAACCGGTTTCCATCCATGCCGATTGTGATCGATCATGCCGCCAAACCCCCTATCGCAGCAAGAGAATTACAACCCTGGAAAGATGATATCGCTCGCTTGGCGGCACTGCCGCAAGTTTATTGCAAGCTGTCGGGCATGGTGAACGAGGCAGAACCGCAATGGAAAACTGTCGATCTTCAACCCTATGTTGACCACCTATTGAACAGCTTCGGCCCGCAGCGTGTGCTGTGGGGCAGTGACTGGCCTGTACTCAATCTGGTGGCAGATTATGGGCGTTGGATCGATGCCACCGAGCTACTGCTTGCCAATTTGACTCCGCAAGAAAAGCAAAAGGTACTGGGCCTGAATGCGCAGCATTTTTATCGAATTTAATAAAGAAAAGGTAGTAGCGTCATGCAAAGAATGGGAATGGTAATCGGCATCGATCCAGAAAAAATTGGCGAATACAAAATCTTGCACGCCGCCGTCTGGCCGCAGGTCTTATCCACTTTAAAAAAAGCGAACGTACAGAACTACAGTATTTTTTTACGCGAGCCAGAGAATTTGCTGTTTGGCTATTGGGAGTATCTCGGCAGCGATTTCGACGCCGACATGGCAGCCATAGCAGAGGATGCCGAAACACGGCGCTGGTGGACCTTCTGCAGCCCCTGTCAGGTGCCGCTCGCCTCGCGCGCAGAAGGTGAACATTGGGCCATGATGCCGCAAATATTTTACATGCCATGAATTTGGCGGCCTTCATATACTTTAAAAAGCCAACTATTGAGCGCAGGGGAAGGTGCAGTTTTAGCCCTACTCCCGATCACAGGAAAGGGCCATACCCCTCGCTCAATAGTTACAAAAAACGTGCATTATTTTTTACCATGGGGATTAAAAGATGACTGGAAGATTGCAAGGAAAGATCGCGCTCGTTACGGCGGCAGGTCAAGGCATTGGACGCGCCACAGTAGAAGCCTATCTGCGTGAAGGCGCGCAAGTGATCGCCACCGATATCAATGAAACCCATCTGGCCGCGCTGCATTCACTGCCGGGGTGCAAGGTTCGCCCGCTCGATGTGACCGATCCCCAAGCCATTTCGGCATTGGCGAGCGAACTTGGCAAGATCGATATTTTGTTCAACTGCGCAGGTTACGTCGATAGCGGTTCCATTCTTGATTGCAGTGAAGACGCGTGGGATTTCTCGTTCAATATCAATGTGCGGTCTATGTATCGTTTAATTCGGGCGTTCTTGCCGGGCATGATCGAGCAAGGCTCAGGTTCCATCATCAATATGTCTTCCGTAGCGTCGAGCATCAAGGGAGTGTCTAATCGCTTTGTGTATACCACGACAAAAGCAGCGGTCATCGGCATGACTAAATCGGTCGCTTTTGACCTCGTCACACAAGGGGTTCGCTGCAATGCAATTTGCCCGGGTACAGTCGAGTCGCCGTCACTACAAAATCGGATCGAAATACAAGCGAAAGAAAGCGGGCAAAGTGTCGAAACCGTGTTTGCCGCTTTCGCCGCACGCCAGCCGCTAGGCCGCCTGGGGTGCACAACAGAGATCGCTGCGCTAGCTGTGTATCTGGGTTCGGATGAATCTGCATTTACTACCGGCACAACACAGATTATTGATGGCGGCTGGTCAAACTAAATTTAACAAACTCTTCAAGGAAATAAAATGAAATTAATGCGATATGGCACAAAAGGAAATGAGAAACCAGCTCTGATGGATGCGGACGGACAAGTACGATGCCTATCTGGTGTGATACCCGACATTACAGCGGCTATCTTAAGTTCCGACAATCTAAAACGCTTGGCAGCGCTAGACGTGAAAGCGCTGCCTGTGGTTTCCCAACCTGGACGCATTGCGCCACCCTACAGTGGTACTGGAAAATTTATCTGTGTTGGTTTGAACTATGCAGACCATGCTGCCGAATCAGGCATGGCCGTCCCTGCCGAGCCGGTATTATTCATGAAAGCAACCAGCGCTATTATCGGCTGCAACGACCCTGTCGTCCTCCCGCAAAATTCTATCAAAAGCGATTGGGAAGTAGAGCTAGGCGTCGTGATTGGCACAACAGCGAGATATGTGCCCGAAGCAAATGCAATGGAATATGTAGCTGGTTATTGCGTCGTCAATGATTTGTCCGAACGTGAATATCAACTCGAGCGAGGCGGACAATGGGATAAGGGAAAAGGCTGCGACACCTTCGGCCCAATCGGTCCTTGGTTGGTAACTACAGATGAAGTAGCGGATCCACAGAACCTGGACTTATGGCTTGAAGTTAATGGCAAAAAATATCAGCAAGGGACTACTAGAACAATGGTGTTTACGGTCGCGCATCTGGTGAGCTACATCAGCCGGTTCATGACTCTTTATCCGGGTGACATCATCAGCACCGGTACACCGCCGGGCGTTGGTCTTGGTCAGAAGCCTTCGCCTGTTTTCCTGAAACCGGGAGACCAGATGCGTCTGGGCATCACGGGGCTGGGTGTGCAAAGCCAAACTACGCATGCGTGGAATCCTGCGTTGATCGACGGGTAAATAAAGCGTAATGGGGTGTGAACCATTATTTTGAAAAAATCTTTGAAAATAATGGTCAACTATTTCGCTACACTATTCGCATTCAAATTTGATCGATTTTTCCTAGGATGAGGACTGACGCAATGACCCTTTCCCACCTGCTTCAACGATTTTTTGTCATCTCGTCCGCATTCGTATTGACAACGACGGTTTCACACGCAGCGGTGCAATGCCCGCCGATTTTTTCCGATCACATGGTCATTCAACGTGAGATGGCGGTTCCGGTTTGGGGAAACGCGGCACCCGACGAAGAAGTCACCGTAGAGTTTGCTGGACAGAGGAAAACAGTACGCGCCGCTGCCGACGGCCGCTGGCAAATACGCCTGGCACCCCTCGCAACCAGTACGGCACCACGCATTTTCAAAGTACACGCCTCCAATGAACTCACTTTTTCAGATGTCTTGGTCGGCGAAGTCTGGCTCGCTTCCGGCCAATCGAATATGGAAAAGCCGATCGGTGGACAACGCGGGCAAAAACCAACCGACAATGCAGAAGCCGAAATTCGCGATGCCGATCACCCATTGCTCCGATTATTCCAGGTGCCGCGTAACGGCATATCGCAGCCAGACGACCTCACCCAGCAATGGCTGGCCAGTACGCCAGAAGCGGTAGAAAAAATGCATTTCTCGGCAGCGGGTTATTTCTTCGGACGCGAATTACTGCGTGATCTGAAGGTGCCGATTGGCATCATTCACACCAGTTTCGGCGGTACCCGCATTGAGCCATGGACACTGGCCGAAGGTTTCGCTGCTGTACCGAGCCTGAAGGATTTTGCAACCGCAGCCGCGACCGGCCAAAAATTTAACAGCACGATTGGTGCCAGTCTGTACCACTCGATGGTGGAACCGCTGGTGCCTTACGCGCTGCGCGGCTTTATCTGGTACCAGGGCGAGTCTAATCTCATGAATATCGAATCGGCGATCTACACGGATAAAATGCGCGCGCTCATCGGCGGCTGGCGCACTGCTTGGGACCGTACCGATGCACCATTTTATTATGTACAGATCGCACCTTACCGTTACTCAGTGCGCAAATCAGCACGGCCACTATCGGTCGAGGCGCTGCCCATGTTCTGGGAAGCGCAAACACGGGCACTTGCCATTCCCCACACCGGCATGACGGTCATTACCGACCTGGTAACAGACCTGGACGACATTCATCCAACCAACAAGCGTGACGTCGGTCGCCGCCTCGCTGCGCTCGCGCTGAGCGATACCTATGGACGCACTGGCATCGCCACCTCCGGCCCGGTCTTCACGCACGCGACTACGCATGGCACTGAGTTTGAAATTTCATTTGCCCATGCAGAAGGACTTGCTAGCCGCGATGGGCAAGCTCTCACTGGCTTCATCATCGCCGGTGCAGACCGGCAGTTCGTGCCCGCCACAGCATTCGTGCACGAAGAAAAAATAATCCTCACTGCGCCCGAAGTAGCGCTGCCGGTCGCCGCCCGCTTCGCCTGGCATGAGACAACCATGACCAACCTGATCAACGGTGTCGGCCTGCCCGCATGGTCGTTTCGCACCGACGATTGGCCGGTGGATATTACTGGGCCGGCCACACCGGCAGACCTGCCACCTCCACCCAAACCGATAGAGACTGTGCCCTCGTCTGTGGTGCCGACAACCCCCATCCATTGAACGGGTCTGAATAAAATTTTAAAACGATTGCTCCTCATGAAAACTTTATTTCGCTCTGTGCTCTATCTCATGTTCGCCTTCGTTGCGACTGTTACCACTGCAGCCGACCTGACGCTGCGTTACGACAAACCAGCGCCAGACACCCCGCAAGGCTGGGAACGCGAAGCACTACCCATCGGCAATGGCCGCATCGGTGCAATGATTTTCGGCCAGCCAGCGCGCGAACGGGTTCAGTTCAACGACATCACACTCTGGACCGGCGACGACAAAGCTATGGGAGCGTATCAGCCTTTTGGCGACGTCTTCATCAACCTACCGGGCCACGATACTGGCACAAGCAATTATGTCCGTGAACTCGATCTTGAACAAAGCGTGCATCGCGTCAGCTATGTAAGGGAAGGGATTCAATTTCACCGCGAAACCTTTGCCAGCCATCCGGCGCAAGTAATCGTCATGCGCCTGACGGCGAATAAACCCGGCAGCTATACGGGTTCCATCGAGCTGACTGATATGCATGAGGCACGCATCACCGCTTCTGGCAATCGCATCTATTCCACCGGCTCACTAGCCGGTTTTATCCAACCAGCACGCCGTCGTGGAAATCAAACCCCACCACCACTACCGGCTCCCTCCACCAATGTGATGGATTACGCCGGCCAAGTGCACGTAGTAAACGAAGGTGGCAAGCTCACGCTCGATGGCAACAAAATTACCTTCACCGATTGCAATACACTCACCCTCATTCTCGGCGCCGGGACGAGTTACAGCTTTGATCCGGCCAAACGATTCCAGGGCGATCACCCACTGCCTCGCGTTTCGGCACAAGTGAACGCAGCGATGGCCCGCCCGTGGACAGAACTCATGGCTGAACATCAAAACGATTTTCATGCACTGTTTGGGCGGGTCGCCCTCAACCTCGGCGAAGCTACGCCACAACGCCGTGCGCTGAGCACCGACAAGCGCATTGAGACCTACACGGCCGAAGGAAACGATCCCGGACTGGAAGCACAATTTTTTCAGTTTGGCCGCTACCTGCTTATCTCCAGCTCCCGTGATTCACTCCCTGCCAACCTGCAAGGGCTCTGGAACAATAGCCTCACACCACCCTGGAATTCTGATTACCATACCAACATCAACATTCAGATGAATTATTGGCCGGCCGAACCCGCTAACCTCCGCGAATCGGCTCACCCTTTCTTTAATTTCGTACGAGGTGTAACGCCGATCTACCGCCAGCTCATTGCTGAAACAGCTGCACGTGCTGCCCCACATCCGCGCGCAGCAAGCGCCTCACCCGACCCCAATGGACGCCTCCGTCCACTTGAGGAAACCTTTCTTACGGCCACCGGCAAACCGGTGCGCGGCTGGACGGTGCGTACCGAGTCGAATCCTTTCGGCGCTACAGGCTACACGTGGAATAAAACTGCCAACGCCTGGTACGCCCAGCATTTCTGGGAACATTACGCATTCACTCAAGACAAGGAATTTCTCCGCACCGTCGCCTATCCAATGATGAAAGAGGCCTGCCAATTCTGGCAGGACAGCCTGAAGGTTTTACCTGATGGCCGCCTCGTCGCCCCGAATGGCTGGTCACCGGAACACGGCCCCATCGAAGATGGCATCACCTACGACCAGGAAATCATCTGGGATTTATTCAACAATACTGTCGAAGCAGCCGATGCCCTGGGCACCGACCAAATTTTCCGTAATCAAATCGCTGCCATGCGCGACAAACTCGCCGTGCCGCGCATCGGTAGTTGGGGACAAATACTCGAATGGCTGGATGAGAAAAAAGATCCGATACTCGACACAGCAAGCGATACGCATCGCCATGTCTCCCATCTGTTCGCGCTGTTTCCCGGCCGCCAGATTTCACCCACCACAACCCCCGCGCTCGCAGCGGCAGCCCGCAAGACACTCGAAGGCCGCGGTGATGCAGGTACGGGCTGGTCTATGGCATGGAAAACGGCATACTGGGCTCGTCTGCAGGATGGCGATCATGCCTACAAAATGTTACAAGGCCAACTCGCCAAGCCCGGCGCCCGCGCCGCCCAGCAAACTGGCACCGGCACGGAGACCAACAACGCCGGCGGTACTTACCAGAATATGTTTGATGCACATCCCCCCTTTCAGATCGACGGCAATTTCGGTGCCACCGCCGCCATCTGCGAAATGCTCGTGCAATCCCAGACTGGCGAAATCCATTTGCTCCCGGCCCTGCCTTCTGCCTGGGCAACCGGTTCTGTCAAAGGTCTACGTGCCCGCGGTGGATTTGAAATCGATCTCGCCTGGACGAACGGTAAACTCGCTACCGCAACGGTTCATTCTGTGGCAGGTTCCGGGGGCGGAAAAATCCGTTATGACGACAAAGTTATCGAACTCCACCTCAAACCGGGCGAATCAAAAACACTGGGGGGGAATTGGTAGCTGCATACGCCTGGAACAACAGGAAATACGGGTTGCAGCCCAATAAAAGTGAGAACCTCCCACCTTGCGGAAATACGTGTCGGTGGCAAAGAAAATACTCATTTGGTAGAACACGTCTTCGAAATTGTTTACGCAAAGCAGAGCTATGGAATCTACAAGTTGAACTGAATACTATCGCCTCAAAAAAAATGGTTACATACCGAAGTATGTAACCATTTTTTTACTGAACTTGGTTGCGGGGACAGGATTTGAACCTGTGACCTTCGGGTTATGAGCCCGACGAGCTGCCAGACTGCTCCACCCCGCGTCTGATGTGAAGGATCATACAGGGCATCCTCATCTAAAGCAACTACAATTAGTGTTTGGAGCGCCGGTGATACACTAAATGTTGTGGCACAGAGCATTCAATAATATTTTTATAGTAACCAATACGAGTACTACACAATCGTCCCGACAAGGCATTACGACGTTCCCCGACTATCCCCTTACCCGACCTTATTATGAAATTCTGTTCCGAATGCGCTCATCCGGTTTCCCTCCTTGTCCCTCCCGACGATAATCGACAACGCCATGTCTGCAGCCAATGCGGCCTGATTCATTATCAAAATCCGAAAATAGTAGTGGGGTCCATACCGGTATGGGAACAAGAGGGGAACGCCCATATTCTTTTGTGCAGACGTGCAATCGAACCACGCATGGGCTATTGGACCTTGCCTGCTGGATTTATGGAAAACAATGAAACTACCCAAGATGCGGCCCAGCGAGAAACCATCGAAGAGGCAGGTGCCCATATCGAATTACGTCAACTTTTTTCTCTACTGAATGTGCCTCACGTTCATCAGGTACATCTTTTTTATCACGCAACTTTGCTCGACCTTGACTATGCAGCCGGAGTCGAAAGTCTCGAAGTATCTTTATTCCAAGAGGCAAACATTCCTTGGGATAAGATCGCCTTTCCAACAGTAACCCACACGTTGAAGTTATTTTTTGCCGATCACGCCAACATCAAAAATGGTTCCACAACTAGCTTTGGCTTCCATACCCATGACATTAGGCAGCCTTTACGCTCACCTGACTTGTAGTAAAGGATATTTGATCTCTTGGACACTGTCCGAGGAAGTCTCATTCTCGGTATCTAAAGCGTATTGCGCGTGTGAGCAACTCAAGAAATAAAATTAAACAGGGAAAGCCCTGCAACTTTAATGAATGATTTTTGCGCAGCCTCAAGTGCTGTTTGCTGTGCTGAAAAATTCGACAACGCGCTGGTGTAGTCCAGATCTTGCAGCTGGGACAGTGTGGTTTTGTATTGAATACTCAAATCGGAACCCGTATTGTCAAGGGCATCAAGTTCCTTCAAACGCGAACCAATCGATGCCCGCACCGATAAAATGTTATCCAGCGCTTTATCGGCATTGTCATTCGCAACGCTCAATCCATTGGTGAGCGCCGCTTGGGCCGTGGCGCCAATGGAAGGTTTACCGAGCGTCGCAATCAGGTTCGTCAAGGTGGTAAATATGCTTTGATTAGTGCTAGGCGCGACCATAAATTGATCGCCATTGGCAGGCGCACCGGTGACGCTCAACTGCAATCCATCGAATGCGATGGATTGACTGCTCACATAAGGATTGGCCGCAGGCGGTACGGGTAAACCTGTGGTCGTATCAAGTACGTCATACGTTGTCACACCAGCGGCAACGGTAAACGTGACCGCATAATTATGATTGGTCAGCGCGGCGGTGTTGGTCACCGAACCCGAAGACACGATACCAGACCCCGTATTCGCAGCGCTGGCAGAGGTCGCAAAAATACCATTACCTGTTTTGTTATGCTCGAATACCGAGTCACCGCTGTCATTTAACGCTATCTGACGCGAAGTAGAAACCTGTAGCAACTGCTGCCCTTGGTCACCCTGATATTGCGCCCCCGTGGCTGTTTTATTGAAAGGTTGGATCGAAGTCTGGTAGCCCGAAAATATGTATTTACCTGAGCCATCCACGGTATTAGCCAGGTTAAGAAGACTGTCGAGACTCGACTGCAAGGAGACTGCAAGGGAAGCACGATCAGACGTCGTCATCGCCCCACTACCTGCATTGACGATGTGTGTTTTGATGTCTTGGAACAGTTCGGTTACGCCAGATAGCGCGGTCTCTTGCTTTGACAATGCATTCGTCGCATTTTGGCGATTGATTGCAAATTGGCTGTTGATATTATCCGATTGCGTAACCTCTAGCGCTTGCGCAGAAGCAACCGGGTCATCCGCCCCACTCAGCATGCGGCGACCGGTGGACAACTGCTGTTGTGTTTTTGCCAGACCCGACTGCAGATCACCGATTTGTGTCGTTGCGGAAGAATAAATGGTATTGGTGCTGATGCGCATGATTCACCCCATCTGAATAAATTAGGAACGTCTCTTAATGCCCTAAGGACAGCAACACATCGAGCAAACTGCTGGCTATCTGCATGACTTTTCCTGCAGCCTGATAGGCCTGCTGGTAACGGAGCAGGTTCGATGCTTCTTCATCCAGATTCACCCCCGAAACTGATTGCTGCGCGGCAGTCACCTGCTCAAGCAGCTTGGTTCCCGCATCGCCTGTTACTTGCAGTTCCCGCGCCTTGTTACCGACCGAACCGACAAGCTGGGCATAAGCGCTTTGAAAGCTCGCCGTCGTCGCCCCCCCTGCCTTACCCAGTAAGGTATTCTTGCTTTGCAATCCCGCCAACAATAACGCGTTGCGATTGTCACCCAGACCGCCGCTATTAGGAGCAATAGTAAAGGTGTCGCCATTAGCGGGTGTACCGCTGAGCGTAAAATTGATACCGCCTACACTGACCGTTGCCCCCGCTGTGTAAGTCACTGGCGTTCCAGCGGAAAAAGGAGAACCTGCTACGGCAACGCCATTGTTGGTCACACTGACATCGAGATAAGGCGGAAAGCCACTCAATTTATTAGTCGCCGAATTGTAAGTCAGCGTCGTGCTAGGAATCCCGACTGAATAACTGCCAGTCACAATCGGAATACCACTAATTTCAGTCTTGCCAAAATTAACGATATCGCCCGTGGTGTAATTGACTGGGGTACCCGCAGCATACGTAGTGGGCACACCGGCAGTCGTCACCGTTACCGGCAGCAAGGGAGGAAATCCACTCAGCTTGCCGGTCCCCGAATTGTAGGACAAGGTAAGCGTGGGAATGACATCCGTCGCAGCAATGACACCCGCACTAATCTTGCCGGAACCCAAATTAGCATTGGTGGCAGAAGTACGGATCGGGGCGGCCACCGCAATGTCCGTATTGCTGGTGATAGCAACGCCAAATCCACTACTGGCATTGACCGTGGGCTTAATAATAAAATTGTCATCGATCGTAAAACTACCTGACGCCAAATTGATAGTAAAGCCCTCATTCACTGCGGCCACCTGCGCCGCTGCAAAGGTCGTACTGGAAAGCACCGTGTTATCCGAAAGCCGCAACAAAGAATAAGCGCCTGCGCCTGTATTTTTGAGTTGGTAGTCACTGCCCGTGAGCAGACTCACATCACCTAACGTGGAAGAGACAAGAGCATTCGTGCCCGCATTATTTTTACTATTAGGATTAACGACCGGTGTAGTCACATTAAAAAAATCTTTACCCACCGCCCCATTCTGATCTTGTCCCAATTTATGCTGGGCATTAAACGTGCTCGTTAATCCAGCGGCGATCAGCCCAAGCGAATTTTGCGCAGCATCGAGCGTCTTTGCCCGGAAATCAAGAATGCCGCCAAGATTACCGCCAGTGATCACACTTTCGGGCAACGCAACGATGCTTCCATTGGCTAAAAATCCGACTTCGGTCCGGCTCAGGTCGGTAGGCGAACTGGTCACTGTCAGCGGATAAGCTTTAGCCCCCACCACCAAGGGCTGTCCGTTGCCAATGGAGACGTTATAACTACCATCGCTTTGTTTGAGGGTAGTGACCTTCACCTCTTTACTCAGATCGGAAATTAATTGATCGCGCTGATCGTACAAATCATTGGGCAAGACGCTCGCATTATTGGCTAACACACTGATCGAATCATTCAGTTTGGCAATCGAATCGGCATAAGTGTTGATAGTGACGACACTCGATGCTATCCGGCTATTGGCACCGGCGCGTAATTCCATCAACCGCCCATCCATACTTTGAAAGCGCCCCGCCAGCTCATTCGCCCCCGACAATACTGCCTGACGGGATGGCGTGTCATTAGGATTGGCACTTAAACTTTGTACGCTGCTAAAAAAATCCTGTAAAGCGGACGACAAACCAGCCGAGGGATCGGCAAACATATTATCGATCTGATTGATCTGCGTCTTGTGTGCGTCAATCGCACTTTTTGCGCTCTGTGCGGTAAGTACTTGCGAGCCAATAAATTGATCATAGACCCGCTCAATGCTCAAAACAGCAGTGCCGCCGCCAACGCCGCCCTGTGCCTGCGCAGCGCCTTGAATCACAGTCTGACGACTAAAGCCCGGGGTAGCAGCATTGGCTATATTGTGCGCAGTCGTAGACAATCCGACCTGCGCAGCAGTGATAGCGCTTTTACCAATACCGAAGATGCCGGAGCTCATATTTTTCTCTTTTAATCTGTTACGTCACATTTACATCAACGGCACGATGCCGAAAAACTTGAACCATACTTGAATGCTCTACGCTTAATGAATCCTATTGACAGCACTTACGCAAAAACAAACAAGTAGGGGGTTCCTTATCTACGTCGAATTAGGTATTACGTAACTACATATTACGTAAATACAATCGGGCACTCGCCCTATGGATAGGCTTTTCTCTAGCCCTGATTAAGTCAAGGAATGATGGATGATGCGCGTCAGCTTGGCGGCATAATGCGGGTCAGTTGCATAACCTGCGCGCTGCAATCCCTCTGCAAAACCTTTGACATCCTGCGCATTGGCCAAGACATTTTCATAACGCGGATTATTTTTCAAGAGCTTGGCGTAATCACGAAATGCATCGGCATAAGAATCATAAGCGCGAAATTTCTCCATCTTGGTCTGCAGCACGCCGTTCACATATTCCGTGGTGGCCGTTTCGGTGACACGTCCCTGCCATCCTCCGGTGGCTTTAATCCCAAAAAGGTTATGGCTGGGTGTGCCGTCTTTCGTTGGAATTTCTCGTTTTCCCCACCCACTTTCGAGTGCTGCCTGGCCGATCATGAAGTTGGCCGGGATCCCCGTAATGAGGCTCGCTTCTTCAGCATGTGCCATCAATTTTTCTTGGAAGGCTTTGACATGGGGGGCTTGATTTACGGACGATTTCTGCGCGTCGTCAGGGCTGAGCTGTGGGCTAACTATTCTCTCTGTAGACTGCGCAGGTACCACATTCGAGAGTTGGCGGATCAAGACATCGGCCAAACCGACGCCACGCTTGGCCAGATTCTGACTTAACTGCTGATCCAGCATCGAGGTATACATGCGACTTTGCTCATTGTCGAACGCGCCCTCCTGGGGTGTCGCGTCACGCATACTTTTGAGCATCATGTTCATGAACAAGGCTTCAAATTGTTTGGCGGCAGCACTTAATGCCTCCGGCGAATTTTTTTGTGCAGCCTGGCGCAACTCCGCCAAGCCTTTGGTATCGACGGCCAGCTTGCCAGATAGATCGGCTTGATTAATCATAGGAAGGCCTAAATAATTTCTAACTCGGCATGCAATGAGCCTGCCGCCTTCATCGCTTGCAAAATGGCCAGCAAGTCTTGGGGCGTGGCTCCAATGGCATTGAGCGCTTTCACCACTTCTGAAAGAGAAGCGCCTTCTTTCAGCATCAGCACTTGTCCCGCGTCTTTTTTGATATCGAGTTGCGAATTTTGGACTGCCACGGTCTGACCACCGAACAGCGCTGCGGGCTGGCTAACTGTCGTGTCAGTGTTGATGACAATCGTGAGATTGCCATGCGAGACAGCACATTTATCGAGAGTAACGGCCTGATTCATCACAACGGAACCGGTGCGCGCATTCATAATGACGCGAGCTGCAGCTTGAGCCGGGCTGACTGAAATATTTTCCAACCCGCCCAAGAAAGCCACACGCTGATCGCTCCCTGGGGGGGTGCGCACCCGAATCACACGACCGTCAAGCGCAGCCGCCGTGTCGGTACCGTACTGTTGGTTGATCGCATTCACTACTCGGCTTGCCGTTGAAAAATCGGTGTCGTTAAGCTCCAGATGGATCTCGTTATTTTGTCCCAATACCGAAGTTACAGTACGCTCTACTGTCGCTCCTGATGAAATGCGACCAACACTCAAATGATTAACTTGCACTTTACTGCCCGCCGATGCTGCACCAACACCCCCCACCAGCACACTGCCTTGCGCCATTGCATAAATCTGATTATCCGCCCCTTTGAGTGGCGTCATCAGCAAAGTCCCGCCGCGCAGGCTTTTGGCATTTCCCATCGACGACACCGTGATGTCCAATGTTTGGCCGCTTTGTGCAAAAGCGGGCAACGAAGTCGTCACCACCACAGCAGCCACATTCTTGAGCTGCAAGCTGGTGCCGATAGGCAGACTGATGCCCGCCTGCTGCAACATACTGATCACGCTTTGCACTGTAAATGGTGTTTGCGTAGTCTGGTCACCGCTGCCATCAAGTCCCACTACCAGACCGTAGCCAATCAACTGATTTTGCCGCACCCCTTGAATGCTGGCCAGGTCTTTCAAACGCTCGGCATTACACGGCGCGGATAGAAGCAGCGCCAGGCAAATGAGTCCGTAATTGGCGAACCGAAATTTCTTTATCAGCAGCAGTACATATCCGGTTCTCATTTTCTGCCTCATTCTAAAGCGGGAGGACACTGTGGAAAAATCGGGAAAACATACCCACAATTTGGGCCTGATCCATCCGGCTATTGGTTCTATATTCAAAGCGCGCATCGGCCACCTGGGTTGACGAGACGGTGTTGGATGCGCTGATCGTACCTGGATTAACGACACCAGAAAAACGGATAAATTCAATGCCTTTATCTAATGCCACTTGCTTCTCACCGCTCACGAGAAGATTGCCATTAGCCAGTACATCGATCACCGTAACGCTGATCGCGCCAGTAAAAGTATTGCTCGCCGACGCCGCAGCTTTATCCGCCGATTTCAATCCCGATGTCGATGAAACTGTAGAGCTTCCTTGCAAAGAGGTGAGCGGCTTTCCAGATAATTCTTGCAGTACGCGCAGTGGCACTCCCGTCATTTGCGGGCCAGTCATAGCAATACTGCCTGACGTATCATCCGAGCTGGCTCCGGCTTTGGCGACACTGGTATTTTCACTGATAGCAATAATTAAAAGATCGCCTACCAAGCGCGCCCGTCTGTCCTCGAACAAAGGCCGATAAGAAGCTGCTTGAAAAATAGCCCCATTGGTCTGAGGCATGGCATTGGCCTGCTGCGGCTGAATGGTGGTGGGCGATTGCACAATAGAACTGGGCACCGTTGAACAAGCCGCCAACATCAGCGGCATGCTCCATCGCGCAACGGAAAAATATTTCTTAAAATGTGTTTTCATCCCAATCTCACCTAAGCGATCTTACAACTGAGAAAGCCTTTGCAACATCTGATCGGAAGTAGTGATCGCCTTGCTGTTGATTTCGTAGGCACGCTGAGTCTGAATCATATTGACCAGTTCTTCGACCACATTCACATTCGATGTTTCCACATAACCCTGAGACAGCGTACCCGAGCCATTGGTCCCCGGCGTATTGGTTCCAGGGCTGCCAGATGCGCTGGTTTCAACATACAAGTTTTCGCCCTTGCTTTCCAAGCCGGCCGGATTGACGAACGTGGCCAGTTGTAAAGACCCCACCTGAGTGGCGCTAGCAGATCCGGCCTGGGTGACAGAAACCGTTCCGTCTCGTGCCACTGTGATGCTCGTTGCCGTCGAGGGAATCGTGATAGCGGGTTGAATCACGTAACCGCTGGAAGTGACGAGTTGACCCTGGCTGTCGCTCTGGAATGAGCCATCGCGGGTATAAGCAGCAGTACCGTCAGGCAGCAATACCTGGAAAAAACCTGCTCCCTGAATTGCCACATCTTTGTCGTTACTGGTTTGCTGTAAATTGCCTTGGGAAAAAATACGCTCGGCCGCCACCGGCCGCACGCCGGTACCAATTTGCAGACCCGATGGTAACTGCGTCTGTTGGGACGATTGCGCGCCCGGCTGCCGCAAATTTTGATATAACAGATCCTCGAACACCGCGCGTGAACGCTTAAAACCGCTAGTGCTGACATTGGCCAGGTTATTGGAAATAACATCCATCTGCGTTTGCTGCGCATCCAGACCGGTTTTAGAAATCCATAGGGAACGAATCATTTTTTTCTCCTCAAACCCGCTTCATCGTCACCCATCTCCGCTGTCTGGACCAGGTGCTCCAACCCTACATTCGCGCACAATCCGTTAGATGAAAACAATCTCCCGAATTTATGCAAAGATCGGGCTAGTAAGGTGCGCGAGGCACATCCTACAAACTACGGTTCACCAATCCAGATCAACCCTTATTCGAACCAGATCAATCGCTGTGCCACGTCACTATCTTCACCCACGATCGATCAAACCAAAGCCAAGAGCTGCGTTGCTTTTCCGGCATTTGCTTCCGCATTCTTCATTAAGTTCATCTGCATTTCAAACTGACGCGCCAAGCTGATCATGCTAACCATCGCATCCACCACGTTGACATTGCTACCCTCCAACGCACCGCCGACCAGCGCTACACCCGCATCGGCCTCCGCCGGTTCACCGTTCCTGGTACGAAACAGACCATCATCGCCACGCACGATGGAATCTTCCGGCGGATTAACCAATTTGATGCGCCCCAAGATGGTGGACGCGCCCGGCTTGATACCAGTCGCAATCGCCGAAACAGTGCCGTCTTTGGCGATAGATACTGTCACGTCTGGCGGAATGCTGATCGGCCCGCCATCGCCAAGTATGTTCACGCCGCTTTGCGTTTGAAGCACACCATTCGGGCTCAGATTCAAACTGCCATGACGGGTATACGCTTCCGAACCATCTTCCAATTGCAGCGCAATCCAGCCCTTTCCTTGAATCGCCACATCCAGATCGCGCGCCGTTTGTTGCAACACGCCCGGAGTAAAGTCCGTTCCAATCGTCGAGTCCACCACAAAGGCACGGGTTGGCAAACCATCGCTAATAACGGGAACCGCACGGAAAGAATTCAACTGCGCACGAAAGCCCGAGGTAGTCGCATTGGCCAGATTATTCGACGTATTGGCCTGCTGCTCCAGGATGTGCTTGGCACCTGTCATAGCGGTATAAATTAAGCGATCCATTTCCTCCTCCTGCAATTTTTCTGTGTTCCTAATTCAAGGCATTGACGTAGAAACTAACATAGGCATTAACGCAAATTCACCAGCGTCTGCAAAACCTGATCCTGCGTTTTGATCGTCTGTGCATTAGCTTGATATACGCGCTGCGCAGTAATCATCTGCACCAATTCAGCGGTCAAATCGACGTTCGAATTTTCTACGGCAGAAGCCTGCAACACCCCATTGCTACCTGTATTGGGTTCGGCGACCAAAGCCGCGCCAGACGACGCTGTTTCTGCCCAGGCATTATTGCCAAGGGGCGATAAGCCATTGGGGTTGGTGAAATTGGCAAGTACGACCTGACCTAACGTCAGCGACTGCCCGTTGGTATAACGAGCCAGAATGACCCCGTCCGATCCCGCATTAAATCCAGATAGTCGGCCTGATGTATAACCGTCTTGGGTTAGCGTGTTCACGCTAAACGTTGCTCCGAATTGTGTGCTTCCCGCAAAATTAAAAGTCGTCAGCAAGGGAGTAACGGCACCGGTAGGCGGCACCAGGGCCAAGGAGAGAGGCACGACCGCTGCCGGTGTCACCAAGGCGCCAGATGAACTAAAAGTCATGGCCGTTGTGCTAGATACCGGCATATTGCCGTCAATCACAAAATTACAGTTCCAGGCGCTCGCTGCCGTTTTTACAAAATAGGTCTGCAACACATGCGGATTACCAAGGGAGTCGTATACATTGACTGAGGTCGCGTTGTTGTAGCTAGTCGGATCGGTTGGATCGAAGAGGGGCGTAGCTGGAATAGCTGAACGCGAATCAAGGTTCATCACCCCTTTGATGATAGCCGTCGGTAGCGGATTAAGGTCCGCGCTGTTTACTCGTAGAGCCACCGGTGCGCCCTTCGAAAGAACACCTTTGGCGCTCGCCATATAACCAGTGAGCTGAGCGCCCTGTGCATTGACGATGAAACCATTCTTATCCAGCGAAAATTGGCCATTGCGCGAATACTGTACCGTGCCATTGATAATAGTCCGAAAAAATCCGCCGCCATTAATCGCAATGTCGAGCGGATTGCTAGAAGACTCGATATTCCCCTGGGTAAACTGCTGGGCAATCTGCGATACCTTGGTACCAATCCCGGCCTGATTTCCACCTGCACCGGTAAGCGAACTAGCGTACACATCAGCGAACTGCGCCTGAGAACCCTTAAACCCGACGGTATTGGCGTTAGCGACGTTGTTACCAATGACATCGAGCTGTTTCGATGCACCGTTCAGACCACTCAACCCCTGTTGGAAACTCATTTTGTTCTCCTAGTTTGCGGACACAAGCAATGGATCCGTTTTTAACGCGCATTGCAATTAAAGGATCTGACGGATATCCGCCAGATTCACACTACCGATATAGGGGACATTGAGCGTCACGCCTTTACTGCTGGTCGAAACACTGGCCACCTCACCAACGGATAAATTCGTGACATCCGTTACTTTCTGCCCAGTTCGGGTGGCTGCAACCTCAAAGGTGTATTGACCGTCGGCAACCGCTTTGCCATCCTCATCTTTTCCATCCCACTGCAAAGGCAAGGTACCGCTATTCTGCGCACCCAGATCCATCCGGCGCACGGTACTACCCGCTTTGTCCCGAACGGTCACTTGCACCTGGTCTGCAGGTGATGCCAAGTCAAGACCGAACAAGGCTTTTCCCCCACTTAAATTCATGCTTGAACCCGCAACCAGAACGCTATGGCCGATCATGTTGGCAGCCTGCAGCGACTGACTGGATTGATAACTGCCCATCAATCCTTCCAGCGTCTTATTGAGCTTATCAATACCACTCACGGTGGACAATTGCGCCAGCTGACTCGTCACCTGGGCGTTATCCAAAGGATTGAGCGGATCCTGATTTTTCATCTGCGTGACCAAGAGGGTCATGAATCTATCCTGCGCCTCGCTAGCGCCTGATTTCGAAGTTGCCGCAGTGGGATTCATCGCTGCTAAGACACTGGGAGATATGGTGTCGGATAGTGCATTCATGGGTAACTCCTTTAGCCACTTGTGTAGGAATACTGCTGCTTATGCTAAATCTGCCACTTCTGCTAAATCTGCCCATTACTGTCCGAGTGTCAGCGTTTTCATCAACAATGTTTTTGCTGCATTCATCGTTTCCACATTGGTTTGATATGAGCGTGAAGCGGACATCATGTTGACCATTTCTTCGACCGCATTCACATTGGGCATGGCGACGTAACCCTTTTCGTCGGCCAGGGGGTGCTTGGGATCGTAAACCAGTTTTGGCGCAGAAGCATCTTCTATCACCTGCTGCACCTTAACCCCGCTAGCCTGCGAGCCATCGACCGGTGTCGCACTAAATATGACTTGCTTGGCGCGGTAAGGCTGCCCGGTGGAACTGGTCACGCTATCCGCATTAGCAAGATTGCTAGCCACCACATTGAGCCTTTGCGCCTGCGCACTCATCGCAGAACCAGCCACATTAAAAATATTAAAGAGCGACATGATGATTGTCCTTTATTGGTCTGGTTTATTGACCCTGTATTGCGGCCAACATGTTTCTGATTTGCTGGTTAATCATCGTGATCCCAGCCTCATAGCGAATCGCATTATCTGCAAACTGATTGCGCTCAACATCCATATCCACCGTATTACCATCAACACTGCCCTGTACCGTTCCGCGATATAACAAGGGGGCGCCCCCGGGGCCGGTTTCGGCGCCGCCTGCCTGATGCGCCAGATTCGTATTGGCAAGTGCCGTCGGCCCCTGTGAGGGACGTGCCAGAGCTCCCTGCAAGGCACTGGTAAATTCCACATCCCTGGCCTTATAGTTAGGCGTGTCGGCATTCGCAATATTGGACGCCAGGAGCTGTTGCCGCTGTCCACGCAAACTGAGGGCAGTCTCATGAAATCGCAAATAATCGTCGAGTCGTCCTGCCATCGCCATCTCCCCAAATCATCGGCTAAAGAAAACAATTTCTGCACCGATAAATACTTTTGATAACACCCATTGTACGGAAAGCACCATCCCATCAATCAACGGATAAGAATGCATAACGCGGCTCTTTTCACCGCTTTAAAAAGAATCCCCCCGCCTACACTGATCAAGCGATAACACCATTGATCATATGAAACCTACCTTTCCCCTTTCTTTGTCTTTGCTATTACTGTTACTGTTACTGTCGCTGCTATTAGTCAGAAATGCAGCGGCACAGGTCAGTGTTCCGCGCCAAAACGCTGCAGAACTGCGACAGGCGGCAGATAGTTTTTTACATGCGCAGACTAACGAACTCAATGGCAAAGTGAACATCTTGATCAGTGCAATTGATACGCGCCTTAATCTACCCCCTTGCCTTACGCTCGAACCATTTATGCCGACAGGAACGCGCGCATGGGGAAAAACAACGGTGGGAGTACGCTGCCTGGCACCGACTCCCTGGACCATTTACCTACAAGCCAATGTCAGCTTAATTGCGGATTACCTGGTTGCTGCCATGTCCCTGCCGCAAGGACAACTCATCACAAGCAACAGTTTAAAAAAAATGACAGGCGACCTTAGCGTACTGCCAGCCAGCGTTGTTACCGATCCATCAAAGGCACTAGGCCGAACACTCAATACCGCCCTACCATCTGGCGCACCATTGCGCGTAGATGCACTGCGCGCTCAGATAGCGGTACAACAAGGCCAGGCAGTGCGACTGGTATCGGTCGGCCCCGGATTTCGCATTTCAGCCGACGCACGCGCGATGAGTAATGCCAATGAAGGACAACTGGTTCAAGTCAAAACATTAGCAGGACAGCAAATTAGTGGAATAGCTAAAATGGGGGGACAGGTAGAGGTGAATTATTGAGAAATGCTGAAAGATATACGCATCGATAAAAAATATCATCAGCCTCGGCCAAAGCCTGTCGCAAGTTCTTGGGTTCTGCGTTAAAGTTTCAAAAAACGCCGCCGATAGTTAGGCATACCCAGGGAATGTAATCCCTAATTTAACGAGGATGCTGCTGTGAAAATTCCTGATTCGATCAAAAGCGCCCCAGGCTTACCAGTCGGGCCAGCGCAATCATCCGTCGCCAAGGGCACGGAAAAAACGAGTGCGAGTCCACCTCATTCAGACACGGTGCACCTGTCTTCTCAACTGCAAGCAACGGATGTCAGAACAACAGGCGGCGTATTCGATACAAAAAAAGTGGAAAAAATTAAACTAGCCATCGCCGATGGGCAATTTCAGGTTAACTCTGAAAAAGTCGCTGATGGACTTCTGGAAACCGTCAGAGACCTATTACACTCACGCAAGAGACAATAATGCCCACAACAACACCCACCAGCCCGATGGACAGTCTGCGCGATGAACACAAAGCGATGGGGTGTTTGCTCGATTTAATCAAGCAAGAACAAGCACAGCTCATCGATGCCAACATTGATGCGCTCAAACAACTGACTGAAGAAAAAACAAAGGTTGTCTCCCATATGTCGGCGTTAGCAGTCCAACGCGATGCTACGCTGGCAGCAGCAGGGTTTCAAGGAACTGCCGATACCTCCGCCATCAAATTATGGCTAAGCAAAGCAGGAACCCCTGCCGAAAAATTATGGGACGAATTGTTGGCGATGGCAGCATCCGCAAAGGAACTCAACCGCGTCAACGGCATGCTGATCAACAAGCATATGACGCATAATCAAAACACTTTAAATGCGCTACACGCCACGCCCCAAGGCAGTAATTTGTACGGCCCTACAGGGCAATCCTCTACAAAAACATCCTCTCGGCGACTAGTGGTTGGTTAAGTCCTTTTAAGTGGGGTATTGTTACTTCCCAATCGCCAATGCGGACTTAAAAACAACGCCCTGTCCTGAGTCAATATTCAATTGGCGCAAACACTCCAACCGGAAACACAAAGCAATACCATTTAGTATTAATCCAAGCGGTAGGTCGATCACCACCACTTACCATCCCCCACACCAATCCGTTTTGCGAACGTTCAAATGCGCACCATTACGCTCTGTTAATCGCGCTTACGAGAGATGCGAATTTAACGATAATTCCACCCGACCAATCCCATAATTCTTCTAGAATTCAGATAAATTGGACTGTCCAATTGTGATAATATCCCAATGCGTTCAGTCTATTCTTTGGGCATTCCAAATCATTTCATAGGAGGAAAAAATACAATGGAGCAAAATGAACGCAGCACTTGCTTATCACTATCAATTAATTACAGGTAAGAAACTTTTGGTGTAAGCCGAGGCAGTCGATGTTGCCAAGATACTTTTATTTAACGGCTTTCCCCATTTTTAAAAAATTAATGCGTCTCAACCATGATTAAGACGCGCACAGGAGAATGCATTGAAGACAAAAAATGTACGTGTCAGCGGCCTTTGTGCCGTACTACTCATGCTGACAGCTTGCGGAGGCAATTCCGAGTCCGAGAATGCCGTCTCGTCAAGCAAGTTGCTTGCTGCCACTAACAGCGATCCTTATGTAACCGGCTGCGGCACGGAAACGAGCAACCTCACTGCATCGAAGGTCTACTACGTGACGCCGACCGCATCTGGCAGCGGCAGCGGCACCAGCTTTTCCTCACCCATGAGCTTCAATTCTGCCCTCTCTGCGGTCGGTGCAGGGCAAATGATTCTGCTGCAACCCGGCACGTATACCGTGTCTTACACGGCAGGCGCGAAGAACACCATCGCCCTGTCGAAGTCCGGTAACGCCAACGCCAAGATTTACCTGGTGGCCGCCAACTGCGGAAAGGCCGTGATTGACTTCTCCTTCCCGGACAAGGCCTGGGTTCAGGATTCCTTCGGCCTCTCCCTCACCGGTAGCTACTGGTATTTCAAGGGCATCGCAATCACCCGTGCCGGTTATCAGGGTGCCTACGTCACCGGCGCGCACAATACTTTCGAGAACTGTGCCTTCTATAACAACCGCAACAGCGGACTGGAGATCAACAAGGGCGGTTCCTACACCACCGTGATCAATACCGACTCGTATCGTAACTACGACCCAAAGAAGAACGGCAGCATGGCAGACGGCTTCGCCTCCAAGCAACTGCAGGGGCCCGGCAACTTTTTTCACGGTTGCCGCTCCTGGGAAAATTCGGATGATGGCTGGGATACTTTCGACAGTCCTGAGGCCGTGGTGATCGAGAAGAGCATGACCTTCCGCAACGGCATCAATTACTGGAACAACAGCAGCTTCGCCGGTAACGGCAATGGCTTCAAACTGGGCGGCAATGGCAAAGTGGAGCACAACCGCATCACCAATTCCATCTCGTTTGGTAATCCGCACAAGGGCTTCGACCAGAACAGCAACGCGGGCGGCGTAACATTGATCAACAATACGTCGTTCAGCAACGGGATCAATTACGGCTTCTGTAATTCGGTTAGTTCGGGTGAAAAACACCTTTTCCGCAACAACGTGTCCCTGTCGGGTACACAAGACATCTGCAATGCCGATGCGAAGAACAATTCTTGGGATAGCGGACCGGCTGCTACCAGCGCAGATTTTCTGAGTCTCGATTTGAATCAAGCAACGCGGGCTCGGAATCCCGATGGCAGCCTGGTTTACACCACGCTGTTCCGCCTCGCCCCTGGCAGCAAGCTCATCAACGCCGGCGTGAATGCAGGAGGGTTGCCATACCTCGGCGTCGCGCCTGATCTCGGCGCCTTCGAGCGAGAATAAAACCATGCAGCGGGGCGACCATCGCCCCGCTCACCATGAGATGAACGCCAGACCTCGGCGTGCGTTTTTCTGCGGAGTGCGTTTGCGGATTGCAGATCAATGCGTCAAATTGGAAAACTTCCCTCCAGATAAAAGCATCTCTCCGCCATTTCATTCTGCCTGCCATCCTCATTTTTTCATGCACCTTTCGCTACACTTATCTATACTCATGGACATTCATGGGCGATCAATCCGTCTACTGAAGAAAATAGGTTTTTCAATCCATAGGAGTTTTTTCATGCAACTCAGAACCACATTGATTTCCATCGCAGGCACTCTCTCTCTTGCAATGACGGGCAATGCGCTGGCCCAAGTACAAATTGTCAAAATAGGCCACGTCTCACCTATGTCGGGAGGTCAGGCACACTATGGTCGCGACAATACTAACGGCGCCATCATGGCGATAGAAGATTTAAATGCCAAAGGTGTCATGATCGGCGGCAAGAAAGTGAAATTCGAACTATTGGCGGAAGATGATGCGGCAGATCCCAAACAAGGAACAGCAGTGGCCCAAAAACTGGTAGACGCCAAAGTGAATGGAGTCATCGGCCACTTGAACTCCGGCACCACCATTCCTGCATCCAGAATTTATTTCGAGAACGGCATCCCGCAAATATCCCCTTCTGCCACCGCGACAAAATACACAGAAAATGGCTACAAGACGGCTTTTCGCGTCGTCGCCAATGATGCGCAATTGGGTAGCACCTTAGGAAAATATGCCGTCAATACTTTGAAAGCTAAAAACATCGCCATCATCGATGACCGCTCTGCCTATGGCCAAGGTGTCGCCGATGAATTCGCAAAATCCGCAAAAAAAACGGGGGCCAATATCATCGGCCGTCAATACACCACGGACAAAGCGACTGACTTCAACGCCATCCTGACTTCTATCAAAGCCAAAAAGCCTGACGTTATTTTTTTCGGTGGCATGGACAATATTGCGGGCCTGATGCTGCTTCAGATGAAAGCGCTCGACATCAAAGCCAAGTTCATGGGTGGTGACGGAATCTGTACCACAGGGCTACCCAAATTTGCTGGAAATGGGCTAGCAGACGATCAAGTGATTTGCGCTGAAGCCGGTGGTGTAACAGGCGATCAACAAAAAGCAATGGACGATTTTCATGCCCGCTACAAGAAAAAATTCAATCTTGAAATCCAGAACTATGCTCCTTACGTCTACGATGCAGTGATGACAATGGTAGAGGCCATGAAAAATGCGGGGTCTGCTGATCCCGCAAAGTATTTGCCGGAGCTGGCAAAGATTCACACCAAGGGAATTACAGGCAACATTGCATTTGATGCGAAAGGCGATATCAAGGATGGCTCATTGACCTTGTACACCTACAAAGCGGGAAAACGAGACAAGATCGCGGTCGTCAAATAATCGACACACAAGATCAGATAAACGAGATCGCTAAGATGTAAATTGCAGCGGCAATAAAAAAAGCGCTCACATGAGCGCTTTTTTTTATTCTCCATCTGTGGTCACATTATTTCTGCGACAAAACCCATTTAACCAAGGTACGGGCTTCTGCTTCAGACACTTGCGGGTTAGCCGGCATCGGCATTGTTCCCCACACCCCACTACCGCCCTTCATCACTTTTTTGGTCAGCTTATCTTCCGCCTCTTTTTGGCCCGCGTACTTTGCTGCGACATCTTTATAAGCAGGTCCAATGACCTTGCTCCCGATAGCGTGACATGCCATACAATTTTTTGATTTTGCCAGATCAAGATTGGCCATCGCAAAATTCGATGCAAAGACCGCTATAACCATGCCTGCCGATAAAGCGTATTTCATTACCTTCTCCTGATAAATAATTAGGCCCATTCTACCGCTTTTTTCTTAAGCAAAAACCAAGGATAAGTGCTTGCTATTCAGATATAACGGATATCCCCAATTCTAGTTGACCAGTTTGATTGACCATTACACTTTTTCATCCTATGCTGCAGACAAAAAGGAGCTTGCCATGCCGCTGATCATTATTATCGTGTCTCTCACCGCATTAAAATATTTTGAGGTCTGGCGCTTCACCGAGGTATCTTGGTGGTGGGTCACAGGCTTGATGGGCCTGGCTTTTCTTTGGTTTGAGTTTCTTGAACCATTATTAGGGCTAGACAAACGCAAAGCCCATGACGAACAGGATAAAATTCGTAAAGACCGTGTTAAAAAGGCCTTTTCAGAAAACAAAAAACGCAAATAAAACTCCTGCGGGAAGCCACTTCACAATAATAAAAGCCAGAAATTTCTGGCCTTTATTTTTTTCATCCAACTCAACCCTCAACCAGCACTTCATCCGGTCACAGCACCCTTACTTGCAGACGAAGTCAAGGCAGCAAATTTGGCAAGTACGCCACGGGTATAACGTGGTGCAGGTGCCTTCCAGTTAGCACGCCGACGGGCGATTTCCTCATCAGGCACGTTCAACTGGATCAATTGTTGTAAAGCGTCGATGGTGATGGAATCCCCCTCTTGAACCAAAGCGATCGTGCCACCGGCAAATGCCTCAGGCGCGACGTGACCAACCACCATGCCCCATGTGCCACCCGAGAAACGGCCATCCGTTACCAAGCCCACAGACTCGCCCAAACCCTTACCGATAATGGCCGAGGTGGGGGCCAGCATTTCAGGCATGCCGGGCGCGCCTTTTGGCCCCAGATAACGCATCACCATGACATCGCCTGCCTTGATTTGATCGCCGAGAATCGCATCCATCGCACTGTATTCATCTTCAAACACACGTGCCGGTCCGGTAATGACAGGATTTTTCAAACCCGTAATTTTGGCGACGCAACCTTCTGGCGATAGATTGCCTTTCAAAATCGCCAAATGCCCTTGCTTATATAGCGCCTTGTCAATGGGGCGAATGACATCCTGATCCGCATTCGGCGCATCGGGAACATTCGCCAATTCCTCTTCCATCGTGCGACCGGTGATCGTGATGCAATCACCGTGTAGCAACCCCGCATTCAATAGCAGCTTCATCACTTGCGGAATGCCACCGGCCTTATGCAAGTCAGTTGCGACGTACTGACCGGACGGTTTGAGGTTGCAGATAACCGGAACGTTTTGGCGCACACGTTCAAAATCATCAATGGTCCATTCCACTTCCGCCGCGTGCGCGATCGCCAGATAATGCAATACCGCGTTGGTCGATCCACCGGTCGCCATGATCAACGCTACTGCATTTTCAATCGATTTACGCGTGATGATGTCGCGCGGCTTCAAATCAGCCTTGACCGCTTCCACAAGTACACGCGCCGATTCAGCGGCGGAGCCCGTTTTTTCCTCATCGGGATTCGCCATCGTGGAGGAATACAACAATGCCATTCCCAATGCCTCAAAAGAAGAAGACATGGTGTTTGCCGTGTACATGCCGCCACACGAACCGGATGATGGACAAGCATTTCTTTCGATGCCATCGAAATCTTCTTTCGACATACGGCCTGCCGTAAATTCACCAACCGCCTCGAATGCCGACACAATCGTTAAATCCTTGCCTTTCCAGTTGCCCGGCTTGATGGTGCCGCCATATACATAGATGCCCGGTACATTGGTGCGTGCTAGTGCGATCATGCCCCCTGGCATATTTTTATCGCAACCGCCAATCACTACACAACCATCCATCCACTGCCCGTTGACCGCAGTTTCAATACAATCGGCGATAACTTCGCGCGAGATCAACGAATATTTCATCCCCTCGGTGCCCATCGACATGCCGTCGGAAATAGTCGGCGTGCCGAATACTTGCGGATTTCCCCCCGCTTCCTTAATCGTAGAAATGGCGATATCGGCTAGTTTCTGCAAACCGGAATTACACGGCGTAATGGTCGAATGGCCGTTGGCAATGCCGATCATCGGCTTGTCGAAATCCTCGGTCTGGTAACCCATCGCGTAGTACATAGAACGGTTTGGACTACGAGATACGCCTTGAGTGATGTTTTTTGAACGGCGGTTATATTGCGGCTTGTCTGCCATGAAATTCTCCTAAATTATTAATCTGGCGCTAGAGTGCCCTGCCAGAATAGGCGTGTCAAATATATTATTTATGCACTCAAAATATAAAAAAACTATAAATTAACTTTTTTTAATTATTCTGGATCTTGACTAACCCCAATCTTGACCACAGTCACCCGACTAATGAAAAAATCGCCATCGACCACTACTCTATGCGGCATCCCAATTACATCAAACCCCGGTCCGCCTTCCTCCACCCAAATCTGCGCCAACGCATCGAATTCTTGAGATGCCATACGCAACATTTGCGCCGAAATAACAAAACGCGCGCCCTCTTTTTGTCTCGCCACAAAATCGTCGAGGATCGTCATTTTTCGCTTCCCTTGTTATTACAATTGATCGGCAAAGTAGAGTGCCGCCGCTCATCGCGTATTTTGATCGGCAATACCAAGGTTGATGCCATCCCAATTTGTCACTTGACGCAAACCATTGACGTGTCCAACAAACGGAACTCTTTCGCTCCAACCGCCATCGCAGGCTGGCACAAGCCAATAGCCCTCTGCATCAAGCGCAATCCAATAACGCGGCTGATTCGTGTACTCATATAACGTGACCATACGAATCCTTCGTGAATAAATAAATGAATGACGCCAGTCAGGGGAAATTTACGATAATTTTTTAACTGAATTCAAATACAAATGGCAGGATCAGGGAATCCGCCCCCACATCCTGCCATCGATATGTTCACACAATAAAACCGATTTACGTACGCGTTACCGCATCCGGCAATACGACATTCACATCCAATATTTCCAAGTTACCTTGACGATCAAGCGTCAATTTAATGTCCTCTGGATTGACCTTGGTATATTTAGAAATCACCGCAATCAGCTCTTTATGCAGCGCAGGCAAAAAATCCGGCCCGTCGCGTCCATTGCGTTCCCGAGCAATGATAATTTGCAAGCGCTCTTTAGCAGCAGAAGCACTTTTCGGTTGCTTGTTGTTGAATAAAAACGAGAGCAAAGCCATCTTACTTTCCTCCAAAAATGCGCGAGAAAATTCCCGGCTTTTCGTACGTGGTAAAACGCAGGGGAACCTCAGTGCCAAGGAAGCGCGTAATCACATCTTCATAGGCCTCGGACACGTCGCTGCCCTTCATGTGAATCGCGGGATTACCCTGGTTCGATGCATGTAAAACCGACTCCGATTCTGGGATCACGCCGATCAAGGGAATCCGCAAAATCTCTTGCACATCCGTGTAAGAAAGCATCTCGCCCGCCTCGACCCGCTTAGGTGAATAACGCGTCACCAGCAAGTACTCTTTTACCGGTTCGCCACCCGCCAATGCCCGGCGCGATTTCGCCTGGATGATACCCAGAATACGGTCGGAATCGCGCACTGAAGATACTTCAGGATTAGTCACCACGATGGCTTCATCTGCAAACGTCAATGCCATCAAAGCACCATGCTCGATACCGGCAGGCGAATCGCAAATGATGTACTCAAAACCCATATCGATCAGGTCTTTTAAAATACGCTCGACACCTTCTTCCGACAAGGCATCCTTGTCTCTGGTTTGCGACGCAGGCAGGATGAACAGGTTGTCGCAATGCTTGTCCTTGATCAGCGCTTGATTGAGGGTTGCCTCCTTGTTGATGACGTTAATCAGGTCATATACAACCCGGCGCTCGCAACCCATGATCAAATCCAGATTGCGCAAACCGACATCAAAATCGAGCACCGCCGTTTTATGTCCACGCATGGCAAGACCGGAAGAAAAACTCGCGCTGGAAGTCGTCTTGCCAACACCGCCTTTACCTGAAGTTACCACAATGATTTTTGCCACGACGTGTCCTTTAAAAGTGCGGAAATAAAATAGGGAGAAAAAAGCTACGTTGAAGAATGAGAAAACTAGCGAATCGCCTGAATATCGATGCGCTCATCAATCAGGCGAACCTGGGCGGCATGCCGCATCAGTTCAGGCGCGAGATCGTTTTCGAAAGTGCGGTACATGCCAGCAATCGATACCAACTCGGCCTCCATGCTCATCGTATAAATACGGGCGCTAGTATTACCACTGGCACCAGCCAACGCACGGCCACGCAACGGCGCATAAATGTGAATACTGCCATCCGCAATGACCTCGGCGCCATTACTTACCGGCGCAGTAATAATCAGATCCGAGCCACGTGCATAAATGCGCTGGCCAGCCCGCACCGGTGTGTCGATAATCATGGTCGGCACAGAAAAGGGAGCCACCTTTGCAGAAGCAGAAGCAACATTCTCGTGCGCAATTGGCTCAACCGAAATTGCCTCCACGACGATAGGTTCAAATGCCTCCTCCATTGCCGGTATCGACAGCTTCACGTCCGCCTTTGTCGCACCGTCCAAGCTCAAACCCTGTGCCAGAATGGCTGCGTTCATCTCCTGCGGGGCATTGCGCACCGCAACGGGGTTAAGGCGATAAGATTTGAGGAGAGAGATGAGAACCGGCCAGTCAATCGCATGCGTCACACGATCTAGGGCAGCAACATCAATGACGGTAAATTCATCATCAAAAAAATCCTCCGCACCACCTGTCATTTTTTTCAGCGCCGCATCGAGCAAAGCAGGATTCGACTCACGCAAAATGGCTGACACCGCCACAATGGTGGATATTTTAAGTTCGATCGCATGACGGGGTTGAGCTGTTTGCATAAAAACGGGTGAGTTGTGGCTCTATGATTAAGCAAGGTCAATGCCCACCAAAAATCGGCACGGGCACTTGCGAGCCGTCATTTTAAAGCAATTTAAAATTCCGCTAATGGCATTCTCTTCTGTTTCATCCATTCAACTGAAGTGAACAAGGTAGCGGATACCCTTCGTACCAGCTGTAATATGGCCATTTCTGATACCTAACCCAATCTCATGAAGCTGCAGCCATGTAAATGCGAAATGCAGTTCGCTAGTGTTGATTGATGGGATACGCTTCCGCACCTGCACATAGCTCAGATTTATAACGGCCGCTACGGTAAAATGCCCGATACCCCTTTATCTATGATGCACTTTTCAAGCGTATCCCAAGCACACCCATGAGCAACGACATCAAGAACGCAGCCCCTGCCCCCGCTTCCACGCCGGTTTCAAATTTCCTGCGCGCCATCATCGACGCCGACATTGAGAAAAATACCTACCAGCGCCCCGGCTTGCCGCCTGTCCTCACCCGTTTCCCACCCGAGCCTAATGGCTATCTGCATATCGGCCATGCCAAATCGATCTGCCTGAACTTCGGCCTGGCGCGCGATTACGCCGGGCGCTGCCATCTGCGCTTCGACGATACCAATCCCGAAAAAGAAGATCAGGAATACGTCGATACGATCATGGACAGCGTCCAATGGCTCGGCTTCGACTGGAACAACAACGGCGTCGAACACCTGCACTACGCCAGCGATTATTTCGACCAACTCTACGCCATGGCTGAAGCCTTAATCAGCGCCGGTCACGCCTACGTCGATAGCCAGAGCGCAGAAGACATGGCGACCAATCGCGGCAACTTCAACACGCCCGGCACCAACTCGCCTTTCCGCAACCGGCCAGCGGCCCAATCGCTGGACCTGTTCCGGCGCATGAAGGCAGGCCAATTCAAGGATGGCGAACACATCGTGCGTGCCAAGATCGACATGGCCTCGCCCAATATGAATATGCGCGACCCCGCCATCTACCGCATCCGCCACGCGCATCACCACCGCACTGGCGACGCCTGGTGCATCTACCCGATGTACGACTACACGCACCCGCTGTCGGACGCGATTGAACACATCACGCACTCGATCTGCACGCTCGAATTTCAAGATCACCGTCCGTTCTACGACTGGATCCTCGAACGCTGCGCCGAGGCCGGTTTTTTCCAGCAACCCGTGCCGCATCAATACGAATTCGCCCGCCTCAACCTGACCTACGTCATCACCAGCAAACGCAAACTGCGCGAACTGGTCGAAACCAAAGTCGTGGACGGCTGGGACGACCCGCGCATGCCCACCATCGTCGGCATCCGCCGCCGTGGCTACACGCCTGAAGCAATCCAACTCTTCTGCGAACGCATCGGCGTCACCCGCTCCGACGGCTGGATCGACTACAGCACGTTAGAGGGTTGTCTGCGCGAAGACCTCGACCCCAAAGCGCCACGTGCCACCGCCGTACTGCGCCCATTGAAGCTGATCATCGACAACTTCCCTGAAGATGAAACGGTGGAATGCACCGCGCCGGTCCACCCGCATTTCCCAGAACGCGGCCTGCGCACCTTCCCCATCAGCCGCGAACTCTGGATCGAGCAAGAAGACTTCATGGAAGTGCCGAGCAAAGGCTATTTCCGTCTATATCCACCCATCGGAGATATAGCCGGCAACAAAGTACGCCTGCGCTACGGCTACGTAGTCGAATGCACCGGCTGCGACAAAGACGCCGACGGCAACATCATCGCCGTGCACTGCAACTACTTTTCCGACAGCAAATCCGGCACCGAAGGATCGGCAAATTACAAAGTCAAAGGCAATATCCACTGGGTCAGCGTTGCCGGTGCGCTAGAGGCCGAAGTACGCTTATACGACCGCCTGTTCACCGACGCCAATCCCGATGCGGGCGGCAAGGATTTCAAGATCGCCTTGAACCCGAATTCGCGGGAAGTGGTGAAGGCTTATCTGGAACCGGGCATGTCAGCGGCGATGGCTGATGAACGGTTTCAGTTTGAACGGCATGGGTATTTTGTGGCGGATCGGGTGGATTCGGTGGCGGGGAGGCCGGTGTTTAATCGGGTGACTACTTTGAAGGATGGGTGGGGAAAATGACGATCTTTTAAAAAAAGCGAAGGATGATGAAAATACCTTCAATATTTAACAGCATGAGCGGTGTTGATGAATGATTCCAATCAATAAAATTATGAAACCTTCATATGTACCAGTACAAATTATTAATCGAAGACGAATATGTTAAAAAAAATTATCCCAATATTCATAGTTACTCTTATCACGAGTGCATGCGGAATATTGAACCGAGTTCCCCTAGACCCCGTCAATGCACAAAAGATCACCGAAGTTCATGCTGAAAGTTCAATTTGGCAAGATGAAATCATCGTACGTGCTCCATCAGCAGGCGTAAGCAGAGCGTTGGGTGGTGGGCTAATTGGCGCGTTGATTGATTCGAAGATCGCAGAATCACGTCAAGGAAAAATTCAAAAAGTGATTGAACCATTTTACGCGTCCATAGACGGTGTCGATTTTAGAAACCTGTTTTGGAACTCCCTCGAAACGACACTCAAAGATAACTTTGCACTAAAGGTAGACAATCTAAAAAAACGACCAATGGTTTTCTCCTCCGCAGATACGAATGAAAAAAAACTCGCGTTAACAAGCCACACAGGCTATATGCAGGTAACCACCTCATATACCTTAACTCAGGATTTCTCACGACTGAATATTGTGACGGGAATTGACCTATGGCAAGCCGGTGCTGAAAAGCCAATTTATTCGAATCTGCTTTATTACCAATCAAGCCCAGTTGGCAACGGTGGAAATGAATCTATAGGCACTTGGGCAGCCAATAATGCGGACGCTTACCAAAAGGCGATTTCAGAAGGCATTTCGCAAACGATGAAAATGCTAAAAATAGATATCGTCGCAACCGCAGTTGAATCACCACAAGCAAAAACCGTATTGCTCAAAAAAATGGATGGCCCCACCCCAATTGAAATTAAAGGTGTGCTGCTAGACGAACAAAATAACAGAGCAATTGCACGTAATGTTGACGGTCGCTTATATTCCTTACCACAATGATCAAAGAGAGAAAAATGAAAATACCTTTCCTTCGCATTCAAGTTATAACATGCGCCTTATTTATTTTTTCCGTAGACGCTGCGGCAGATTCAATTGCCAATTTTGTTCCATTGACATATGAAGCCAATTCTACAGACGTTAGTCCCGTAAATTCTCCCTCAACCTGCACCATAAACATTACAGCCGTCAGTGATGGGCGCACTAACAAAGAAAGTATTGGTACTGAATTCAAGCCCATTTTTTCAGGCGATGCCACTCCTCTAATGAACGCAGGCCTTGATCAACTAAAAGCATTTGGATTCAATGTTCAACGCAATGCTGCACCAGCAGCTGACGCTATCAATTTGGATTTTCAATTATTTAGAGCCTACACATGGCATGGAGAGATGAGAATTAATGGCGCAATTGCTGCGAATATTGGGATTACTCCTATTGGTGGTATGCGGGTCGTCCAAAAGCTACGTGCCTCTGGCAGCAAAACAAATATGTGGAGTGCAAGTTCAGAATATGTAACGGCACTAAATTACGCATTTAACAATATGCTAAACAATCTTGCTGTAGTCCTACACAAAACCTGCGATCAAAAATCGAAGCTAAACCAATAAAAAACTTAGTTGGGCTAATGCTTCATCAACCCAACTTACAAACTCACACACAAGCATTTCTGATCACAAAAAATTAAAAAGCCAATATGCCCCAACCCCACGTCATAGTCATAGGCGGCCCAAACGGTGCAGGTAAATCCACCATCGCACCATCGATCCTGCGCGACTATCTGGTGATTCCCGATTTTGTGAATGCGGATCAAATTGCAGCTGGGTTGTCTGCTTACAATCCAGAGGGCGCGGCATTTGAAGCGGGGCGCATCATGTTGCGGCGCTTGCAGGAACTGGCTGCATCGGGCAAAAGTTTTGCGTTTGAGTCGACGCTGTCGAGCCGCACGTTTTCTGTTTTTTTAACTAAACTGAAAGCCCAAGGCTACCGTGTTGATCTTTGTTATGTCTGGCTCAATTCGGCAATGCTGGCGCAGGAGCGGGTTGCCTTGCGGGTACGCATGGGCGGGCATCACATTCCACCTGAAGTAATCGCACGTCGTTACGCACGCAGCGTGCAAAATTTCCGTTCTCTTTATCTGTCGATTGCAGATGAATGGAGCGTGTTCGACAACTCTGAATCTAGCAATCCACGCATGATTGCCGAAGGTGCCGTGGCTATGCAAGACAAAATTTACGAGGAGGTATCGTGGAAGAAAATACAAACGACCTAAATCAGCAATTCGATCCCATTGCTGAAAAAATGCGAGACACTGCCACGCTGGAAAAATTCGTCAAACAAGCCGTGTTTGAGGCGGTCGATAAGGCGCAGCGTTTGGGATTTTTGCGTGTGCCAACACCCATTAAAAAATCATAACTGATCTTCCCCAGCACGCAAAATTTGCACCGGGAAGTACGCCAAGTTAGTAGTGGGATCCCGCATCGGTAGAGTATTGCGTATCGTAGGGGCCGAGTTTTGGTCGTTTCTGGCGGTCCCAATCCTTATTCCCCCCATTTTTCCTCTATATCTGCGAAAATTCGTTTCTTGATTTTATTTGGCGCGCAAGCGGTTATCTGTTAACCGACCCAGGCGTCTCCTTGCACTTTGCTCTATTTGGAGACAGCAATGAAATTCCGCTTCCCTATCGTCATCATCGATGAAGATTTTCGTTCCGAGAATACGTCCGGCTTGGGCATACGTGCGCTGGCCGATGCGATGGAGAAAGAAGGCATGGAGGTGCTGGGTGTGACCAGCTATGGCGACCTGTCGCAATTTGCGCAACAGCAGTCACGCGCCTCGGCTTTTATTCTGTCGATTGATGATGAAGAATTTGGTGCCGGGTCTTTAGAAGAAACCGACTACGCACTGAAATCGCTGCGTGCTTTCGTCGAAGAAATTCGCTATAAAAATGCGGACATCCCCATTTATTTGTATGGCGAAACCCGTACTTCACGCCATATCCCCAACGACATTTTGCGCGAGTTGCATGGCTTCATTCATATGTTCGAGGACACGCCGGAGTTCGTGGCGCGGCATATTATTCGAGAGGCTAAGTCATATCTGGATGGCCTGGCGCCACCCTTTTTCCGCGCCCTCGTTCACTATGCCAACGATGGTTCTTATTCTTGGCATTGCCCCGGACATTCTGGTGGGGTGGCATTTTTGAAGTCGCCTATCGGTCAAATGTTTCATCAGTTTTTTGGCGAGAACATGTTGCGTGCCGATGTCTGCAATGCGGTGGAAGAGCTGGGGCAGTTACTCGATCACACCGGCCCGGTCGCAGCGTCGGAGCGCAATGCTGCACGCATCTTCAATGCCGATCACTGCTATTTCGTCACCAACGGTACCAGCACAAGTAACAAGATGGTGTGGCATTCGACGGTCGCGCCGGGCGACATCGTCGTCGTGGATCGCAACTGCCACAAATCAATTTTGCATTCAATCATCATGTGCGGCGCAATCCCTGTTTTTTTGATGCCGACACGGAATCACCTCGGCATCATCGGGCCGATTCCTCTCGAAGAATTCACACCGGAAAGCCTCCAACGGAAAATCGAAGCGAACCCGTTTGCCCGAGAAGCGGCCAATAAAAAACCACGTATCCTGACCATCACGCAATCGACCTATGACGGGGTGATCTACAACGTGGAAACACTGAAAGACATGCTGGATGGAAAAATCGATACCTTGCATTTTGATGAGGCATGGTTGCCCCATGCGACCTTCCACGATTTTTACAAAGACATGCATGCGATTGGCAAGGACCGGCCCCGCGCTAAGGAATCGATGATTTTTTCAACGCAATCGACCCATAAATTGTTGGCTGGTCTGTCGCAAGCATCGCAGATTCTGGTGCGCGAATCAGAAAGCGTCAAGCTGGATCGGGATGCGTTTAATGAAGCATATTTGATGCACACCTCGACCTCGCCCCAATATTCGATCATTGCGTCGTGCGACGTGGCGGCGGCGATGATGGAAGCGCCGGGCGGTCCGGCGCTGGTGGAAGAAAGTATTCTGGAAGCGCTGGACTTCCGGCGCGCGATGAGAAAAATCGATCAGGAATGGGGCAAAGACTGGTGGTTCCAGGTGTGGGGACCGGATACCTTCAGCGAAGATGGCATCGGCTCACGCGAGGACTGGATGATCCGGGCCGAGGATGACTGGCATGGTTTTGGCAATCTGGCACCGGGCTTTAACATGCTCGATCCGATTAAGGCCACCATCATCACTCCGGGACTGTCGCTCAATGGAAAATTTTCCGACTCGGGTATTCCGGCGTCGATTGTGACCAAGTATTTAGCAGAGCACGGTGTCATCATAGAAAAATGCGGCCTGTATTCTTTCTTTATCATGTTTACCATCGGCATTACCAAAGGACGCTGGAATACGCTGCTCACTGCGCTGCAGCAGTTCAAAGACGACTACGATAAAAATCAGCCGATGTGGAGAATTTTGCCTGAATTTATCGCCGCCAATCCACGCTACGAGCGTATGGGCTTGCGCGATTTATGCCAGCAGATTCATGATTTTTACAAAGTTTATGACGTGGCGCGATTAACCACAGAGATGTATCTGTCCGACATGCAACCGGCGATGAAACCATCGGATGCTTTCGCCAAAATGGCGCACCGCGAAATCGACCGCGTGCCTATCGATGAATTGGAAGGACGTATTACATCGATCTTGCTAACACCTTATCCGCCGGGGATTCCTTTACTAATTCCGGGCGAAATTTTCAATAAGACGATTGTGGATTACCTTCGGTTTGCGCGCGACTTCAACGAGAAATTCCCCGGCTTTGAAACCGACGTGCATGGCTTGGTGAAACGGGAGGTCGATGGCAAGCGCGGGTATTTTGTGGACTGCGTGCGCTGATATCGTAGCAACGGAAAGTGACTGCGGATGTGTGTGGATAGAAAGCGAAAAAAGGTACGCTTCTATCCGTTCAGCGGGCATTTTCAGGATAATTCTCCTCGGACGGAAGTGTGCACCGCCGCATAACCCGTCTTCAGTCAATCGATTCGCAACTGATCAACTGAGTCGCTGCACATGGTCGCTGAAAGACTAACCACGAAAACGTGCTTCTGGGAATCCTGTCACACCAGGACGCAACATGACTACGGCTCCAGCCCATTGATCGCCTTCGGCCTTGCCAGCTGCAATCGATGTTACCAACAATGTGTCGAGATTAGCGCCGCCAAAAGCGCACATTGAAGGTTTGGCCATCGGCAGGTCGATTTTGCGATCGAGTTTGCCCGCCGGCGTAAAGCGCAAGAGGCAGGCTTCGTCATTACCACAAATCCAATAGCAGCCATCACTGTCCACCGCCGCGCCGTCTGGACGTCCCGGGTAAGCGTTCATATCAACGAATACACGCTGGTTGCTCGGCATGCCAGTCTCGGTGTCATAGTCAAAGGCCCAAATTAATTGGCGCGAGACATGCGAATCAGACAAATACAGGGTGCGGCCATCGGGGGACCAAGACAACCCATTTTGCACCACCAGCTCTGAAACCACCGGCTGCGAGATACCCTCTTCGAGGGTGTAGCGATATAAATGACCTTGCGGACGCGCCGCTGGGTTATCCATCAGCATGGTGCCACTCCAAAAACGTCCCTGACGATCGCAACGCCCATCGTTAAAACGCATACCCGCAATCAGGGCATCCGGTTTCGCCAAGCGTTTTTCAACCACGGTCTGGCCCTCGCCTAGTTCCAGGTGGAAGATCCCCGTTTCCATCCCTGCAATCAGGCCGCCACTCTGCTTCAGCGAAAGACAGGCAACCATTTCAGTTGTGCGCCAATAGCGGACTGCACCACTAGCCACATCCAGACGCCATATCGTCTTGGCAGTAATATCGACCCAATACCAGGCGGATTGTTGAGCACACCATAAAGGACTCTCGCCCACAGTGCAGGCCATGTCCGTTACACGTTCTATTTTTGTCATAGCATCTTGTCCCAATCTTCTTGTCCCAATCTTCTTGTACCAATCAAGCAATTAAGATCGCACGAAAATCATTCACATTAGTCAAGGTTGGGCCAGTCATAATGAGATCTCCCAATGCACTGAAAAAACTATAGGCATCGTTATTGTCCAGGTATTTCCGCGCGTTCAACCCACACTCGCCAGCACGCGCCAAGGTGTCCGGCATTAAGATCGCACCCGCGTTGTCTTCCGAGCCGTCAATGCCATCGGTATCACAAGCAATCGCATATACGCCTGGCAAACCATCGAGCGCCACGGTGAGGGCCAATAAAAATTCCGCATTCCGCCCGCCCCTCCCTTTACCCCGTACCGTCACCGTGGTTTCCCCCCCCGACAACACGATACATGGCTTGGTAAAAGGCTGATTGCGTTGAACGATCTGGCGGGCAATGGCCGCATGCACTAGCGCTACATCGCGCGCTTCGCCTTCGATACTGTCGGACAGCACATGCACTTCGTAACCCAAAGTGCGCGCACGGTCTGCTGCGGCATCGAGCGCATGCTGCGCGCTGGCGATGACAGTACTACGATGACCGCTAAAGCGCGGATCGCCGGGCTTGGGAGTCTCGCCTTCACCGCTTTCGAGGAAAGCACGCACGGCGGAAGAGATTTCAATGCTGTACTTGTCCAGTACCCCGAGCGCATCGCTGCAGGTGCTAGCATCGACCATCGTTGGCCCACTCGCGATCAAGGTCGGATCATCGCCAGGAATATCCGAGATCAATAACGTTTCAACCCGAGCGGGCGCGCACAGCAATGCCAAGCGCCCACCTTTGATGGTCGATAAATGTTTACGTACACAATTCATTTCACCGATGGCGGCCCCGGATTTCAGCAAAGCACGATTAATCGCTTGTTTTTCCTGTGCCGACATGCAACTGGCTGGGGCCGTCAGTAATGCGGAACCACCGCCGGAAATCAAGCAAACGACCAAGTCGTCTGCTGTGAGCCCCTGCACTTGCTGCATCATTCGTTGCGCAGCCTGCTGCCCTGCGGCATCCGGCACTGGATGCGATGCCTCCACCACCTCGATATGCCGAGTTGGCGCGCCGTGACCATAGCGGGTTACCACCAAACCGCTCAAGGGTGTGGGCCAATGTTCTTCCAGGGTTGCCGCCATTGCGGCAGCGCCTTTCCCCGCACCGATGACCACCGTGCGGCCACGCGGCGGAGAAGGCAAATGTGGCGGCAGGCATTGCCCGGCGGTGACTGCTTTCACCGCCGTATCAAATAAATCGCGCAGAACCGCACGCGGATTGATGCTTGCTAAGCTTGCCAAACTAGGGAGCGTGGTTTTTTCCATAGCGCCATCACGCAATGGTGTGGTTAGACATAATTTCAACCGCCTGACACAATCCAGAATGGTCTTGCTGGCCGAGTCCATTCGCCTGACATACTTGGAATAACTGTTGCACCATCGCGGTATTAGGCAAGGAGACCCCTAAGGTTTTGGCGCCTTGCAAGGCAAGATTCAAATCCTTTTGATGCAAGGCAATGCGGAAGCCTGGATTGAAGGTACGCTTCAGCATGCGCTCTCCGTGTACTTCCAGTATGCGCGACGAGGCAAACCCGCCCATCAAAGCTTGGCGTACCCGCACCGGATCGGCGCCAGCCTTGGAAGCGAACAGCATGGCTTCGGCAACGGCTTGAATATTCAATGCAACGATAATCTGGTTCGCCACTTTGCAGGTTTGACCCGCGCCATTTTCGCCAACGTGAGTGATGTTTTTTCCCATCAATTCAAAGTAAGGTTTTGCTTTCTCAAAGCCCGCTTCGGAACCACCTACCATAATGGTCAGGGTCGCGGCTTTGGCACCGACTTCACCACCGGACACAGGCGCATCAAGATATTCGCAACCCAATGCATTAATTTTCTGTGCAAATTCTTTCGTTTCAATGGGGGAAATCGAACTCAAATCGATCACCATTTTTCCTGCAGACAAGGCTGCAGCAACACCGTTTTCGCCAAACAACACCAGATCAACATCCGCAGTGTCCGGCACCATGACAAAAATCACGTCGGCCTTCCGCGTTACATCACTACCCGATGCGCAAAAATTTGCCTTACCTTCAAACGGATCTACTTCTGGCTTGCTACGCGTATGGACGAATAACTGGTGACCGCCACCCAGCAGATTTTTTGCCATTGGCGTGCCCATTACGCCCAATCCGATAAAACCGATATTTGCCATGTCATTCTCCAGATAAAATAATTCCCGCAATCGCGGAACACCATACGCTAATGTCTGCTACCGGAGAAGCCTAGCGTGGTCGCCCCCCAGTCTAATCAACGAAAATACTCGAATACCACATTAAAACCGTTTTGCGCCCACCCCGAGTTGGCATGCCTACATCGGCCCGCAATGGTCGGATTCACTTCAAGAAAATGGCTGATTCAGCCTAACTCTAGCCCGAACTTTCCATTCATTATAGGAAATGATCGCGCAAAATTTTGGTTCCTAAGAAAACGTTCTGAGGGAATGCCGTAGCGTGCCACCCACCGACCAAAGAAAGTTTTTTTACGAATCACAAGACAAGCGAAAGCGCACGTAATTTATGCCAAGATGGGGCCAAACTATGGTCGCCAAGTTTGACCACAACACACTGACGACAGCTTAATAATGTAACACAGCGATCATTACTAGACCAATATGAGAATGGCTATGAGCGTCAATCAATCCCTTTCCAATACCAAATTTAATGGAGAAAATTATCGCGATCAAAAGCTCGCTAATTAGGGGAGAAAAATGATAGCGCATCCTTAAACGGCATCCTTTTTTCGCAAATAGTAAAACCTTGTTTGCTATCAAAAACCACAGTACCGCCCACCTTCAGAACGAAGCTTGATCGTGCTATTGTGCATGGCCTGCGAACGTTTCTTGACAGCGAATCGTACATTGAAGCCCAAGCATATTTTTAGATCAATACATATCGTGGTTAACGTATCGATGGCCTGAATATTTTTTGACACGGCCTTCGCTAGGAAATTGGACAAGAAAAAACCTTGCCCGCACCTCAGCCTTAACCGAAGTCGTATAGCTTTCCGTAATGGATGTAAAGAAAACGGACTTGCGCATCAATCGGCGCGCCGTTGCCCGAGAAAGACTTCATCGAGGATGGGCCCAAGCCGATCAGCAGAACAGAATTCAGTTTTACTTACTTTATTATTCAACCGTGAAAGAAATCTTCTATGCAAAAAAATATTTTCAAAGCCCGCCTTCAGGCCGGGGAACAACAACTCGGACTCTGGGCAATGTTAGCCAATTCTGGTGTGCTTGAGGTAATGACACAAACGCGTTTCGACTGGATACTCATTGATACGGAGCATTCAGCAAACGAATTGCCCATGGTGCAGGATCAACTTCGTAGCATCGCTCAAAGTGGCATGCCCGCCTTAGTGCGGCCCGCGTGCAACGATAGCGTTATTATCAAACGCCTGCTTGATGTCGGTGTGCAGACTCTCCTGATACCCATGGTTGACACACCGGAGCAAGCACGCAATGCAGTCGCTGCAATGCATTATCCGCCTGCCGGTATACGTGGAGTCTCTTCAGGAACACGCGCTAATCTTTATGGAACCGATTTGGATTACTACGCTAATGCCAACAGCCAAGTGTGCCTGTTAGTGCAAATCGAAAGCCTGTTGGGCATGCAAAATATCGAAGAAATCGCTGCGGTCAAAGACATTGACGGGCTTTTTATTGGCCCTTCTGACTTGGCAGCATCGATGGGCCACTTGGGCAATACCAAACACCCCGAAGTACAAGCAGCGATTTTCGACGCACTAAAACGTTGCCACGCAATGAAAAAACCGATGGGAATTTTAATGACCGACCCCGTTCTGGCCGGAGAATATGTCAGGGCTGGTTTCGACTACGTGGCGGCAGTAACGGATATCAGCATACTGCGCGCAGGTACGGAGGCCGCATTGAAGCATTTCTCGGCGCTGAAACCACCCCTACTATAAATTTGGCCGTTGTTGGTCGGGCATCGGCATAACATGCCTGGATCGACTAACGTTTGTTCGAACCGACAGTTGCTCGCCTTCAAAGCGAACAACTGTCAAATCCTGCATCGGCTTCATTCGCGCACGGCTACTCGGCGCGAAGTAAGTTATACCTTAAGCTGTCACTAGCTTATATTTTGGTACCAATGCTTTCATCAAAAACCAAGCAATAATATAAGCTGTTGCGCAGAAGGAAAACATAATGGTATAGCCAGTGTGAATGTGTCCAAGCTTCTCGTAATAGTCAAATAACCAACCGCCGAATTTGGAAACGACTACGCCCCCCAGACCACCCGCCATGCCACCTATACCCACTACCGATGCGACCGAGTTTTTTGGAAAAAGATCCGACACGGTCGTAAACAGATTCGCTGACCAAGCTTGATGTGCGGAAGTACCGATACCGATAAGAAGCACAGGAACCCAGAAACTGATGTAACCAAGGGGTTGTGCGAGGAGAACTACCAGCGGGAAAACCGCAATAATTAGCATTGCTCTCATTCGAGCATCGTAAGTAGAAAGCCCTTTTTTTATAAAGTAAGTCGGAAAATATCCGCCGCCAACGCTACCGATCATCGTCATACTATAAAGAATCGCCAATGGGATAACGATGTCAGTTTTGGACATGCCGTATTGAGCAGACAGATATTTCGGCAACCAAAACAGGAAGAACCACCACACCCCATCCGTCAAAAATTTGCCTATCGCAAAAACCCAGGTTTGTTTATATCCAAGTAGTTGAAACCAACCCAGCGTCTTGGTGGCTGCAGGATCTGCCAGAGTCGAAATTTCATCGCTGTTAATATAAGCAAGCTCAGCCACTGAAATACGTCTTTGTTTCTCCGGTTTGCTGTAAAAAATTTGCCACACCACCATCCAAATAAAACCGGTCACACCAATAATGACAAATGCGCTCTCCCAACCCCAGTTCAATGCAATCCAGGGTACCGTGAGCGGAGCCAGAATAGCGCCGACGTTCGCGCCAGAATTAAAAATACCGGTAGCAAAAGAACGTTCTGTTTTAGGAAAATACTCAGCCGTCGCTTTAATTGCAGCAGGAAAATTACCCGCTTCGCCAATGGCCAAGACCGCTCGCGCAATCATAAAACCTACAAGAGAAACCGGTAAGGCCGCCATTCCCACAGCGGACAGAATACTATTCACGCCCACCCCCATTGGAATTGCATAGGCATGCAACATAGCCCCAATCGACCAAACAAAGAGAGCTAAGAGATAGGCCCGCTTGGTCCCCAGACGATCGACAACGCGTCCCGCAAATAGCATCGATACAGCATAGACAAACTGAAAAACAGCTGTGATATTGGCATAATCGCTATTAGTCCAGCCGAATTCTTTAGTAAGATCTGGTGCCAGAAGACTCAGAACCTGACGATCCAGATAATTGATGGTCGTTGCAAAAAACAGAAGAGCGCAAATGGCCCATCTGTAATTTCCTATCTCTTGATTTTTCATAGATTATTTGGTTATGGTTATGAGTTGAGTAAGGGAAATATCACCTGTTCATCAAATTATTTACTACTAACATGCCTTGTCATCACGACCAACTCAGTCTCAGGTGGTCGATCGGGATGACGCATGATTTCATGCAATCGAAGTATCTTCGATAATCAATCAGGCAATTTCAATTCGCCATCCACCAAACGCGCCAAACTGAGTGGATTGCCATCGGCCAACGCGACTGGAATCAAATCGGCAGGGAAGTTTTGATAACAAACGGGGCGCAGGAAACGGTCAATTGCCGACGCGCCCACTGACGTGCTGCGGCTATCCGAAGTCGATGGGAACGGGCCGCCATGTACCATGGAATGAGCAACCTCTACACCAGTCGGAAAGCCATTGAAGAGGATGCGCCCCGCTTTCCTTTCCAGTGTCGGCAACAGCTTTGCAGCGAGGGTACTATCGGCAGCAACGGCGTGGACAGTGGCTGTCAATTGACCTTCGAGATGCTCTGCAATGCGCTGCATCTCGGCCTGATCGCGGCAACGTATCAACAATGCACAGGGACCAAAAATTTCATCTTCCAATGCAGCTGTAGTCAAATAGGTCTGCGCATCGCAGCTATACAAAGCGGGCAAAGCGGCACAGCCGATATCGCAAGTTTGACCTTGCGCCAACATGCTCACGCCCTTGATGTCGGACAGACGGGCGACTCCAGAAACATAGGCCTTATGTATTCCCGGAGTCAACATCGTCGCGGCAGATTTCAATTGCAAAGCCGTGACAGCCGCATTGATAAACTGCTGGAAATGTTCGCCCTCTAGACCCAACACCAAGCCTGGATTAGTGCAGAACTGTCCGACACCCAGGGTCAATGAATCCACATAAGCCTGACCCAATTTAATGGCATCGGTGGCGAGCGCTGCGGGCAATAGGAAAACGGGATTGATACTGCTCATTTCGGCATAAACCGGAATCGGTTCATGGCGCTCCGCAGCCGCACGTATTAACGCGACCCCGCCTTGACGTGAGCCGGTAAAACCAACCGCCTTGATTGCCGCATTGCTGACCAAGCTGTGACCGACTTTACGACCATCTCCAAACAGCATGGAGAAGGTGCCTTCTGGCAACCCACAATCCGCCACTGCTTTCTGTATCACCCTTGCGACTAATTCCGACGTGCCCAGATGGGCGTTGTGTGCCTTAACCACGACTGGACAACCTGCCGCCAGCGCAGCAGCCGTATCGCCACCGGCCACCGAAAAAGCCAAGGGGAAATTACTAGCGCCAAACACCGCAACCGGGCCCAAGGCAATCATGCGCAAGCGCAAATCCGGCCTTGGCGGCACGCGATCGGGCAATGCAGAGTCGAGCGTGGCATGCAGCCAGTGACCGTCACGCACAACCTTGGCGAACAAGCGTAATTGACCAACGGTACGACCGCGTTCCCCTTCCAAGCGTGCCTTCGGCAAACCGGTTTCAGTCATCGCACGCTCGATCAGCGTCGACCCCAGATCCATAATGCCGGTAGCAATCGCTTCAAGAAATAACGCACGCTGCTCCAGGTTCGTGTTGCGATAGGCATCGAATGCGTTACCTGCCAATTCACAAGCACGTTGGACTTCCGCTTCGCTCGCCAAGCCAAAGTTCGGCTCAATTTCCGCGTTGCGCGAAGGATCAATCGCTCGTACTACTCCAGCCATACCCAGTACAGCACTTTTTCCGATGACCATCTGTCCGGTAATTTGCATTGATTTACTCCTTGGATCCCGCAGAACTTGCTACGAGAAAATGCATTGTTATTTGCAACGAAGCCACATGAGTGGCTTCGTTGCAGCGGTTGTTACTCATTACTGTACTCATTACTCTTTTTTACTGCGTTCGTTGCGTTGGGCCCTTATTGAGCACCTTGCGCAAGAATCAGCTTGTTCAACATTTCGTCTTCTTCTTCCGTCAAATCCGTTAATGGCGCACGTACTGGGCCTCCACTGTGGCCAACCAGTCGAGCACCTGCCTTGACGATACTGACGGAATAACCGGCTTTGCGATTGCGAATTTCCAGGTACGGCAAAAAGAACTGATCAAGCAGACGATTAGTCGTGACATGATCATCTTTGGCGACCGCGTGATAAAAATCCATCGCCAATTTTGGCACGAAATTGAAAACAGCGGAGGAATATACAGGAACACCAAGCGCCTTGTAGGCCTGCGCATACACCTCGGCTGTCGGCAAACCACCCAAATAACTAAACCTATCACCCAGACGACGCCAGATCGATACCATCAACTCAATATCGCCAATCCCGTCTTTAAAACCGATCAGGTTAGGGCAACGCTCTGCCAACTTCTCCAACGATTCCGGTGTGAGGCGGCAAATGCCCCTGTTATACACAACAACACCAAACTCAACCGATTTACACACTTCTTCAACATGTGCAACCAAACCGTCCTGGCTGGCTTCTGTCAGATAATGCGGCAATAACAACACACCTTGCGCGCCCAGGCGCTCAGCTTCTTGTGCCAACGCAATGGCAGTTCGAGTCGGGCCACCGGCACCAGCCAGGATAGGCACCTTACCGCGACAGGTTTCCACCGCCACACGAATTACGTCTGAATATTCATTGGACGTTAGCGAAAAAAATTCGCCGGTACCGCCCGCAGCAAACAAAGCACTCGCGCCGTAAGGTGCGAGCCACTCCAGACGATCTGCGTAGGTATCTGCCCTAAAATTACCCGCAGCATCAAAATCCGTAATCGGAAATGACAACAGGCCAGAAGAAAGGATTTGTTTAAGCTCTTGATGATGCATGGGATCTCCAATGGATAAGCGGGGAAAATAAGGGATTCGTTCAGTAGGGGGGTCGAATTACAGCCATTTACATAGCGCAAGTCATAGGTCATCATACAACATAGCAGAAAGGGAAGCAAGCCCAAGAAAACTACCCGCCAAATATCAACGTAAAATCCTAGTCGGATCTTTGCGTCAATGAGGGAGAAGAGCATGCAGAATTCTGGTGTGTAAAAGAATTTGTTGAGGAAGCTTCGCGGCGCTTACCCATCGACAGAAGATGGTTTCCTCCGACTCAAAAGACAAGCGAGTACGCACGTAATTTATGCAAAGACGGCACATTATGCCCAACATCTCACGCGCCATGCCCCCTAAAATAGAACTGCAATTTTAGGGGGGCGAAAGCGCAACAAGATCCTGCAACTCCTGCGCTTTTCTCAGTCGTTCTCGGCTATTACTGAGATGGGTACGCATCGCTGCACGTGCTGCCTCCGGCTCTTTACGTAGAATCGCATTAAAAATATCGTCGTGTTCACGATTGACACGCTCCAAATAAATTGCAGGATCATCTTTTACCAGATTGACGGTATTGATACGAGCCCGTGGAATAATCGCCGTTCCTAGCTGGCTAAAAATTTCTATGAAATAACGATTTTCAGTCGCCTGCGCTATCAAAAGATGGAACTGCACATCCGCATCAACCGATCCATTTTCCTGCACAGGACTGCGCTGCATATTCGCCAATACCACTGCCATTTCTGTAATTTGCGCTTCGGTCCGACGCGATGCCGCTAGCCAGGCAGCCTCTGTCTCCAAGCTCATTCGCAACTCTAAAATAGACAACACATCCCGCATGGTGACAACCGTGTCGCACAGTTTGCCCAGGTTGGCAGGCGCCGATTCCAGCACAAAAGTGCCTATCCCGTGTCGCGTCTGCACTAATCCATTGGCCTGTAAATAAGAGATGGCCTCCCGCACGACAGTGCGGCTAACACCATGCATCTTCATGATAGCTGACTCGGGAGGTAGTTTTTCACCCACCTTAATAGTCCCGGCTTTAATACTGCTACTGATACTTTCGACCAGCCCTTGCGCAAGATTCCGATATTTTTTTACGGATATCGGTAAGGGGTTCGGTAAAATAGGAAGGGTCATATATCGATTTATAATTCTTGGCGATTGGGCATCACTCAATTCAGTAGCAATAATTATACTGCGATTTTATGTTGTACGATGACTGATAAGTAAAATTGTCGAGATAAAGAAATTTATGTTTACATCAAATCAAGTTCTTCGATCAATAAAATGAGAAAGATGAGAGGGCAATAATGGCGCCCTCCCGGTAAAGACGTGCCGCATCCAACATGACAGAAAGAGTTTTCTATGCCGCATCTTGTTATTCTTTATACTGCCAACATGGAACCCGAAACGGACATGACGGCCCTGTGTCGCAGCTTGGCCAATGCCATGTCGGAACAAGTGGATGAGGCTGGTAAGCAGGTATTTCCCATTGGCGGCATACGTGTATTGGCCTACCCTGCTTCACACTATGCGGTTGCCGACAACGGTGCTGCAGGTCGCGCAGTGGGAGGAACGGGTGACTATGCCTTCGTCTATCTCCAACTGCGGATGGCCCAAGGACGAACCGAGACTGTCAAAAAGAAGATTGGTGATGCCCTGCTGGAAAAAACTCAGGTTCATTTTGAACCGCTATTTTCAAAACGTCACTTAGGAATGACATTCCAAATCGACGAAGGTGCACAGGTATATGATGGCAAGCAAAGCAATCTTCACCCCTTATTTAACTAGTGCGATCTTTGCATAAATTCGCAAAATAATCGCGCAGGATTTTGGTGGAAATTATTTCTCGCGAATCAAAAAGACAGGCGAGGATTCAAGCAAATTTATGCAAAAATCGACCTGCTAAGCATGGACACAGGGACTCACCTTAACCTACGAATGAAAAATTAATTACGGGTGAAATCTTTGGCTAGGCCGCCAAATAAATACGATTCCCCTCGCCGATTTCTCCTGTTCTGAATCCATCACCATCAAGGAAAATAATCAATGAACGACGCGCTCAATCCCCATGTTTTATTAAAACCGCTGCATCACTACATCGTTGAAGATTTATCACCTGCCGATGAAACCGCCAGCGGTGCAATTGCCGGGGAAATTCTCACTAATTTAGTTACGCCAATATTGGGAATCATGTCAGACGTTGGAGGTGAATCCGGGGACATCAACGCGCAATTTTTTCCCGATGCTGACGATACGAGCACGCCGGGCAATCTCATTTTTTGGCCTACCACGCGCACCAGTCAAAAAAATACGCATAAGAACGCAGAGAGCGCTGAATATTCCCTGCGCGTATCGGCCTTTCTATCTGAACGCGATGACTACGAGGCGATATATCCGGCTGGCTTTACGCTGGTATTAAAGCTCAAAGAAAGTGCGTGCGAATTGGTGAAACAACTACCGGCATCCATTTTTGAAAAATTAGAATTCCAGCTCAAGAGATCATCCCTACCGGCTGGCTTCGAATTTCTGGACGATAGCCAGCATCTTCCTGTAATGCCGAACATGCGACGCCAGTTCCTCAAAGCAATTACCCGCGCACATGAGGTAACCGCTAAAGGGCGGCGCAAGGATTTTGAAGCGGTGATGCTACATTACATCTGGGATGAGACAGAACCTGAAGCACATTTCCACGCGGTGCTATCAACGTTAACGACCCTCTTTGTGGCAGTGCATCAGCAAGCTAAAAACTAAAATTTATCGAAAAAAACCTTCGCGTCTGATTGTTCAAGGTGGAGAACTAACAGGGCTTTATTTCGTTTTATAGTTAGTCACGCCATCCCAATCGGCTTCCGGCGGATTCGTACGATATTGTGCAATCCGTTCTAAATAGAGCTGATACAAATAATCATCTGGATATTGACCATGCAATTGCGCAATGATGGACTGAGCCTGATCCCATTCCATTGATCGGACCAGGCTAAGAGCCGTGTGCCACAGCGCAAGCGCCGCTCGCATACTGTCGTCAAGTTCAACCTGTTTTGCAATCGGTTCAAATATCGGTACTGGTTCATTCTTACCCTTCACACGTACGCGATCGAGTTCACGATAAACAAATTCTGGTGCAGCCAATTTTGTCAGCTCCCCCACAACAATTCCAACACCATACTCTTTAGTGATCCCTTCAAGCCGTGCTCCTAGATTAACGGCGTCACCCATCACCGTATAAGCACGTCGAATTTTTGATCCCATGTCGCCCACCTGCATCTGCCCTGTGTTGAGGCCGATACCAATTTTCAGTGCCGGCCAGCCACGCATGATGAACTCTTGATTAAGTTTATGCGCCGAGATTTGCATCTTCATTGCCGATTCAACAGCACGTGCGGCGTGATCGGGCAAAGGAACCGGGGCACCCCAAAAAGCCATCACCGCATCCCCGATATACTTATCCAACGTACCGCGATTGCCGCGTATATCTTCCGACATAGCAGTCAAATAGATATTGATGTACTCACGCAGCTGCTTGGTCGGCAATCCTTCTGAGATGGTGGTAAATCCCCGAACGTCGACAAACAAAACGGTTAACTCGCGGTTTTCTCCTTCCATACTATAACGATGAGGGTTATCTGCCATTTTTGCGACAAGATCGGGGGACACATACTCGCCAAATAAATTGACCATCGCTCTCCCATTGCGATACTCGAACCAATAGCCCCAGGCGACGTTCACGATAAAGAGGCCCAAAATAAGTAACAATGCAGTTGCTAATGGCAAAATTTGATTGAATGATTGGTACATCCAAAAATTGAATGCACCGACACCAGCGGCTATCGCAAAAGAAAAGAAAATGGATGCTACGGGTTTGAGTCGCGGCAAAACACCCCCAAGAATAACGCCGAGCAAAATGATCTGAACCAAATCAACAGCGATATCGTAACCAGGCTTTAGTTTAATTTTCCCGTCAAAAATCGACGCAATCATGTTGGCATGAACTTCAACCCCCGGGAAACTGGCGCTAACTGGGGTAGCGCGAAGATCGTTCAAGCCGATAGCGGTAGTTCCGATTAAAACAATTTTTTGAGCGAGCACTTCAGGGGCGACTTTCCCCCGAATCACATCGACAGCAGAGACGTAATTAAATCCACCCCCACGCGGGCCGCCCGGTCCACGATAGTAAATATTCATTCGAACACCATCCCCCACCGCAAATTTTTTTTTATACGGTGGCGTATCCGTCTCAATCACAATATTTTCCGCAGCCCCATAGTCGCGCGCCGCTTCCTGTGATTCGAGTACTGTCACCTTTGGAAAATCTGGACGTATCCGAGTCCCCCCCAAAGCTACGCGGGCCGTAGCTAAAGCCAAGGATTCATAATAATGATCACCAATTTTTGCCAATAATGGAGACGAACGTATCTGACCGTCTTCATCCACGTCGGCATTGAAAAATCCCCCTGCTACGGCCGCCTTCTGCAACGTCGGCAGATTGCCTTGGTAGGATAGCCGCTCCATCGTCAGCAACGCGCGTCCATCAAGGTCTGTAATAGAAAATGCCGGCGTCGGCGGCACCCCTATTGATGGCGGATCAGACAGAAAAAAGCCAAGTACGATCGGTTTCCCGTGTATCGCCTTCGCCAATCGCGCATCGTAATCAAGTTCTGGTCTGAGCGCTTCAATTCGTGCGCGAAACTGCGGAACGTCATTGAATTCTTTTTTGGCCAAAGCGTCGATCGTAGCGTAACCGGAACTGGTATCCGGCTCAGAAAACATGATATCAAAACCGACCGTCTTAACGTTGTATTTATCCGTCAATTGCGTAATCAAATTCGCCAGAATATGTCTACTCCAAGGATAATGGCCCAGTGCCGCCAAACTTTTTTCATCGATATCGACAATCACCACATTCCTATCCGGTGCAGCTGGCCATACTTTCAAGCGTTCATCCGATAAAAATGATTCAATCCGTTGAACCAAGCCACTATGCGGATATCTTTGGGTCTCGATGAGACCCAGAAGAATGAGGGCCGATACGATAGCCCAACGCACGCTGTTTTTTGAGAATAATCTACGCAAAAGAACCTCTATCCATGGCGAGCAAGCCAGAAAAATAGGAAGACATCAGGCAGCATAGCCAGGAATTGCACTCTCATCGACCTCGTCAATCTGTGCTGGATCCATAAAACGGCGGGCGTATTCCAGATAGACTTTGTCGCGCACAAATACATCGAACAAATCAGGGTCAATGTGTCCATTGAGCCGAAAATTTCCTAAAATACGCAAAGATTCAGTCAAGGTTTTTCCTGTTTTGTAAGGACGATCTTTAGCTGTTAATGCTTCAAAAATATCTGCAATCGCCATCAAGCGCGCTTGCACTGACATTTGATCACCGCGCAAGCCGCGCGGATAACCTTTACCATCCATTCTTTCGTGATGTCCACCGGCATATTCCGGCACGTTCTGCAAGTGCCTGGGCCAAGGCAATGCTTCTAACATTTTCAAGGTCACCCCGATATGATTGTTGATGATCTTGCGCTCCTCATCATTGAGCGTGCCGGTACGAATCGTCAAATTGGTCAATTCATTCTCATTGAGAAAATTGCCCTCCACACCATCAGGCCCAACCCAACTATAAGCGGCGATTATCTCCACGCGTTGCTGTGCTTCTGGCGTCATCCTTTCGCTACCTATATTGGCAGCATGCAAAAAATCACGGTCGCTATCCAACGCAGCCAATTCCTTCTGCAACTGCTGCTCCAATAACGCCACGGACTGGTCGCCATTGACCCTACATTTTTTCTTCAGGATCCTGATTTCAGCATCGCGCTTAAGTACTTCAAAGCGCACATCAAGCATATGAATACGGTCAAAAATAGTTTCCAGTTTGGTGGATTTTTCCACCACATGCACCGGCGTGGCTATCTTGCCGCAATCGTGCAACAAGCCCGCCATCCATAGCTCTCTGCGATCACGCTCATCCATCGTAAAGCTTGCGAGCGGTCCCTGATCGGTTTTGTGTACCGCTTCGGCCAGCAGCATGGTGAGTGCAGGCACGTGCTGACAATGACGTCCTGTATTCGGCGATTTTTCGTCTATCCCAATATTGATCAAATTTATCAGCGATTCAAACAAATTCTCCAGCTGACCTATCAACTGTTGATTAGTGATCGCAATCGCGGCCTGGGAAGTAAGTGCCTCAATAAAACGTTGATCGGTTTCGGTGAAAGAACGGATTTCGCCTGTCGCGGGATCGATCGAATTAATCAGTTGCAAAACCCCTATCAACTCGCCTTCATGGTCTTGCATAGGAACGGTTAAGAACGATGTTGAATGATAGTTATACTGAGCATCAAATTTACGCATGCCGAAAAAATTAAAAACGTCGGCATTATAAACGTCGGCAATGTTAACCGACACCCGACAATTTGCCGAATAAGCAGCCACCGCTTCTAAATTTTGGGTGCCGTTTTGATTAATCAATGGCACATCGGGTAGGTCGATTTTGTGCCCCCCGATTCCGCCCTGATACATATCGAGAGAATCGTTAATGGAGATGTAAAAACACAAGCTCTGTTTATCTTCGCTAGTCCGGTACAAAGTGCCGCCGTCGGCATTCGTCATGTCTTTGGCAGTTCTTAAAATGTGCTCCAGCAGCGTGGGAATATCGCGATGACTGCTAAGTGCGACGCACAGTTCGGTTAGCTTCTCAAGCCTTTGCGCAATGGCAGTAGGGGTCAGTTCCGACATCATGATGGGTGTTTTTCAAAAAAATAGAACTAACGCAAAATCATCCCCACGAGTGGCGACGAACACAGTACGCATGGTCGACAAGAAAGCACAACGCGGCTGGAGCGATTTTGCGTCAATAGTCTCTTCAAAATACCAATGTATCGCCACGCTTGATGGCGTTCAACACGCGTCCGCCCCCAGCGGCATGGAGCTCATCCATGATCTGCTCTTCTTGTCCCGGCTTTAAGTGGTAAATCAAAAATTCAACTGACAGCGGAAGTCCAGCAATATCCTTCATCAGCGACGCCGGACAAAAATGGTTGGAGACCTCGGCCAAGGCCCACTCCGCATTCGGGAACGAACAGTCCACAATCACCTTGCTGAGGCTTCCTTCGCTAACGAGTGCATGCCACAAGGCGGGGGTCGACCCCATATCGCCCGTAAACAAGAAACCCTGATTGACTCTTTTTTGACTACGAACCCAATAGCCAACCGATCCCTCAGTGTGGTTGACCGCATGCGAGGTGATAAGCCGGCCATTGAGTTCAACGGTCGCACCCACCTCCATCGGTTCCCACCGAAAGACCGGATTTTCCTTGGTCGGAATGGTCGTAAAATCGGGCCACAAAATCCAGTTGAACAAGTATTTTTTTAGCGCCTCAATAACCACCTCGGTGGCGTGGACCACAACTGGGGTATTCTTTTTTCCATTAATCGTATCGACCAGCAGCGCCAGCCCGGCCACATGATCAAGATGGCAATGAGAAAGAAAAATATGTTCAATTTTGGTTAACTGCTCAACACTCAGACTCGACAATCCGGTGCCCGCATCCAGCAAAATGTCCTGGTCGATCCCCAAGCAGGTCGTGAAACGCTCACGCCCCCCTATTCCTCCAGCACAGCCGAGTACATGTAGCTTCATCTTCACTTATTTATTAACTTATTTAGAATGGATAAAAAGCTGCAGTTAAACCATCAAAAATCGGCCTACGATTTTCTCATTTTTTTATTGCAACAACATGAACGCTAAATTTACTTTCAGCAACAATTGTAGACCCAATCTCACTTCATGAGCGGCTAATGTTGCACCCCGTAGTACGTTCCCTGAAGAAAAGCGTACCGCCACTAGCTATATTAGTCAGCCATCCCCCAGTGACGGGCAATCCCGCCATCATGACCAAGACTAACGCCCACTATCTAGCTTAATCTTTGCCTAAATCCGAGAGATGATCGCGCAAGATTCTATGAAGCCGAAGACAAGCAAGATCTTCCATCCATTATGCAAAAATCGGGTTCGTAGCATTTTCTTTCCGATAGATAGGGTACGCCTCCCTCTTCGGCATACCTGACTGATGTCGTTTTGCGTAAATCTCTGCTAAAAAATTGCATTGGTACGGTATTGAGGTAAATTACGCTTAGGGCGAAATTGCGAGCATCGGCCATCCTATTATCCTCAAAAGCCAAGCCGCGCCCGAAAAAATTTTGAATGGATGACATGAAATGAATTCAGCTATCAGTGCGCCAATAGATCCGAAAAACGCTGCGGGAACAGATGCCCGCTTGTTTTTTTTGAAGACACTCCAATCGGTTAGCAACAAAATTCATTCGACGAACAATCTAGACGAGATCATGCTCGATCTATCGCAGGACATTTGCGATCTGTTCAATTGCGATCGTTTGACAATTTATGCGCTGAGCGACGATAAAGAATTCATCATTTCCAAAGTCAAAACAGGACTAACTTCGTTTTCCGACATCAGACTACCGATCTCCGATCAAAGTGTTGCAGGATACGTGGCGCTCACCAAAAAAATTGTCAACATACGCGATGTGTATGATGAAGCAGAGTTGAAATCACATTCGCCCGGCTTACATTTTCAACGCGGCGTAGACCAGCATACTGGTTATAGAACAAAGCAAATGTTAGCCGCTCCCCTGCTGGATCAACACACAAGCGAACTCATTGGTGTCGTGCAATTCATCAATAATCGCAGCGGTGAACCATTTGCCAGTGTTGCCGCAGAAGGCCTGAAAGAACTATGCGAAACACTGGTGATTGCATTTGCACAACGCCAAAAAACATCACTCATCGTGCGTTCGAAGTTCGATGCACTGATCGCCGAAGCAGTCATCTCCGCACCAGAATTTGAACTGGCGACGCGTTCTGCTCGCCGTAAAAATATCGATATTGAAGAAGTGTTGATCAACGAATTTCAAGTCGCCCCAGCCAGCATCGGTCAGGCGCTTTCCACATTTTTCAACACCCCCTACGCCGCTTTCAAAGCAGATCGTATCAAACCCCTTGAACTTCTTAAAAATCTCAAACGCGAATATGTCGAGCAAAATCAGTGGCTACCTATTGAAGACAGCAAAGACGGCTTACTTATTCTCTGCCTCGATCCAGAACGTACAAAAAACTCGCGCATCGTCAACAATATTTTTCATAAAGCACGCCCCGTCTACTGTGTCACCACACATCGGGAATTCACACAAACAGTCGCGCAATTTTTTGGGGCACCCGGAGATACTTCTTCAGTCGACGATCTCCTATCCGACATGGGCGAGGATGAGGATAGCGAAACCGTGGCCGACGTATCCGAAGCCGTCGAAAATGAACTGGTCAAATTGGTGAATAAAATCGTCGTCGATGCTTACAAGCAGGGTGCATCCGACATTCATATCGAACCATTGCCCGGCAAAGGAAAAATCGGCATTCGTTTTCGCAAGGATGGTTCCTTAGTGCCTTATATCGAGATCCCCGCCAGTTACCGGAGTGCGCTCGTAGCACGGATTAAGATTATGTGTGATCTCGATATTTCAGAGCGTCGAAAGCCACAAGATGGAAAAATCAAGTTCAAAAAATATGGGCCACTCGATATTGAGCTACGCGTTGCCACCATCCCCTCGGCAGGTGGTGTAGAAGACATCGTCATGCGCATTCTCGCTGCAGGCGAACCCATTTCGCTCGACAAGCTCGGTGTACTTCCCCACAACCTGCAACGTTTAAAAACCGCGATTGAAAAACCGTATGGATTGTTTTTCGTCTGCGGGCCGACCGGCTCAGGCAAGACCACTACCCTGCACTCTGTACTCCATTACCTCAACACCCCCGACACTAAAATATGGACGGCAGAAGACCCCGTAGAAATCACGCAAAAAGGACTGCGCCAGGTACAGGTCAATCGCAAGGCAGGGCTCGATTTTGCCACCGTCATGCGGGCCCTACTGCGGGCCGATCCAGACATCATCATGGTCGGCGAAATGCGCGACAAAGAAACCGTATCGATGGGTATTGAAGCATCCCTCACCGGCCACCTGGTTTTTGCGACATTGCACACCAATAGCGCCCCCGAATCCATTGTACGGTTACTCGACATGGGTATGGATCCATTCAATTTTGCAGACGCACTGCTAGGGATTTTGGCCCAGCGACTGGCCAAGCGACTATGCAAGAACTGCAAAAAATCTTACCACCCATCGCACGAAGAAATGCAACAGCTGCTTGCCGAATATTGCGAAGAATTATTAAATACAGCGACTTTTATTGCCGATGCGCCAGCAGGAAAAGCAGCCGTCTTTGCCGGATGGAAGAAGAGTTATGCCGACAGCGAGGGACGTTTTACCCTTTATCAAGCAATAGGATGCGACGAATGCAGTAAAGGCTACAAAGGGCGCGTTGGCCTGCACGAACTGATGATCGGCACCGACAAAGTAAAAAAACTCCTGCAAGAACATAGTCGCGTGGCCCAACTACTCGCGGCAGCGCTGGAGGACGGCATGCTGACCTTGAAAATGGATGGGATCGAAAAAATTTTATTGGGCATTACGGATATCAAAATGGTCAGGGCTGTCTGCGTGAAATAGGATGACATTGGTAAGGCGAGCTATTTTGAGCACCGTCGCGTTGGATTTCGGACACAGCTTTCAGCTAATTCTATGCAGAGGAAGACTATCACTTGACTTGTCATTGATGACCTAATATTTTGTTCCCTTACAGGCTGCCATCTTTAAAAAAGATAATTTACTATCAAAGTCCGCATGTTCGGTCACCTCAACAGGAAGAAAACGCTGTAATCTTGCCAAAGTTGTCCGAGGTCTTCATGACTGCTCTGAATTTACAAGAGCTAGATGAAGGTCTATAGAATTTGTTCAAGTCGTGGCCCAGTTTTTATAAAAAAGAACGCCCTAAAAATAAGTATCCCCCGGCAAAGCCCTGATCATTACCCACAAGTTATTCGATTTGTCGCATGATGAGAAACATGTCGGTGATGTGTGGCAAATGCTGAAAGCCACGCCATAGTACATGTGGGCCCGGTGCGCCGTCACTTTT
>JANXTY010000024.1 GCA_025352145.1 Oxalobacteraceae bacterium
AACGTTGGGTGCCAATGCCCACAAGCTCTATCTATGGGGCTGCGAAACGATGTTCATCGCTCCACGCTGGCAGACGCGAACGATACGCGCAACTGGCGTATTTGGTTCGAGGTGGCCATGTTGCTCATTCGTCGCGCACGCAAACTTTACCGCGACGACGATTTGGAACTGGGATTGAGCAACGCCATGTATGCGCTCGATTCGACACCGCCTTACACCAGACGAACAGTACACGCACATCAGTCTATGGTGCCTGCTTGCCAGTCCGCTCTTGATCGGGGCCGACCTGGAGCAAATGGATGAGTTTACCCTCAGCCTGCTCACCAACGACGAGGTACTCGAAGTCGATCAAGATGCGCTCGGTCGACAAGCCACACAGGTAGCGGGGCAAGGCAATTTAAAAATTGTCGGCAAGCCCTTAGAGGATGGTTCATGGGCAGTGGGCTTTTTTAATACGGGGCCTGAAACTGCCGCCGCCAATATAGCCTGGTCCGCGCTCAAACTTAAGGGCAAACAACGCGTGCGTGACCTCTGGCGTCAGCAGGACCTGGGCGTATTCGATGAAAAATTCGAAGCAACCGTAGCACCGCACGGCGTAGTGTTGATCCGTGTTTTTCCTGCACAGTAAATGGCAACAGAAAAATGGCAACAAAGGCACGATGTCATCAACCGGTAATCATCCAACCCTATGCTAACCACACTCCAATTTCAGGCAAGATGGGGAAATCGGAGCTGCCGACACTGAAACGTTGCGGCTCTACCGTAGCTGGCGGTCGGGAAACATACCAGCACCAGACATATCAATGGCCCCTGCAACAGGGTTCTGCGGATCCTCCTAAAGCGGTGAAATCGCCAACAGCCGAAGAAACAGCGTAATAGATAAAGTCACCGCAGGCAAACCAATCGAGCATGATCCAAGGAGCCGAGCGCGAATGGCCAGATCGTGCGATTAGATTCAACCCTTTTCAGGTCGCGATAAGTAATGTGGAGTTTGTATTCCGATCGGATCGCTTGTCGGATCAAGGACAACGCTTCGTAGCACCGTACACCCTATGCAGCGCCATTCTATGAATAAAAAACTGACAAACCGCAAGAACTAACGCATATCGTTACATCGCATCAGACACAGGGCAACCACTCCTTTTTCAGTATCCTTCGTTCAATTCCCTGCACTCTGGGTAGAATGGCAGGCTGCAGCATCAAGCGACGATTTCTTCGGACCTGCACGCAGGTATTTCAATGTTTAATACAGGACAATTTTGAATTCAGAACAAGGTAAGAAATGGAAAAATATAAAAGTACATTATGCGTTTTTCTTGTGTGCAGCACGTTGGCAGCTTGCGCGGCTGAACCCACCAAAATAGAGGGCGTAGAGACTTGGGCAATCAATTCGCTGACACAAATGAATGGCCACGAAGTGGAATCTCTGGGCAACCCGCAGATAATCGAAACGACGATGGGTAAGGCAACTCGCTTTGATGGTATTGGCGACAGACTGCTAGTGAACGCTAACCCTCTCGCTGATGCCACAGAGTTCACGATAGAAATTATTTTGAAGCCGCATGACGCATTTCCAAAAAATGCAGAGCCTCGTATTTTTCATATCGAATCTATAGAAAATCCGAATCGCCGCATCACCCTGGAGTTGCGATTGAACGACCAACATCAATGGTATCTTGACGCCTACATTAAATCTGAGAGCGGGCAGCTGGCCTTGCTCGACCCCACCAAAACTCACCCGACAGATAAATGGTTTCATGCCGCAATGACCTACCAAAATCGAGAGCTGACAACCTATGTCAATGGACAAAAAGAATTAGTCGGACAGGTGCAATACTCTCCTATTGCGCTCACCGCAAAAACTGCGATAGGTTCCCGCATGAACAAGGTCTATTGGTTTAACGGAGATATATTGCAAGTCAGGGTGACCAAAAAATCCTTGCGCCCTGATGCGTTTTTATTACTCAATAATTAAAAAATTCACATCGAGCAGTGGGCTGCGGGTCGCGGGCGCGAAACCAGGCGATCTGCTCGCGCACTACTTGATCGACAGGCTCAACATATTCAAGACGGTCTGGACCGCAACCTCATCATAACGGATGCCATACAGGCCTTTTTCGCCGAAGCCTTTGGCCAACCTGCCTGACGTCAGCAATGGCGACACCAGCAGATATGCTGGGAACGTCTTTTACGCGTAGCCAAGGAGGATCAATAAAGAACGCCGAGAAACCTCGACGTTCTTTTTGAACAGCGTCTAGCGCTTATTTTTTAATCGTCATCGCCTTGCCTTCATAGCTCACAACTTTATCAAAGTCATCGAAGCTTTCCGAACTGGAAACACCCGCCTTGATGAAATGGAGTTTGAACTGGCGCTGGGCAACCATGCCTTTATATTGGCCGATACGATCACCAATAGTGACGGTGCCGGTTTGGTCGTTATAGCGCAAGGGAATGCGGCTAAATCCGCCTTGGGTGTAGGCCTTGGTGACACCATCGTCTTCATAGAGACTGAATTGGCCGTCCGCACCCGTATAGATATTGAGCGTGATCGGGGCGTCGGGGTGTTCATCGACATATTGGGTGACAGGTCCCATCGGCAAAATGGCGCCAGCTTTGACGAGCAGCGGGATGCGGGTGGCGGGTGCCTTCACCACTACCGCCGCGCCGCCTTGATGAAGTTCGCCGGTATAGAAGTCGTACCACGCAGCGCCCTTGGGCAGATACACGCTGCGTTCGCGTGCGCCGTAAACATGGACCGGGGCGACCATCAGGTCATGGCCAAACATGTATTGGTCCTTGATGTCCTTGACTTGATTGTCGTTGGGAAAATCCATGACCAGGCCGCGCATGACTGTGCCGGCGTGGTAATAAATATCCGAGGCGGTCGCATAGATATACGGCATCAGGCGATAGCGCAGCTTGAGGTACCAGACCATCGAATCGCGCATGTCCGAGTCGGGTGCGGAGATGTTATAGATCTCGCGTTTGACGACTTCGCCGTGCGAGCGGAACAGTGGGGTAAAAGCGCCGAACTGGAACCAGCGCAGGTTCAGTTCCTGCCATTCCTTCACATCGATCGGATTAATCTTGGCTGCCCCGGTATTGCGATTTTCCTGGGCGGAACCGACATCACCGATCTGGAAACGGGCTTCTTGCGCATAGCCGCCGATATCGTGCGTCCAGTTGGGAATCCCCGACATGGAGAAACTGACCCCCGCTGATATTTGGTCATAGAGATTGTTCCAACGCGCTACCGTATCGCCGCTCCAGACCGCGACCGCATTGCGTTGAATGCCGGCAAAGCCTGAGCGCGAGAGGATAAATTGGCGCGTATCGGGCTGGTCGCGATCCAGGCCGTCGATCAGCGCCTTGGTGTGCATCAGGCTATAGGTGTTGAAGGTGATTTCCCCGGCCCCATAAACGGTGGGTCCGATCAGTTTTTTGAAGTCTGCGGGGCGGGTGTTGGAGAGGATATCCGGCTCGCTATTGTCCATCCACCAGGCGTCGAAACCGAGATCGACCAGCTTGGTCTTGAGCTGGCGATAATAGATGTCGCGGGCTTCTTGCGTGTACGGGTCGTAGTGGCTGTTTTTATAGCCGGGGCCAACCCAATCGAGATCGCCGTTGACGACGTTCTTGGTCCACATATGGCCTTTGGATTCAAGCTCCTTGTAGTTATCGGTACTGGCATAAAATTTCCCCCAGATCGAGAGCATGACGCGCGCGTGGTTTTTGTGGATCTCATCGACCATGCCTTTAGGATCGGGGAAACGGGCCTTGTCGAAATCGTGCGAGCCCCAGCTCTCTTGCGGCCAATAGAACCAATCTTGCACGATAGCGTCGAGCGGCCAGCCGCGTTGGCGGTATTCATGCACTGCGCCCAAAATCTGTTCCTGGGTTTCATAGCGTTGGCGCGACTGCCAATAGCCATAGGCCCATTTCGGCATCATCGGGGCTTGGCCCGTCAAGTGACGATAGCCTGCAATCACCTTATCCATATTGTCTGCATGGATGACATAGTAGTTGATGCTTTGCGCAATCTCGGACGAGAAGGTGAGGGAATGTCGCTCTGCTTCGGGCAGCGGGTCATTATGGGTGATGGCGACCATGCCGCCGGAGGGCTTCCATTCCAGATGCAGCTTGATGGGTTTGCCTTTGGTGAAAGTCACCTCGACATTGTGATACCAGGCGTTCCAGCCCTGACGCCAGACGTCGAGGATTTGTTTGCCGTCCAGGCTCAAGGTGGCATAGTCGGATGCGTAGAGTTGCATCTTGTGGACGCCGGATTTGTCGGAGCTTAACGTCGCATCCCACACGACTTTCACGTCTTTCAGGTTGTTGATCGGGCCGAGTTCTTTAGGCCAGTTTTCGGCCACGTCTTTCAGGTATTGGTAAGCGATATCGCCTTCGTGACGGGTCAGCACCAGCTTGCCACCGACGTAATAACGCGCGGTCAGGCCGCCGACTTTTCCGTCGTCATCGACCAGTGTCAGATCGCGTGCCATCGGGCCATAGGGCTTGGAATCGCCGAAGCGCGAAATGGCATTGTTGTCCCACAAGACACCGTAGTTTTTGTCGGAGACCACAAAGGGAATGGCCACATCCATGTTGTGCTGGGCCAGGAGAACGTCTTCGCCATTGAGGTTCATCTGGCCATTTTGGTGTTGGCCCAGGCCATAGTAGGCATCTTTGGTGCCGTGGTTAAAGCCTTCCTTGATGGCTAAAAAGGGCTGGTCGCCGATGCTCACGGGAGTGAGGCTTTCGGACGCTTGACGCAAGAATAATTCGCCCTTGGCGTTATAAAACTGCACCTGTCCGGTCTTGAGCGCCACCGTGACTGAAATCTGGCCGGCTTTGAGAGTGACCGATGCGCCTTGGTTGCCTTTGCCCGATGCGGTGACGCTGAAATTGCAGGCGCAAGGCGTAGCCACGGTCATCATTGAGGGGGTAAGGCTTTTGCCGGATTGGTCGAGCTTGACGACATGGATGATGTTGTCGCGCATGACCTCAAGGCGGACTTCTTTGACGACGCCCTGGTCGGGTTTGACGACAATGCCGCTGGCGGTTTTTTCAAAGCTGCCCGCTAAGGCATGACTTGAAGCTATCAGGGCCAAGGCCGTGGTCATCATCGGCTTCAATCGCATCTTGTCTTCTCCGGTGTATTTTTGTAGGCAACGTTAATTTATTTTGCTGACGGTGACTATTTATAGCTGTCGGCGGCCAGGATAAAAATGGTGGAAAACACGAACAGGTTCAGCTCCCTTCACGCAGCATCACCACACATCCTGGGCATCGTAGGGGCACGGCATGCCGTGCCCAGCACAGCCTCAGCCATTTTCGAGCGCTGCGTCCATCAGTTACCTCAGTACGTCCCCATTGTGACTTTGAGAACCACGGGGTTACCGGTCAGGTTGAGGCCATAATCGACTTGATCGCCATTCCACACCCTTTCCATGACCCATTTGCCTGAGGGGTCAAAATGACCTTCTTCGACACGCGCCCACAGAGAAGCTTTACCGGCATTAGCCGCCGCTCCGTCGATTTTGACACGGGCATGTTGCCCGACGATGATGAATTCATTGTCGCCAGTTTGCGCAAAGGCGACCCCGCCATTGGGTTGTTCGGTATTGGCGGGCAGATCCTTCAGATTGGGGAACCAGGCTTTCTCGCCAAATTGCCATTCGCGAAAAGAGACGGTCGCTTTCCAATTTTTCAGCGCAATGGTTTGCGCGGTGCGCGCATCGCTTTCGGCCACCCCATACGTGCGGCCTTCAAAAGCCCATTTAGCCCATTGGCGCGCCATCGGCCTGAATGCCGCGTAGATCTTGCCAAAAGGCGCCACCATCGTCTTGTCAGTCAGCTTTGAACCTAAAGGAAAATTACTATAGTCGGCATAGTCGATTCCAAACGGTGCAAACCCTAAAGCGCCGCGGCCCAGGACCAAATAGGTATAGCGCACATATTCGGCGGCATTGCTCATTTCCGGCAATACCAAAGGATTGTCCGGGCGTTGAAAGCGATCCAGCGTGGCCGTGAATTTGGCTGATTCCGGGCCATAAATATCGGGCGCGGAAAAACTGATATGCGGGGCGATGGCCTTGTAAATATCGATCACATCATAGGTCGGACCACCGCTGGCGAAATTGTCCTTCCAGGGAGCCGTGTCGAAAGGATCGCGCAAGGCATTATTGATATACATGGGAAGGTCAAGCACTGCGCGTCCGGCCTTGGCGATCTCTTCGATATAGGTGGCGATGGCATAGGTATGGAAATATTGGTCGGCATATTCGCCATAGACTTCGGACCAGGTGCCTGTCGCAGCTAAGGGAACCAGAGATTTTTTATGGTCCAGCACCAATTGCGGTACAGGTTGATTAAAGGCGGCTTGCGCCTTGACGCCGAAATCGCGTACCAAACCATAAGTGCCGACTTCGTTTTCTACCTGTATCAGGATGACCGTATGGTGGGCCTGGTCGATTTTTTTGAGGTGGCTCATCAAGGCGACAAAAGCTTTTTTATCCGCCTTCAGGGTCTCTTCGCCAAAGGGCGAGAGGCAATAACTCGGTTTGCCGTCCTTATTGACCATACGCGGAAAGCGCGCATTATCGAGCTTGACCCAGGCAGGGCTATATTGCGGATTGGTGTTTTTCCACGTTCCGAACCACAAGAGCACCAGGCGCACCTTGTTCTGACGGGCTTGGGCCAACAGGGTATCGACATAGCTAAAGTCAAATTTGCCTTCGACCGGTTCGATCTGTTCCCAAGCGACTGGGATTTCGACCGTATTGGCATTCATATCCTTAATAGCGGGCCAGACTTTTTTCAGTGCCTGCGGATAATTGCTCGAATTATGCACTTGAGCGCCGAGCATCACAAAAGGCGCACCATCGACCATGAGAGCGTAACGTCCGTCTTGTTGCAGCAGCTGCGGCAGTTCTGCGGCTGCCTTCACCGGCTTGGCACACACGCTTGTGGCGACGAGAGTGATGATGCCGATAGAAACCAAAAAACGGAAAGTAATGTTCTTCATACGTTCATCCATGCGTTAATTTCAGGCCTTACGTAACAAGGCCTCAATTGCGTATTGACTGGCAAAATATAGGCAAAAAGAAACCGCGTCATTAGTCATGCAATGACCGGCAACGCGGTTAAGCGGGGAGAAATCTAATCTGCCCCTACGCCTATCCATCTGCCCATCTACCCTCTACATCGATAAAACCTATTGTCGTTTTCACGCGCAAACACGCAGGACAACGAACTGCAACAGGCATCTCTTTATTTTCAACTGGATTAAAAATGCAGGATCCTGCCGTAGGACTGCACTTTCGTGCAGTCCTACGGCAGGGAACATCGTCATCGTTTTTAATCCGCGTTGAAATTAGTAGTTGTAACGCATTTGCACTTTGTAACTCGGACCAGAAACGAACCAAGCGCGGCCGTGCGTACCGATGTGCTGTTCCATTAACTGCTTGTACTTGGAATCAGTAACATTCTGTGCGTCCAATCCGAGCGACAGTTGATTGCTGAATTTGTAGGTGAAAGAAGCATCCAACTGACCATAAGCATCAGACCATGTCGGCAGTCCAAAAGCCACATTGTGTTGACCGAAAGTTTTGCTGGCCGGATTGGTATCTGTACCGTCGGTACCCTGCGTACCATTGGTATTAACCGCTTGCAGGTATTTAGAACGCCAGTTATAAGCCAGACGTGTCGATATGGGCCCCTTGTCATACATCAGCGCAAGGTTGTAAGACTGACGCGACAAACCCACCAGCGGTACATTGCCAAAGGTAACGCCGTTAATATCACAGCCATTGAGGTTCAAGTTCAGGTTGGCAGCACCACCATTGTTTCCCGAACAATAAGCCTGATTCACCGGCGTATAGAGGTTGCGATGACTATCAACAAAGGTGAAGTTGGCATGTACACCGAACCCGGACATCCAGCCCGGCAGCTTATCGAAATACTGCTGATAGGCCACTTCAAAACCACGCGCCGTTCCGCTGGCACCATTAATGGGTGAGGTCACAGTAAAATCTTGCATCTTTCCTGTGGTGTCCGGTAATTGATAGTTGGAGACCTGGTTGATGATGATGTCTTTGAGATGTTTATCAAAGACCGACAACGTCAACGAGCCACTCGGCGCGAAATACCACTCTGCCGTCAAATCGATCTGATTGGACGTAATAGGTTTGAGGTAAGGATTACCAGAAGCGGTACCGGTCCGGCTAATGCTATTAAAAACCACGGTACTGGTTGCTGTCGGTCCTGTACCGACGGTCGTGGTTGTCGAATCCACCGTTTGCGATAGCGTCGTATACGACTGCAATTGGGTGAAATCAGGACGCGTCATCGCCGAACCAAAAGCAAAGCGGAACTGCAAATCCTTGCTTACTTTCATCTTCAAATTGAGGGTTGGCAAAGTATTGCTGTAGGAATTATCAATATCCTGCTTCTTAGCAAACACCGGAATAATCGGCACGGTCACCCCAGTAACATTCGCGCCTGCCGGTATCGTCGGCAAGGTAGATGTGAAGGTAATGTAGCCGTGCGCTGTCACGTCTGTCTTGACATAACGCAGCCCGATATTGCCATCGATGGGGAAAGGAAGGTCATTAAAACCAAAACGAATTTGGGTATATAGCGCCTTGGTTTTCTCCGACTGGTCGTTCACACCCGATGGGTCCGTGCCAAAAGTGGCGGCTTTCCACGCATCACAACTCCCCCAACCCTGCGCTTTCACCTGTTCTGCGCACAGAATGTCGTGGTATTTATGCAAAGCAGTATAGCTGTCTGGATAGCCCGTCGCCAACGACACGTCCGGGAAGACTACCGACGGAACCGGCACCTGACCATTAAAGAAATTATCAAAAGTATGGAGGTTGGTATTCCCGCTAAAGCGCGGGTCACCAAGAGAAGCCAGCTTGCTGATGTTCCAACCTACTTGCCAAGGCTGCGTGATGGCCGACCAGTTATAGCCAGGGTTGGAGTTTTGTGTCAGCGAATCGCGATCTGTCAGACGAACGCCAAAACGAATATCGCGCAAGATTGGATGGTCGAAATCATACTTGGCATCACCCTTCCAGGATTTTTCTTTGGCGACGCTCTTGTCCAAATGCTCCATGGTGAAGCCCCAGTAATAATTTTTTGGATCAGCCAGGTACGCTTTGTCCGCGCTGTCAAAAATCAGACTCGGAATTTCACCCCTCAAATCAAGCTGCTCTTTCGGCAATAGCAAGCCGGTCGCAACTGTCGAATCAAAGCTCTCCGTATGTGCCCGAACCAGTTGCAAATCAGATTGCAAAGTCCACTTGTTCGTAGCCCGCCATTTCACGTTCCATGACACGTCGGTCGTGTCTGACTTGCGGTTTGACGTGCGGATATCGTCATTGAAGTTGATACCGCCATCTTTAGGATCAGTCAGTATGCCCGTAAGTAAAGCGCCTTGAGCATCATAAGTCCCATTGCCGACTTGAATGTTATAGGGACTGGAGCTGGCGAAAATGGCCTGCTCATTCCAGGTCATGTTGTAGCGCGATTTGAAATAGGTCAATGAAGATTGGATGTCATCTTTTTTCCATTGCAAAGCGCCATAAGCACCTTCGCGCTTGTGGTTATAGTCCAGCGTGCGCCACTGCGCACCCTTCGGTACCCAGATGGTTTTCCCGAGGACCACATCGGTCCTCGGATAGTAAGGTTCCACTTGGAAAGCGTCGGTACGCTCGGCCTTTTCATTAGAGGTTAGATCAACCAGAATGCCAATGTCACCGATGCCCGTCTTCCAGCGGTCTGAGAACATGCCTGAGATCGTAGGCGAAGCCTTGCCTTTCCTCAGAACGGAATAGACATCATCGAAGGAAATAGCCGCTTTTTGACCCTTGAAATCGAATGGCAAATGCGTGCGCAGATTGACCAAGCCACTGATGCCACCTTCGTTTTGCTCTGCGGAAGGATTCTTATACACATCCACACCAGCCATCAGCTCGGGCGGCACATCGGAAAAACTTAACACGCGGCCACCGTTGGCGGAAAACGAATCACGGCCATTCAACTCTGAACGAACATATTTCAGACCGCGGATTGCCACACCTGAACCTTCGACAGAATAATGCTCGGGATCGCCGCTCATCGTACGGTCGATCGTCACGCCAGGAATCCGCTGCAGGACTTCTGTCACGGACCGATCCGGCAACTTCCCGATATCGTCAGCGACGATGGAATCCACCACTTCATCAGCGTTTTGCTTGATTTTTTGCGCCGAAGCCAACGCTGCGCGCTGGCCTGTGACAACCACCGTCGTCGAATCGGCGGCCGCCAAATTATTACCAGTAGCAGGGGGTGTTTGTGCCATTGCCATGGTGCTCGACAGCAAGGCGATCTGAGCTACTTCCAGTGCGATCTTTGTTTTTTTAAATTGCTTCATTTTGTCTCTCCTCTATTTCAATGGGCTGACGGTTTTTATATTACTCACGAGGATTGTATGTGCCGAATGAAACGGCTGATATTACGAAATTAGCCAAACCACACAATGATTAATGCAATCGATTTCAACATGGGGATGATTGAACCCCTATTTCCCATTCACCCACTTTCTTTTTTGCCAAAGCCGCCTGCTTGCTTACGCTGGAGAAAAATGAAAATCTCTCCAACGACAAAGTCAGCCTAGGGAAGTGAGTTCCAGTGGGTCATGCACTGTATGCTGCCCTCTTCTCCTACTCTCCCTTTTCCCCTCTATTTCCCGCGCACATCGATACTGCTCTCTGGTAGCCTCACTGCCACCTTATGCCGAATGTCCGTCGCCGACTTGGCCAGCTCCACCCGATATTCGCCAGCCGCGATCTTCCAGCGCTTGTCGGCCGTATCAAACACCGCTAACAACCGCGGATCTACATTCAGCGTCACGGCATGGCTCTCCCCCGGCTTGAGTTCGACCTTTTCAAAACCGACCAGCCGCTTGGGCGCTTCCCAATGCACGTTCGCATTCGCAGCCGATAGGTAAACCTGCGGCACATCCTTTACTATGCGCTGCCCGTCATTGGTCAACGTAAACGTGACGGTCAACCTGCCATTGACAACACGCGCTGCGAGAGCGGAATACGCAACGCTGCCATACGAGAGGCCATGACCGAACGCAAACAGGGGCTTGTGGTTCTTCAGGTCGTACCACTTGTAGCCGATCGCGGCCCCTTCATCATAGTGGACAGCGAAGCGCGTATTGGGCGGCATGCCTTCACCGTCAATCCGAAGGCGTGGCAACTGATCAAGCGAGGCCGGAAAACTCACCGGTAGCCGCCCGGAAACATCCACCTCGCCGCTCAACACGCGTGCAATTGCCTCCCCGCCCGCCGTGCCCGAATACCATGCCTCCACCACAGCACTCACCTGATTTAGCCAAGGCATCAGTACGGGTCCACCAGTTTCGAGCACGACCACAGTGTTGGGGTTAGCCTTGGCAACAGCGGCAATCAGCTTGTCCTGCCCGTCAGCTAGCATCAGCGAAGGGTCGATGCCTTCGGCCGCCCATTGGTTGGCGAACACAATCGCCACCTCGCTCGATGCCGCCAGTTGCGCGGCTGCAACGATGTCGTTGCCGTCCGCATAGCGCACTTGCGCCTTGCTGTACGTGGCAATCGCCTTGAGCGGCGATGACGGGAAATAGACCTGAGGCCCCGGGAAACCCTTCGGCCCCAGTCCCGTCACGGCCATCCCGCCGACCGGATACACTTGCGACGAACCACCGCCCGACAGCACGCCCACGTCTGCGTGCGAGCCGATGATGGCAATCGATTTCAGGCCGGGTGCCAGCGGCAGCAGTTTGTTTTCGTTCTTCAGCAAGACAATCGCTTCTTCGGCATCGGCCTGCGTCACTTTGGCATGCGCGGCAAAATCAATGGCGCCGCCCTCCGCCACTGGATGGTCGATCACGCCCTTGTCAAACAGCGCCCACAGGATGCGCTTAACCATGTCGTCAAAGCGCGCTTGCGAAACGTGGCCGTTTTCGACCGCTTCCTTGAGCGCCCCGGCAAAATACTGCGAGTGATCGAACGGCCAGCCGGACTGCTGATCCAGCCCGCGATTGGCAGCCGGGATGGTCGAATGCACCGCCCCCCAATCCGACATGACCCAGCCGCGATAGCCCCAGTCCTGCTTGAGTACCTGGTTGAGCAGGTAGTCGTTTTCGCAGGAATAATCGCCGTTGTAGCGGTTGTAGGCACACATGACCGAGCCGGGACTGGCGTCTTCGATGGCGAACTGGAAGGCCAGCAAATCGGAAGTACGCGCCGCCTGGTCGCCTAGCTTGACATCGAGATGGTTGCGCCCGGTTTCCTGGTCATTGGCGGCAAAATGCTTGATGGTCGAGACGATATGATTGGACTGGATGCCGCGAATCTGCGCGCCGACGATCTGCCCCGCCAGCCACGGATCTTCGCCGGCATATTCAAAATTACGGCCATTGCGCGGTTCGCGCATGAGGTTGATGCCGCCGGCCAGCAGGACGTTAAAGCCCGAGGCCCGTGCCTCGGCACCGATCATCGCACCACCTTGATAGGCCAGCGCCGGATTCCAGGTCGCTGCCGTAGCAATCCCCGATGGCAACGAGGTGCGTTCGCGCACATGAGGCCCGCCCTGGCTGGCCACGCCGACCCCGGCATCAGTCTCATGCAGCTCCGGGATCCCTAGTCGTGGCACGCCCTTGAAATAGCCGGCCGCCTGCAAACGTCCGGCTGGCTGCCGCTTGATGCCATTAAAATCGTTGGGGAAATAACCGGACAGCAAGTGGATTTTTTCGTCGACCGTCATTTCCTTGAGTACCAGCGCAGCACGCTGTTCCGCCGCAAGGCTGCGGTCCATCCAGGGTTGGCTGGTCGCCGCAAGCGTCTGGCTCCGCACTGCACTGGTACCGCCCAGCAACCCCAAGGAAATGGCAACAGCGAACAAGTTCAGGGAAAGTCTCATGATATCGGTTTCATCCAAGTTGGCAGGGCCCCGATATTGCCTGATTCCGTATTGCGCAGCAACTATAAGCGTGATTCAACGCAGCATTATTTGGCAATGTCGGCGGATGTAGCCCGTTTTATGTCTTGGCTCACAAGGTGACAAAAACTTTTTCTCACACTGCTTCGATGGAGACGACAGCGTAATGGCAAAAGCATTCGCTCTGCCGTACGACAGAAGCTTCTGCTAGCAAGCGGCGAAAATTTAAAATTCCTCCCAATCATCATTAGACGTAACGCCTGGGTTAGAATTTTTTGTCGGCAGTGCCGTTGCACCTCTACTCCGGATAGGACGTTTTTTCTTAGGGGGGGCTACAACCACGTTCTTTTTCGCCGACATCGGATGGTAAATCGGATGGTAATTTACAGACGCAATAGGTGTCGCCGATGGCGCGACAGGATCTGCTCCTTTGATTTTGAACACACTGACCACATGGGCCATAGCCAGCGCCTGTTCCTGCAAGCTGCCTGCGGCTACGACAGATTTTTCCACCAATCCGGCATTTTCCTGCGTCATCTTATCCATCGAATGAATGTCTGCGCCGATTTGCGCAATCCCAGAAAATTGTTCGCGACTGGCATTGGTAATTTCACCCATGATGTCCGTGACTTTCCCTATGCTCGCCACAATTTCATCCATAGTCGAACCTGCCTGATCCACCAGTTTGGCACCGATGTCGACCTTCTCGACCGAAGCCCCTATCAAGGTCTTGATCTCTTTGGCGGCCGCTGCTGAACGCTGCGCCAGGTTACGCACTTCCGTCGCTACCACTGCAAAACCCCGGCCTTGTTCACCTGCGCGGGCTGCTTCTACTGCTGCATTCAATGCCAGAATATTGGTTTGGAATGCGATCCCATCGATCACGCCAATGATATCCACAATTTTTTTGGATGACTCATTAATGGAGCCCATGGTATCGACCACTTGCGACACGACCATTCCTCCCTTACTGGCAACTTCGGATGCAGAGGTCGCCAATCGATTTGCCTGCTGTGCATTGTCCCCATTTTGCTGTGCAGAAGAGGTCAGCTCCTCGGTAGCGGCAGCGGCATTTTCCAACGCGCCGGCTTGTTGTCCAGTACGGGTAGAAAGAGTCTGATTGCCCGATGAAATTTGCTGGGAGGCGCTGGCGATAGAATCGGCGCTGAACCGGACCTCATTCACGATTTTGACCAAGCTATCGTTCATGGTCTTGAGCGCTTGCAAGAGGTGACTGAGTTCGTCATCTCCCTTGGCTTCGATATGACTGGTCAGATCACCTGTCGCCACCGTCGTCGCAATTTTTATTGCATGATTCAAGGGGACAGTTATCGACCGCCCGATGAGCATGGAAACCATAATGCCCAGCAGCACGCCAAAGCCCGCAATGACGGCAATCAACATCTGGCCCTGGTGATATTGCAACTCAATTTGAGCCGAACTTTTATCTACCTGATCGTCCTCAAAGGCGATCAGCTTGTTAAAGGTAGAAAGGTACGCATTCAGTGCGGGCTGGAAAGTGGAATCGACTAGTTTATTGCTTCCTTCAATATCTCCTGCACTCTTCTGCTTGGAAAGTGCTTCACGCACTGCCAAGTAAGCAGCACGTTTGTCGCCAATCTCTTTTAATAAGTCAAGCTCATCAGCACTCTGGGATAAGGCCTCCAGCTTTTTTTGAATCTCGGAAATCCCTGCACTGACGGTCTTTATTTTTCCCTCCAGATCCGCCTGCTGCGCGGGATCGGTTGTACGTAGCCATGCCAATGTCCTGTAGCCGTTCGCATTGGTAGCGCCATACCACTGCGCCACTAGCCGCTGCTTGGCAATGACTTCACTGACCATATATTGATTCAGTACACCGACCGTTTGCAAACGCCAGGCACCAATCCCCGCCATCATCAATAACATCGCCAACATGATGGCAAAGCCAAAACCCAGACGAGTCGCTATTTTTAAATGTACAAAACGCATATATCCGTCCTTGTCTTTCGATGATTGAGAGAGTGAAACATGTCTGCCTGAATGAACTTATAGAAGGCAGAACTTGCCGTCAAGAAAAATTAATGCTGCCGTGGAGAAAATGTCCCTCGTGAACTGCTATTGACGAACCAACATTAAGCCTGCGCGTTGACCTAGTGCTACATCAGGGTTGGGGAACAAGACCCACTCTTCGGCGTGACGGACTCGATATACCAGAGCGCCATCGATTGCAATGACAGTACCGTACTGCATGGCAGTAAAGTTGGGGATGCTGTGATCGAAAGCCATAGTGAAGGCATCACTGCGTTTGATCATTTCTTGTGCAACATTAAACACAGGCGGGGCTTGCCGGGAACCCAGATCGGGTAACGGCTCAGCATGAATTAAGCGCAGCAAAGCGGCTTGCGGCTGCGCCAGCAAACGCAAATCATTTTGCCCGATCACTCCAATACGCCCCAACTCCAACGTGCTGCTGGCTGCGCCGCAATATTTGGCGCTGTAAGAGCTATAGGTACTGGCCGCTGTCGAGTTCATAACCACAGCATCTAAACCGGCGTCGGCCAACCAGCCAATTAATGCCCGTTTTGCGGAGGGCGCAATCAAGTCTGGCACGACAGCAAAGGTAGGATAAAGTGATGCGCGTATGGCAGTATGCAAATCCAGATGCCATTTTTCAGCGCACGCTGCGGAAAAAAATTCTGCTGTGGAACGCATAATGATGTCGGCCCTGCGGGCTTCCAAGGTACTTTTATTCACTGCGTTTTTCATCTCGCCTGGATCGCCCTGGGCTGAGTAAAACTGACGATTCATATCGACATCGATACAACGTTTTCCTTGCGCGATCGCAGCGGGATTACCAACCACCAGCATCAAATTGACTTTTAATTCATGGGGATCGGCGATCAAATGATCTACCAGCTGCGCTAGCATTTCGATAGGCGCAGTCTCATCGCCATGTACGCCGACCGAAATCAGAACCGCAGCCTGTGTTGGCAAATCTAGCGTCGGCGCAATCTGCATGATTCCCTCTGCAGGCACACTTACGGCCAAACCAGCGCTCCTGAAACGGTGCGCAATCGGCATGAACTCCGCATGGACAAGCAGACGCAGGATCTCCGAACGCGTCACAGGTATAGTGCCGTCAATCACAGCAGCTCCCACAGGAGCGCACACGAATTTTTCCCTTGCTCCACGTACACGAAGTCCCCCGTCTGCTCCCGTAAATATCGCGCTTGCTGCGGCATGTCCGGCTCCGATTTATCCCCGATTTTCATCAAAATATACGCCACAATTTACGCTACATTGTCGCTGTTCAACGACCTCTAGTTTCATCTGTTTTACACGGATCTCGTTTCGCTAAAAATTGCTGAGATAAAACCTATTACGGCACCACCGGAAGGTAAAAATGGGGGATGCGTTCCGACGTGGGGGTGTAATGGGGAACCGTAGGATAAAAACGCAGCATTGCGCCATCGACGACTTTCCAGCTCGTCTCTCTGGCAACCCGCGCCATCAATTTTGGTATGTCGGCCGTGACGTTGCCGAGAAGGACAAAGCGTGCATACATGCCAGACGGTAAGAACCCACGATCGGCACCCGGAACGCGCGGCAATACGGGATTGACTGGTGTGCAGTGCCACATTCTGACCCATGTCTCCGGGTTACGCGCGGGGTCAATCCATCCATCGGGATGCACCACCCAATGTCGATAGCCCAGCGGATATGTCCCGCTGCACTTGATAAACCAGGCAAATTCATCTCCCGCATTAAATACATCGGCGGCACGTCCCGTAAAAGGATGGCGCTCTACCGGTACTGCCGGAAGCGCCACGAGTTCGAGTACCGGCGCCCCCCTGCGTAAATCGCGGACATCGCCTACATCGGCGTCACTTTGGGGAGGAAGAGCGATCACGCCTGTAGGGGATTGATCGAAAGTACGCGAAAAAGCACGGCTAAATGCGGCCACTGAACCATAGCCAGACATCAATGCCAATGCGGTGATGGATGGAGATGTTCCTTCCAGTAACAATTTTCGTGCGCGTTTCAGACGCAAACGCCGCACGGTCGCCATGGGCGTTTCTTTCACCTTTTCGACGTACATCCGCTCAAAATGAAAACGCGACAAATGGGCCACTTCCGCCAAATTTTCTAGCCGTATATTTTCATTGTCAAGGTGATGCTCCAGGTAATCCATCACTCGGAGAAAACGCCTTCGATTAAGAAGAAACTGTTCGCGAGAAAGCGCCATGAAGAAAGAATTTCTAAAAATACAAATCAGAAATACAGATCAGAAAAAACCGCGCAGCGTGTTGCTTGATGCTGCTGCCGATGAATGTCGTCAGCGTAAAACCCTTCCCGGCACCGCCCTATATGTGGGTCGTAGCTGAAACCATCTGCTTGGATTATAGGAGGATTTCCAAATCCGCCCTATGAAAAAGTGCATTCGACGTGGTTACCCACACCCACAAATACACTAAAAACAATGCCTCAACTCAGCAATTGCGATCAAAACATTCGTAGCACTCTTGGGTAATCTCCTTGGCTAAATTCAGTTTTGGTGAGCAGTGCGACATCAATGCGTGGATTAACAACAGGAATATTTATAAAAAAACCAGGAGGATATTGATGCACCCCAGCAACCAGAAACACCACAATGCCCAAGCGAGCGCATTAATCAGCGTCCTATTAGCCTTAGCGGCGGCAAATCAGGCATTTGCGCAAACCCCGGCAGCAGCAGACGCAGACACGATTATCGTCACCGGATTCCGCGCCAGCTTGCAAACTTCTCTCACTGCCAAGAGGAAGGACGACAGCATTGTCGACGTGATCAAGGCTGAAGATATCGGCAAGTTTCCTGACAATAATCTGTCTGAAGCATTGCAACGCATCCCAGGTGTGGCGATCGATCGCGATGGCGGCGAAGGCCGTACCATTACCGTGCGCGGCTTAGGACCACAATTTACCCGCATCAACCTGAACGGCATGGAAGCTCTGGCCACATCCGGCGGTCGCGATTCTTCCGGCGGCGCTAACCGTGACTGCGGTTTTGACTTCAATGTTTTCGCCGCAGAATTATTCAGCTCGATCACGGTGCGTAAAACCCCTAGTGCTGAAATCGAAGAAGGCTCGCTCGGCGCCACCGTCGATCTGGCAACGCCACGGCCATTTGATTTCAAAGGTTTTACGATGGCAGGTCAGTTGCAGGGGCAATATAACGACCTGTCGAAAAAGAAAAATGATCGCGAGACCTTTACGGCTTCCAATCGTTCCGCCGACGGCAAGTTTGGCGCGTTGATGTCTGTCGCTTTTTCAAGAAACAATAAAATCGAGGAAGGCCCCTCCACCACCCGATGGGAAAATGGCTCTACTTTAGCGTCGACTTCGGCTGGCCGCTTCAAAAACGTCAGCACCGATGGCGGCGTCACCTTCTTACCTATCAATACCGCAACCGTCGCTGGTACCGCCAACACCGGCACCTTGATGGGTCTAACCGGGCCCGCACTGGATGTCACCAAAGCGCTGCATCCACGTATTCCGCGTTACGGACATCTGATTTATGACGAAAGCCGTTTAGGCATGACCGGCTCGCTCCAGTTCAAACCCATCAAAGGCACCCTCATCACGATCGATGGCATGCATTCGGACTTCACCGCCAATCGTATAGAGCAATATTTAGAAGCACTCTCTTTCAGTCGTTCTGGCCAGGGTACACCACAGACGAGCGTCTACAACTATACGATCAATCCGGCCGGCGAGCTGGCTAAAGCCAGCTTTAATGGCGTCGACATGCGCTCCGAAAATCGTCATGACCAGCTCGAATCGATTTTCAATCAGTTGAACCTGACAGATCAGTACGACGATAAATTTGACTCCTACAACTCTCTCTTCGGTAACGTCGATAGCAACGCACCGCTCGACTATTCGCATACCGGACGCTCTTACATTTTGGGGCTGCGCTATAAGTATTAACTGATGTTACGCAGCACTCAGCATGCTGCGCTTGCAGTTGTTCTGAGTACGCCTGATGGCATAGATATAGGTGCATCGTAGGGGCACGGCATGCCGTGCCCCTACGATATCCAAATGCCATACCGTACGGCTTGGTCTGTCAGGAGGCGTAACCCCGCTGCGACTATTTTTCTCTAGTAGCCTGCCGGACTTAGCGCCACACCCAGTTATTTTGAATTGCGATTTGCCATGCTGAGAAAAAATGCAGATTCTAATCGACCGATACCACATGTACCGCAGCGGCATGATCTGTTAGCCAACCGCATTCTTGACCTTATACGTCAGGAAAAAATAGACTTTGGTCAGCGCCTCCCTTCCATCCGCGAGCTACCGGCAATAGTACATTGTAGGGATGGTGGAGTATTTATTGGATCAGGGGAGTACTTTATGGAACAAACTGGAGAGACACTTCCCCAATAATCATCTGCGCCAGGAAATGCTGAGCGACTATCGGCATATTTTGGAAGCAATTGCAACTAACGATGTCGTCGGTGCGCGCCGCACGATGCGCGATCATCTCAAACGTCTGCGCTATTTTTTGGACATAAGCTGACCATAAACGCCAAAAAATAGCGGCTACGTGTCTGGGGCCGCAGCACGCAAACACGTTTTCACCGCACGGGTTCTGAAGAAAACCCGAATTGTTTAATACCCTTTGAAAGAGATAGCAGTTAGCTTTTAACGCACAGCGCAAAATCCAAAGGTTTGCGTACTTTTTGCCGCGACAACAGCGTTATGGGCAAGTCCCTTTGCGCTCAGTACGGAACCAGACTGCGTCCATTCTGCACTCCACAGATTGTTGATTTTTCCCTGAACTGTCAATTGGATATTCCATTGCACCGGCTGTGTGCCGGAGTTGCTCACCGTAACTTCAGCGCAATATCCCGCTCCCCAATCCGACGTAATCTTTAATGCCGCAGATATCGCGTTGCTTGGGATCGTCGTGGTGGTGGTCGATGTGGTCGATGTGGTCGATGTCGTTGATGTGGTCGATGTCGTTGAAGTGGTTGAAGTGGTGGATGTCGTGCTGCCCGTGCCTTGAGCGTAATCGTTGTAAAAAGCCAAAACCCAGGCCAGCGGTGCGTTCCAGTTAATGGCTACTTCATTGACCGAGTAAGCATTAATATTATCCACATAACAGCTGGCAGGCTTCGATTTACAATTGGCGAGCAAGGCGGATGCGGTGCTGTCTTCCAGTCCGCTATTAGCACCACCGGACAAAGCGCCGGGAGGGGCCAACGGGTAACTGCCATTAATAGCGTTCGACCAGAAACGATGATGCGGTTGAACGGTGGTTTTGGTGCCTTCGCCGGTTACAAAAGAGAGCGATAAGGTGTTGCGGCCAAAGAGGTAATCGAGTCCTTTACCCACGCCTTTAGCGAAGCTGTCGTTTTTGGTGAAATCATAGGCTAAACCCATCAGCAGCAACTTATTGGCGATGCCGCCGTTTGAACCCCAGTAATACTCCAGGCTCGACATAGGCGCGGAATAGCCGGAAGAGGCTTGCGTAGAGAGATGGGTGTTGGCAATCGAGACAATTTTTTGTTGCGCCACACTGCGCAAACTGGTTGTTTGAGTGCTAGGTACGGTGGCGAGTGACGCGAGGCCTGCCAACTCGGTATCGGCCCAACCAAGATCGGTCTTGGTGATGCTGTAATTACTCATAGTGGGAAGATATTTGCTGTCGCCCGTGGTGATATAGAGTTCCGCTGCTGCCCAATAAAATTCATCCGATACGGTTTTATCGCCGTAAGGACCGCCGCCATTATCGAAACTGCCGGAGTAAATCACAGCGGGATTCGCTTGAGCAGCGTTCCATGCATTTTTTGCAGCGGCTAAACAGACGGCAGAAAAGCTGGCATCAATACTTTTCCAAATACGTGCCGATTGTGCTGCAACGGCGGCCAAATTAAGTGTGGCCGCCGTTGATGGCGGTACCAAGGCGCGGTCTTTAGGATCTTCATGCGGGGCCAGTGGAAAACCAGTCCAACTGGTATCGTGCATTTTGTGGTGTGCCATCCCTGCTTTGGCTTGGCCGGCAGGCACTTGCATGGAGAGTAAAAATTCCACTTCCCAGCGGGCTTCATCAAGAATATCTGGAATGCCGTTCGTACTTTCCGGGATATTAAATTTGCCGTCGCCCATGCTGCCTGGAGCGCTGCTCAGGTACAGGCTGCGCTCATACATATTGAGCAGCGTCCAGACTGCAATGCCGCCGTTGACCACGTATTTTCCGTGGTCGCCTGCGTCATACCACCCTTTGGTCACGTTAAGTGCGTAGTTACAGGTACCACTCCAACAAGGCACATTGAAGTCGCCTTTATTTACGCCGATATTTAAATGTCCTGCAGCGCGCGCCCATTTACTATTGGGTGCATAGCTTCCATTTCCACCACCGGTATACTGACTTTCAATCGCGATGCCGCTGCGATTGTGGTAAAAATATTTCATTGAATCGTAGAAGGCGCCCCGAAAAACAGTGGGAGAAATAGCGAAGTTGTAACTGGTATCCGCGCCAATCGCTAGCGAAAATCCAGTACCCGTGAGGGCTACGTTTGAAAGGTCAATCTGTTGGAGATTATCTCCGCTTGCAGCATCGATTCCGAGAAGAGTAGTTTGGCCCGTGGCAACGGTAGCGCCGTTTTGTTTTAACAACCAGGTTTGTGGGCTGGTCAAACTAGTTTTATAGGTCGCTATTTTTATCCCGTTGGGAAGATAGCCGAGCTGGTTGACGCGCGGGTTGCCGGTTTCGGCCTGGGCATTTAGCGCACCGAAAGTGAATAGTCCTGTGCCAATCAGTAGACAAAGTGTTTTGCGATTATATTTTTGCTTGATTTGCTTATTGTTATTCATAGAATTGTCTCGCGATTAATTGGTTGAAGGGGTTAGGATTGTTATGTCATAGATGCGATTACTGCCATTTCTTAAGGTGTGTATAAAAAACTGGCCGATATAAACAGAAACAGGCCGATAGAAGTTGCTGTCAAAGGAGGTTTGAAATCGATTACATTACTCGCTATAGGTGTGATCCGTCAACTTTGATGTTCACGTGGCTTCGACCGTGGTAATGGATGCGGCACTTTCAAGCCACTTCGGCCAAATAAAAGCCGAAAATAGAGCGAATTCGATATGAGCTTCCCCTGAAATTTAGTCTGCCACAGGTGGACGTAAAATCAACGTTACTTTAGGAAGACAGGAAATGCAAAGAATACCCAAAAAAGCCTACACGACGGAGTTCAAGGAATTTGCTGTTAAACGCGTCACGGATGGTGAGTCGATTTCAAAAGTGGTCAAAGAGCTTGGTCTGGGCGACCAGACGCTACGCAACTAGATCAAAGCTGCCGGTGAAGGAAAACTCAAAGGCATCAGCCGCAATGTCGTCACTGTCATCGGCATTGATTTAGCCAGAAACGTGTTTGCCCTGCAGGGCATCAATGCCGCCGGAAAAGCAATTCTGGTGCGGCCAAGCGTTCGCCGTGAGCCCTTGCTCGACACAGTGGCCCAATTGCCCTCTTGTACCATCGGTATGAAAGCCTGCACCGGCACGCATCAAAACCACTTGAAAGCCGCATGGAGGCTGGTCTGCCCAACAGGAATCGAACCTGTGACCCTCAGCTTAGAAGGCTGATGCTCTATCCAACTGAGCTATGGGCAGCGAGAAGATTTAAAAAAAGAAAACAGCGCACAAATGAAAAACGGGCTGTCATTGACAGCCCGTTTAAACTTGGTCGGAGTACAAGGATTCGAACCTTGGACCCCCTGGTCCCAAACCAGGTGCGCTACCGGACTGCGCCACACTCCGAAGACCAGAATAATACTCGTTTAGGCCGAGGAGGTCAAATGGAAAAAGGCTTCCTGCTCATTTTCTAAAACAATAGCGTTCCTTCGAATACGCTTACTCAGTAAGCGAAGAATATTGTCAAAATAAACTGGGGTAGAATATGCGCTACTTATTTTCAATAAAAACAAACGCACCATGCCCCCCATTTTTACGTGGAATGTGAGAGTTTATTACGAAGACACTGATGCAGGCGGCGTTGTGTTCTACGCAAACTACCTGAAGTTTTTTGAGCGGGCGCGTACTGAATGGTTACGCGCCGCAGGGGTGAGCCGGCTTGACATGATAGCCGACTCAACGATATTCGCCGTTAAAAATGCCGCCATTGATTACCGTGCCCCCGCGTTATTGGATGACGAACTAACATTAACAGTCATTGTCCAAAAACTGGGTCGCGCCTCTCTTGTTTTTTTTCAGGAAGTTTGGCGCGGTACCGATTTGTTAACTACTGCATCCATTACCATTGCTTGCGTCCACACGCAAACATTGCGGCCTTGCGCCATACCTGCCCATGCATGGGAAAAAATAGCAGCTGTCCCCATTCAGGCCGGTAATGGGAATACATAAAAGAGGATTGCGCAGCATGTTGATTTGCAGGGGATTTTTCTGAAAGAACAACGTGGGGAGATTCTACTGACCGAGGGAATAAAATTTCCTTGCAAAACGAAAAGCAAACCCAAAATAGGAGCGATGGTTCACGTCATGGCTCACGTCATTATGCCAAGGCCAGAATAAATATATTTGCTTACATAATCACGCTACCAACCCCAACACCATTCTGTATTATGCAGTCTGTGTTATTTTAAGCATGCTCACATCCCATTCTATTTTCCGTTTCTTTGCGGATACATCTCAACATACCCCATGACCGTTACTCAAGATCTTTCCTTTCTTTCTCTCATCACCAACGCTTCCATCATCGTGCAGTTGGTATTGGCCTTATTGTTGCTGGTATCAATGATCAGCTGGTCTTATATCTTCCGAAAGATGTTCGCTATCCGAAATGCGCGAACCCAGACGGCGTCGTTTGAGCGTATTTTCTGGGCGGGAGGCAGCCTGCAAACGATTTACCAAAATGCCAGCAACCAACGTAACCATAGCGGCGCACTGGAACGTATTTTCGAATCCGGCATGGGTGAATTCATTAAAGGCAAAGCGTCCTATGCGGGCAAGGAAAACGTCGACAACAGCGCTATTCTGGATGGCGCCCGACGCGCAATGCGAGCTTCGTATCAACGGGAAATGGATGCGCTGGAATCACATCTATCTTTTTTAGCTTCGGTCGGATCAGTATCGCCCTATGTGGGTCTGCTCGGTACTGTTTGGGGCATCATGAATGCCTTTCGTGGCCTGGCCAATGTACAGCAAGCCACCCTCGCTGCAGTCGCTCCAGGGATTGCCGAGGCGCTGATCGCAACGGCGATTGGCCTATTTGCCGCGATTCCGGCGGTCGTTGCTTACAACCGCTATTCTCACGATATTGATCGGCTTGCGATTCGTTTCGAGAGTTTTATTGAAGAATTTTCCAATATCTTGCAGCGCCAGTCGCGCTAAGAGGAGTAACGATGAGCTCTTCGTTTTCCAATTCTCTGCGGGGAGGCCGTAGCCGCAAATTCAAGGCAGAAATCAACGTCGTTCCTTATATCGATGTGATGATGGTACTGCTGGTGATTTTTATGGTGGCGGCGCCTTTGACCAACCCTAACGTGATCAACCTGCCTACAGCAGGAAAATCGACTCTGCCGCCCGCCGAATATATTGAAGTTGTCGTCAAACCAGACGCGTCTTTTGATATCAGCATTAAAGGGAAAAAAGATAGCACGGAACAAGCTGAAACCATGAGCAGCCGAAATGCCTTGTTGAAAAAACTCAAGGAAATACACGAGAGCAATGGTGCGCTTCCCGTGTTGATCGCTGGCGATAAAGACATCAAATATGACGAGGTGATTCAGATTATTTCCGAAGCCAAAAAAATCGGTATACATCGCGTTGGACTGGCGACAAAGTAAACACCGGTGAATGAAGACGCATTGATGAACGCAACCATTCCCTATCAGGCCCCACGAGAGCCAGGCCGCTGGCCTTCGCTCGCGCTGGCGGCAATCGTCCATCTTGCCTTGTTCTCATTCCTGTGGATAGGCATACGCTGGCAGAACGAAACCCCCGCTACGATGGAAGCTGAAGTGTGGGACATGACCCCTCGTGAAGCTGCGCCAAAAGAACCAGACCCCATTCCCGAACAACCGCATCGGCAACCGATCATTGAGGAACCGCGCGAGAATCCAGAAATCGCCATTGAACAAGAAAAAAAACGTCAAGCAGCTATAGCTATGCAGAAAGCTTTGCAAGAAGAAAAAGCGGAAAAAAAGAAACAGGACAACGCAAAAAAAATAAAAGCAGAACAAGATAAAAAAACACAGGAAAAAATACATGAGGCCGACCTCAAACGCATGATGAGCCAAATCGGTACCGGTGGTAACGGTAGCGCAACGAATTCGACCAGCGCACGAGCCGATGATTATTCGTCCCTCATCACAAACATAATCAAACACAATATTATTTATGGAGGGAACACAGATGTTCCCGGCAACCCACGCGCCATATTTAAAATCGAACAATTACCATCCGGCGATATTTTCTCCATTAAAAAAGTGAAAAGTAGCGGGATTCCCGCCTTTGATAATGCAGTGGAAAAAGCCATCGCAAAATCCTCTCCCCTGCCAAAGAAAAAAAATGGCACAGTAGAACGCGAGATTGAAGCCACATTTAATTTGAAAGAGCTACCGTGAATACATTCCTCAACCTCAATTATCTAAAATATTTTTATTTTTTTCTGGGCGCTATGTTTAGTTTGACTGCGCAAGCCCAGTTGCGTGTTGAGATTTCCGGCGTCGGTGCGAATCAAATCCCTATTGCCATTGCCTCCTTTTCCAACGAAGCCGCTGCGCCGCAACTCATCTCTTCCATCATCAAGGCCGACCTGATGCGTAGTGGCATGTTCAAAATGGTGGAATCCGGCGTCACGCTGTCGGACACTTCCCCCATCAAATATGAAGAATGGAAATCACGCGGTGCCGATGCGCTGGCAGTGGGCAGCGTAACGCCACTTGCCAATGGCCAATTAGATATTCGCTACAAACTGATCGACACGATCCGGGCTATGCCGATATCTTCCTTGAGCCAAAGCAACCCCGCCCAGCATCTACGGTCGTCCGCACATAAAATCGCCGACGATATTTACGAAAAATTAATTGGCACACGCGGCGCTTTCGCTACGCGCATCGCCTATGTCACCAAATCGGGTCGGCAGTACCGTCTGGAAGTAGCCGACTCCGATGGAGAAGGAATGCAGATCGCGCTAAGTTCGAATGAACCCATCATTTCACCCGCGTGGTCTGCGGATGGGACGAAAGTCGCCTATGTCTCCTTTGAGTCAAAAAAACCAGTGGTCTGGACCCAAAATATGCTGACGGGCGAACGTCATATCGTAGCCAATTTTAAAGGCAGCAACTCGGCGCCCGCCTGGTCGCCTGATGGCAGTAAGCTTGCCATCGCCTTATCCCTGAGCGGCCTGACGCAGATTTATACCGTGAATGCCGATGGTAGCGGCTTGCAAAGGCTGACGAAAACAAATGGCATAGATACCGAGCCGCAGTTCTCTCCCGATGGGCAGCATATTTACTTCACGAGTGACCGCAGCGGCGGACCGCAGATTTATAAGATGAGCACCACCGGCGGTGACGTTCAACGTGTCACTTTTCAAGGCAACTACAACATCAGTCCACGCCTTTCGCCGGACGGAAAATCCCTGGCCTATATTTCGCGCCGCGAAGGCCAGTTTCAACTCTACCTGCTGGACCTGGCGAATGCGCAAGAACTACGTTTATCCGACACGGCAAAGGACGAATCGCCGAGTTTTTCCCCTAATGGAAAATACATCATGTACGCTACAGAATCTGGTCGTCGCGGCTCACTTGCGGTAGTATCTGCAGACGGCAAAGTAAAGTATCGCTTAACCACACAGGCAGGCGATATCCGGGAGCCCACATGGGCGCCTTTTGTGAAATAACGCACTTCAACAACAAGGAGAATCATATGCATAGCCTCAAATCTTTCGCCCTTTTCTTAGCAAGCGCTGCGTTGCTAGCGGCATGCAGTTCCCCCGTCAAACTCGCGGACCCGGTCAAAATAGAGGAACGCACGCCAGAAAAAACCACCTCCGCTATGACGCCAACCGTCGCAACGGTCACGACCGCTTCGGTTGATCCCCTGAACGATCCACAAGGCATCCTCGCCAAACGCAGTGTGTATTTCGACTACGATAGCTACATCGTAAAAGATGAATTTAAAGCCCTGGTTGAAGCGCATGCAAAATATCTGAACAATAACAAGACGCGAAAAATTGTCGTGCAAGGCAATGCTGATGAGCGTGGTGGCCGCGAGTACAACCTGGCATTGGGCCAGAAACGGGCTGAAGCCGTTCGTAAATCACTGGCTTCGTTAGGCGTGTCCGAATCTCAGGTAGAAGCTGTTTCTTTCGGCAAAGAAAAACCGAAAGCAATGGGTAGCGATGAAGCATCATGGGCAGAAAATCGTCGTTCTGACATTGTTTACCAATAATTTCCATCATTTTTTCTGGGCTATTGCGTACGCAGTTTTAGGCGCTTTCTCAAAGAAATACGCAGCGAAATAAGACTGACGAAAATCGTCCCCCAATGCCTCCTGTCTTGCTCGCAATGCAGGGAGCATTGGGAGAATCGGGGCGTTATGCCAAGAATCAAAACTCTCGATGAACTATCGATGAATGCGCGGTCTGTGGGCATTCATCCTGATGCCTTCGATAGCAGCTCAGAAAGAAAACTCAATATGATCCTCTTGTCTAAGTTCAACATTGCATCGGCTTTTCTGGTCGCATTTTCTTTTGCGCCGCTACACGCGCATGCCGGTCTTTTTGATGATGAAGAAGCACGCAAGGCAATCCTGAGCCTGGATACCAAACTCAACAATGTGCAGAACGATATCAAGAACATCAATGTCAAAATGGAGGCCAAGTCAGATAAGACCAGCACGCTCGACTTGGTCAATCAAAACGAACAACTGCAACAGGAGATCGCAAAATTGCGGGGACAAATCGAAGTCCTGGCCAATGATCTGAGTGGTGAGCAGCGTCGCCAAAAAGATTTTTACGTGGATCTCGATACCCGTCTGCGGAAGCTGGAACCACAAAAAATTACGGTAGATGGGAAAGAAGCGAACGTAGAACCCACGGAGCAAAAATCTTATGAGGCCGCGCAGGCCCTTTTAAAAACAGGTGACTACAAAAACGCCAGCATCTCCTTTTCCGAGTTCTTGCGGCTTTACCCGGAATCGAGTTACGCTGCCTCCGCGCAGTATGCGTTGGGAATCACCTACTACGCCCAGCACGATTTCAAGAGCGCCCTCGCACCAATGCAATTACTTCTCAAAAATTATCCTGATAATCCAAAAGCACCCGATACCTTGCTCAACCTCGCCAGTTGCTATGCCGAGCTAAAAGACAAAGTGAATGCAAAAAAATCGCTGACCATCTTGATTGCAAAATATCCAGAATCTAGCGCAGCCAGTACTGCCAAGGATCGCCTGAAGTCGATGAAATAACCCGGCAGCTATTCAGAGCTATTGATATTGGATGCGCGAGCTTGAAGATCGCGTAAGACCGCGCCTTCCAACATTGTCCTGATATGGACTTACGCAAAATCCCCGACTTTCCCCTACGCCGATCCACCCACAGTCGGGCAGGCTGTTAGCGTACCGCCTCATAAAATTCGGCCTCAATAATGGCGAGAACCCCTTTCGGCGCACTGTTGGCGCCCGTGTCGGTGTTTTTCTGATTAGCCACTTCCACCAGTTTGTAGCTATCACTGTCGGTAGCGGTTCCGATCAGTTCCACTTTGACTATCCGACCAGTGACTGGCTTGAACGGAAGTGTGACGTAGCCGAGGCTCTTGGGTGTTTCGCCCTTAAATACTTCCTGTCCATCGACGGTGATTCGCACCGGATAACTACGCTGCTTCCACCCAACCAATCTGAAGGATGCTTCCGTAATGACGGAAGGACGCGCAAGTTCGTAAGCGATCCAGGCTTCACCCGGGGTAGCGCTGCTCACCCATGACGTGGTTTCATCATCGTCAAAAGTTTTTGCCGCCGCATCGGCATTGCTGCCCGCAGTAGCACGCACAATATCAATCGACTGTCGAGACACTGTGAAGGAGGGTCCGGCAGGCGTAGGGCCACGGCCCAAAAATGAAGGCAAGCCCTCCGCAGGTAATTGTTGTCCCAGGCCGCCACTTACTTTAACGGGTTGTGAAAGCAATTCAAGCGACGCGGATTTCAATCCCGCCGCGCTCGCCGTCAGGGATATTTTTCCTGCTTGCGTAGTGGAGCGAACTAACACGCGATTGACGCCCCCTTCGACAGGCAGGCTTTTCGCCAAGATGAAATTATGCTCGCCTTGAGCGATGCCGCCGCGCCATTCGGCGGGGCCATTGAGTTTAAAGTCGACCAGATTAAGCGCTGTCGGGTTACGTTGACCAGCGGCGTCTACAACCTCGACTTCGACCAATGCCAGGTCAGCCCCATCAGCGCGAAGTCCGGCAGGTGCAGTCCGAACACTGAGCCGCAAAGCGACAGGTTCGCCAGCTGTTTTCAATTTTGTTTCGCACAGCTTTTTGCCATCCGTGGCGTACCCGATGGCATTCAGTTCGCCCGGCTGCCATGCCACGTTTTTAAACGTGAACAAGAACCGTGAACTCTGTTGAGCGCGCCCCAGCGATTTTCCATTTTGAAAAAGCTCGACCGCATCGGCACTAGAAACTACCGTGACGTCCTTGGTCGTAGTGGGTGTGTAGTTCCAGTGACCGATGATGTGGATACGGGGCTGTTCAATATCCACCCATCCATCCCAAATGACTTGGTGCGCCCAAAAACCGTCCTTTGGAATTCGCATGGCATCGACCTCGCCACTACGACGGTAGTTTTCTGCTCCGCGATGATGAGTATTGGTGTCGGAAAAAACAATGTTCACTCCACCGCTACTGACGCGACGGCCCGTGCCTGGACGCTCATGCCAGTAATCGTACCAGCGCACGACATCTTCAATCGCATGTGAATCCTGGTTGCGATTGTAGATACTTGCATCCGCGCCTTTGTATTGCGGCCCATCGCCATCCTTATGGTAGGGCGGCGAAAAATTATCCCAATATTTACGCATTCCTTCGTCGCGGGAATACTCCATCGCCCAAAATGGGATGCGTGCACTCTTATTGATATAGAGCATTTCGCCACCGTATTCGGCAACCCGACTATTCAACATTTCACGGCTGCCCGAGGCCCTGCCGCCATGCGGATCGAACTGATCGCGCACTGCTTTCATTTCGCGCATGTGCGCTTCGCTCACCTTGGTATTGCCCGACTCATAAAAAAGAATGCTGGGGTTGTTACGGTTGTAGATGGTGGCATCGCGCATCACTTCGACACGCTGCTCCCAGCGCCTTCCTTCGACATCCGACTCCGAATCACCCGCCTGCATAGACTGGATTAGGCCAACACGGTCAGCAGATTCGACATCTTGTTTCCACGGCGTCACGTGCATCCAACGCACGAGGTTGCCGTTACTCTCGACCATTAACTGATTGCTGTAATCGCTCAACCAAGGTGGCGCAGACATGCCGATAGCAGGCCATTCATTGGACGTACGCTGCGCATAACCATGCATCTGTATTACGCGATCGTTGAGTTTGACCATGCCATTGCCAAATTCCGTTTTACGAAAACCGGTACGCGTGCGCACTACGTCGGTGACATGACCGTCCATTTTAAGAGAGGTGCTCACATCATAGAGATAGCCGTAACCCCAACTCCAAAACTGTAAATTGCCGACTCGCGCACTGGCTTTGACGATGGATGTCTGGCCAGCTGCAAGGGTCTGCGGTTCGCTGGAAAACGTCGCAATGCGTTTACCATCGCGATCAGCAATGCTGACCTCATAAGAGAAGGTGCGCGCTTGCGGATATTCATTCCGCACTTGAGACTCGGCCGTAATGTTGGCGGCATGACCAGCGATGTCGAAATTACTCCCATAGATATAGGTACCCGTGGTGCCTAAATTAGAGTACAACGGCAACGTTTGATAGAGCCGGTCGGCAAGGTGTAGTTTAATGTTTTTCGGGATGCCACCATAGTTCGCGTTGAAACTATTGCTCGACCATTGATAGCGTTGACCAGTGGATTTTTCTCGATAATCCCAGGCGTTATCGGTACGCACGGCAATTAAGTTATCCCCTGCGATAGCAACGTCAGTAATGTCCAGGCCGAAAGCCATTACCCCATTTTCGTGCAGGCCGACAGATTGACCATTCACAAAAATTTCAGCGCCTTGTCGCACACCTTCGAATTCGAGGAAAATTTTTCCATTCTTGGCGCTGGCGGGCAGAGTAAAGTGTTTTCGGTACCATGCGATGCCGGTCGAGAGTTCGGTGATATCTTTCATGAAGGCTTCGTCCTCGTTCCACGCATGGGGAAGAGTCACGGATTTCCAGGCAGAATCATCGAATGTCGTGCTCGCTGCTTTAGGCGCATCGCCCACGAAAAGCTTCCAGCCCGGATTAAAGTCAAATACAGAACGGGCGGCAGAGACATTGGGAGAATCAGCTTGGGCCGCAAACAGTGGCCCTGCTGTGAAGCCGCAAATAAGACATATCGCGCAAAGAAAACACTGCCCAAAACTACGCAAAAGAACGGCTTGGCTATTCATGAGATAAGGGGTCCTAATGAAACGAAACAAATTAGAAAATTGTTTGCCGTCATTCCGGCATGTTGCTACCAATCAGTAATTTCAATGTCACTATCCCAGCGTAATGCCAACCGCAATTAACACAGCATTAGCGCACCATGCAGGGCATTTTTCTATCAAATTTCCAACCCGGAACCAGGTATTGCATCGCCATCGAATCGTCGCGGGCATCTAGCCCCATACCCCGATAGAGTTGATGCGCGCGCTCAACTTCTGCCATATCAAGCGCTATCCCAAGACCCGGTTTTTTGGGAACCTGCACCAAACCCTGAACGATTTGAAGTGGTTCTTTCGTGAGTTGTTGACCGTCTTGCCAGATCCAATGGGTATCAATGGGCGTAATCTCTCCGGGTGCCGCTGCAGCCACATGGGTAAACATGGCGAGCGATATATCGAAATGATTATTCGAATGGGAACCCCACGTGAGTCCCCATTGTTCACACATCTGCGCAACTTTAACGGCACCCTGCATGGTCCAAAAATGCGGGTCGGCCAATGGAATATCAACCGATTGCAAGCGAACCGCGTGACCCATTTCACGCCAGTCTGTCGCAATCATATTGGTCGCCGTTCGCAGGCCAGTAGCACGCTTGAATTCAGCCATGATCTCACGCCCGGAAAAGCCATTTTCTTCTCCGCAGGGATCTTCTGCGTAAGCTAGCACCTTGTGCTGATCTCGACATAGACGAATGGCATCATTGAGCAACCAACCACCATTGGGATCGAGGGTAATACGCGCTTGCGGAAATCGTTCAGCCAATGCCGTGACTGCCTCGATTTCCTCTTCCCCACGCAAGACACCGCCTTTGAGCTTGAAGTCATTGAAACCGTAGCGGACGTAAGCCGCCTCAGCCAGACGAACGATCGCTTCGGGAGTCATCGCTTTTTCATGCCGCAGGCGCAACCAGTTATCTTTCGCATCGGGATCGCTCACATAAGGCAGATCGGTACGGCTTTTATCCCCGACATAGAAAAGGTAGCCCAGCATGGGAACCACATCGCGCTGTTGTCCCTCTCCCAGCAACGCAGCCACAGGAACCTCAAGAAATTTTCCGAGTAAATCGAGGAGCGCGCATTCGATAGCCGTCACGGCATGAATGGCAATGCGCAAGTCGTAGGTTTGCGTTCCCCGTCCACCCGTGTCGCGATCCTCGAATGCCACGCGCATCGTATTGAGAATAGCTTGATAGTCGCCCAATGGTTTGCCCACCACCAGTTCACGCGCATCGTCGATTGTCTGACGAATCGGCTCGCCGCCGGGTACCTCACCGACCCCCGTATTGCCAAGACTATCTGTGAGAATGACGACATTCCGGGTAAAAAATGGCCCATGTGCCCCGCTAAGATTGAGCAGCATGCTATCGCGACCGGCTACTGGAATGACTTGGAGGCTAACAACAACGGGGGTATTGGAATGGGCTGACATCGTGTTTGAGTTGTGCATAAAAAATATAAAAAATGGTTAGGCTCGGAGGAACAACCAGAATACTACCTGCGTATATTTTCCGCAAAAAAATAGCGCCGCACCAATTTTTAACCTCGTTATGGTAGCGGTACCATTACAGACTGTCAACCCCTATTTTGGGGAACCTTCAATACAAAAAATAGAGAGGACGGTCTGAGAGCAACCCTTGATTTAAGGCGCGACGTATCGAGTGAAAAGTCCGTCTGATTGGATATTTTTAATGATGAAAACAAGGCTAAGCGTGCGCGCCAAAGTGGCAGGCCAAAATCATGTACTAGCACGCTCAATGATGGAAAAACCGATGTCACACACAGGATTGGAAACCGAACGCCCTTCAGCACGCTCGACAATAAAACGTGCCGCCGTACTGCCAATTAATGTGCCGTCAATACGAACAGAAGTGAGCGCCGGATTCAGATCACCCGAAAAACTCAGATCGCCCAACCCGATGACGGCCAGTTGCTTTGGTACCGCTATATTCTGCGCATGCGCCTCGGTCAATACGCCAAGAGCCAACATGTCCGAGCTACAAAATACCGCATCGATTGTGGGGTGTTGACGTAACAGTTCACGCAAACCGTTACGACCGCCGCCTAACGTGGTGGGCGCCGGAACAATGCAACCAGGAACCTCATGAGCGCCCGACTCAACCATACCCAATCTCAGTGCAGCATCGGAAAACGCACGATTGCGGCGCACTGCCCGTTCGTCATTGCCGCTAATGGTGGCAACCTTGCCCCGCCCACGCCTATGCAAATATTCGGCAACAGCTACGCCAATTTTTTCGTGGCAAAAACCAACGAGCATATCGATCGGTGTTGGCGTTAAGTCCCAGGTTTCAACCACTGGAATACCGCTAGCCAACAGCCGACGACGTCCCAGCTCCGACCGCATGATGCCAGTCAAGATCACTCCATCGGGGCGCCGTCCGATGATCGCCTCAAGCAAGGCGTCTTCACGGGAATTTTCATATCCCGATTGCCCAAGCATCAGTTGATAACCAGCTGCTGCCAACGCCCCCGTCAGTGATTGCACCATCTCCAGAAATACCGATCCGGTAATGGTGGGAACGACAGCGGCAACGAGCCGACTTCTTTTCGACGCCAATCCACCAGCAAGCAAATTGGGAACATAACCGGTCTGCTCAACCGCCGCTCTCACCCGCTGCAAAATCGCGGGCGAAACCGCCCCTGGTGTATTGAGTGCGCGGGAGGCCGTGATCGGAGCGACATTGGCCAGTTTAGCCACATCACGTAAGGTAAAACCACTTCCTTTACGCCGGTTGCGCGGCGCCAGAGCTGGCCCAATATCAGGAGGTGTAATGCGCTTTTTTTCCATTCCGGGATTTTATCATCAGCGCTTCCTGCGACCTGAGCTAACTGCAATAAATCAAGCCCCATCATTCCAATTTTGCTGAAATTAATAAAGGTTTCTGGCAACAAAATTATTCTTCCCATGCATCTGGTAACGTTCTTACCCATCATGCGGGACACAAAGATCCACGCAAGATCGCATTTTTTAACAAAGTAGCTGAGATGACGAAAACTAAATAACATTAGCTGTAGCAATCGTTCATCTCGTTTTTTGCATAGACATTGCAGTGCCCGCTTCAGCGGGCACTGTTATTTCTAGCAGCTTCTCGCATCGCGGCTACACCCTATCAAAACGCCTCCTACCTAAATCCGAAAGATAAAGGGATAACGGCAAACATCAATACAGAACCAAGCCACTGAATACCAATAACACTCAGCGTAGATTACTCAAAGTAAAACATCGGGGTGAGGGGCCATTCGCGCGGACGATTATTCGGTTCGGTTTCCATGAGATCGGCCATATAGTCCCACCACCGACGCATCACTTCCTGCTGGGGAAGCACAGCGCTTGTGTTATCGGGTCGGAGCTTCAACACCGCGAATAAATGCAACGTTTCTTCATCTAAAAAAATCGAATAATCGTAAATCCCTGCATCGTGCAATGCCTGCGCAAGATCAGGCCATAGCTCATCATGACGGCGACGATACTGGGCGATGGTTCCAGGTTTTAGTTTCATGCGAAAAGCGTGGGTATTCATGCGAGCCTCACTTGTGTGGCGGGTTAAGGTGGCGGGGGCGGTAACACGTAGATGGATTTAGTGGTAGCAGAACCGACGTTAAATTTTATACCAGGTATCGATTTGTGAAAGCATTTTTTGCATGGATAAAACCCGGCGGTGGCGTCGAAGTATCGCTCAACCGGGCCACCACAACAAATACCCATGTGCCTTTACCCTCGACGCTGCTGATCGATTTTTTCATGGGATAAAATGGCAGACTGAATTCTCGCGATTACCGATTACATCCATGACATACGATAACGAAAAAAAAGAAGATCCAACATATCCATCCTGCGACGCCCTGCCGATTTCCCAACAGGGATTGGATATAGCAGAAAAACATCTGCGCGACATTCTTTCCCTCGCTATCAGACATACCTCTCTGCATGCGGCAATCGTCGTCTTTGATTCTCAATGCGCTTTAGCCATAGCATTGACCAAAGCCTATCGCCTCTGCATCCCGACCGCACAATTTATCGATTTTGATGCAGTGTCGCCGACCGAGATACTGGCTGCCTTTGAGCCACTCGCCGCCTCCGATTTAGTCGTCCTCATCCAGTCCACCAATTTTCGTCTCGAAGCGTATCGGCTGCGGGTGGAACTTTTTAAACGTTCGCTCAAGGTGATTGAACATCCGCATCTGGCGCGCATGCCGGGCCTGGAAGCGCTCTATTACATCGACTCGCTCGCCTACGATCCTGTCTATTTCCGGGGCGTTGGCAATGCACTGAAAAGCAGGATTGATCGCGCACGCAGCGGTGTGATCGACAGCGGAGGTGAGCGGCTCCTATTTGAATCACCTTTCGAATCTGCGAAACTCAATATTGGCGATTACACTGACATGAAAAATATAGGAGGCCAGTTCCCCATCGGAGAAGTGTTTACGGAAGCGCAAGAGCTGGAATCGGTTAACGGACGTGTGCGTATTTTTGTTTTTGGCGATACATCATTTTCCGTAAACAAACCGGAGAAACCCCTTACGCTCGTGGTGACCAAAGGCAGGGTGACAGAGGTCGTCGATTCAACGCCGGAGTTTGACCTGGTACTGGCCAACATCCGTGCCGATGAGGGAGAGGTCTGGCTACGCGAACTGGGCTTCGGAATGAACCGTGCATTTTCGCAAGACCGCACGGTCAGCGATATCGGGACCTATGAACGCATGTGTGGCATCCATCTCTCTCTCGGTGCGAAACATGGGGTCTACAACAAACCGCATATCCGGCGTGCGGATGCCAAGCACCATGTTGACGTATTTGCGGTCACCCACAAGGTATATCTGGACGAGGAGGTGGTGTATGAAAATGGCGCCTGGCAAGTCTAGGTTAGGTGTAGAACTTACGCAAAATCGTCCCCACGGCCTTGCGCAAACTCGCTCCGAACAATACACCCTTATCGGCTGGCGACGATCCTAACTGCATCAAGATTATTTACATTGACAGTCTTTTTCTCCCCATTTTTTGCAGCTTGTTCTGGTGACCCTGTTGAGGTGATTGACGTAGTGGAGGAGGTCAAGATGGGTAACTTTTTCAGATCATATGACTTTAGCTCATACGACATCTGCAAACCCGGTTTTTGTGCGTCTGCTGATGGGATTATTTTCATGTGCGGGGAAGATATTTTTGCAGTCGGCGTTGCAGCAATATAACTTGCCCGCACCGATGGCAAATGCGTTTGAAGCACATCCCACTGCATTGTGGCAACAAGACTCGATAGCACCAACAAGCCTGCTACCAACGAAGGCGCGCCTGAGCGTTTTTTTGGTATCGACGTATTTGCCAATTCCGGTAGCGATGATTCGGTTAGCATCTCCGCCGCGCGCTGACGCCATTGCGCCGTGTGTTCGCCCTCCTCCTTCAGGCGTTCGATCAATTCGCACGCAATTGTTTGTGCCTCCGCCTTTTCTTTGACCAACTGAATGCGTGTAGCGTCGGCTTGATTGCTGGTATCCGCATAAGCAATCGCTCTCTCTTGCGCAGCTTCTACCGCCAGTTGCTCTGCAATCAGCTTCGCCTCCTCCGCAGCGTGCGCCTTGGCTTCCATCTCCCTGCGCTCAGAGGCCACCGATGCCAGTTGAACCGCTACGGCTGCACGTTGCGTAGCTTGCGTACAGGCAGCTTCTTCGTCACGTAATTTTTCCTCCATTGCATCCAGCTCCTTCTGTTCCAGAACAACCCGTTCGCTCGCCATCCTGGCTAGATGGGCTGCTTCCTGCGCGCGCGTGGTAACGATCTCTGCAGCCCGACGCGCAAGACTTGCCCGTTCAATTGCTTTGGAAGCACATAATTTTTCTGCGGCGCTGGCTTTTTCCTCGTTCTCCATCATTTGACGCGCAGCCAGTGCCGCTTTGCGTTGTGCAGCGGCGCCTTCAGCAGCTTGCGTACAGGCGAGTTTTTCAAGACGTAATTTTTCCTGCATGGCTTCTTGCGCCTGTTGTTCAGCGTGCGCTCTCTCATTCGCAACACATGCCAATACATTTGCTTGATTGAGGCGAGCCTCAGCCGCTTTGGCAGCTTGCTGTTCGGCTTTGGTCTGCTCAACTGATTTTTCCAGAAGAAATTTTTCTGCAATATACCTGGCCTGACTTGCCAAACGTTTTTCTTTCTCCGTTTGCTCACGTTCGGCTAACAATTTTGCGCGTGCTTGTTCAGATCGGGCACAGGCTTCCGCTTGCGCAAGCGCATTTTTTTCTGATGCTAATGTCTCTTCCATTGCAGTCAGCGTTATCTTTTTTAACTCTGCTACTTGATGTTCTGTACGTAATTTTTCACATACCGCTTCCAACGTCTTTTGTTCCGCTGCGGCACGTTCCTGCTGCACTTTTGTCAAAGCAATTGCCTGGGTCGATTGCAAGTGGGCGATTTCTGTGGCAGTACGCTGTGCTCGCGCCAACTCGCTCGCTGCTTCAAAACGCTGCTTGTCAACGCGGTCTCTTTCTTCGGTGGCCAACCTTGCATCGTGCTCCGCTTTCTCCGTTTCACTCAACTGAAAAGCATGCTGTTGGTCAACACGTGCGCGCTCTTCAGCTTCGCAACACGCAACTTCTTCAAGACGTTTTCTTTCTTTCAGCATTGCCAGCGCCTTTTGATCTGCGACCAGGCGTCCTCTTTCAGCGCTGACTAACTCAACAGATTCACGCGCTTTCAATAATGCAATGCGAGCCAGTTTTCGCTGTGTTTCGGCATGCATTTTTACCTGCGCTAATGTGAGCTTTTGCGCAGTGCATTGCGCTTCTACCGCCTCCCTTGCCTGACGTTCTGCTTCTTCCTGCTCTCGTGACAACACAGAAAATTCCCTGTCCGCCAAGGTGCGCGCTTGGGCATGTGCCCGGGCCGCTTGCTCCGAGCGCAGTTTTTCACGCAAAGCTTCTCTGGCTTGCAATTCCGCCTGTAACCGCTCTTGCTCTGCACGAGTCACCTCAACCGCCTGACGTGCTTTCAATAAGACTTCTTGGGCAACCTTTCGCTGCAAGGCTGATTGTGCTTTTGCCTGCGTGACCACATGCTTTTCAGCCAGACAAACTGCTTCTTGTGCCTGTCTGGCCTCCCGCTCAGCATTTTCACGTGCACGTAAGAGTTCCACATGTTCTGCATCGGCGCGTGCCAGTGCTTGGGCTTCGCTTAGGGCATTTTTTTCCAATGTTAATTTTTTCTGAACCGTGTTGAGTGTGATTTTTTTCAACTCACCGCGCTGGCGTTCTGCGCGTAGTCTTTCACGAATGGTGTCCAGTGCTTGTTGTTCTGTTGCTGCACGCTCTTGCTCTGCCTGAGTCAATTCAAGTGTTTGACTAGTTTTCAACACGACGACTTCGGTTGCCTTGCGCTCCGCTTCAAGCAGTGTTGCTACCGTCTCCACATGCCGTTTTTCTGCCCGAGCCCTCGCTTCAGAAATCACCTTTGCTTCCCGCTCAGCTTGCTCGGTTGCCCGCAGCTGTTCCAGATGCTGCAAATCAGCGCAAGCACGTGCTTCGGCCTCCAAACGAGCAGAAATTTCGGCGCGTCCTTTTTCTTGCAAAATCGCCAGTGCCTGCTGTTCAGCAAGCATATGCTCACGCTGGGCGCCAGTGAGGGAAACGGATTCCCGGGTCCGTTGCAATATTACTTGCGCTGTCTTGCGCTCCATATCGGCATGCACTTTGGCATGAGCAAGTCTCAGTTTTTGCGCCTTCGATTGGGTCTCACTCGCTAAGCGAGCCTCCCGTTCTATCTGGACACGCGCTTGCGCCAAAGCAGCAAGTTCTTGATCTGCCAAAACACGTGCCTCTGCTTCAAGGCGAGCAGCTTGTTCGACCTCAAGTTTTTCCTGAAGCACCGACAAAGCGTGCTGTTCGGCCTGTGCGCGTTCTCTTTCAATACGGGTCAATTCAACGCCTTCACGTGCTTTTCGCAAGGCTTCTTGCGCTGCCCGACGTTGCAAGGCAGCCCGTGTTTTCGCATGCGCAAGATCTTGTTTTTGTGCGATGAGTTCAGCTTCTTTTGCGTGCCGTTCCTCACACTCGGCCTGCTCACGTTCACGCAAAAGTGCGATTTGCTGCGCTTCGGCCTGTACTCGGGCTTCGGACTCTACCAGCCCTGACTCAATGGCCCGCAATTTTTGCTGTGCCAACTGCATGACTTGGTGTGCCGATTCTGCACGTTTACGCTCTGCTAACAATTTTTTGTGTATCGCATGCAATGCCTCTTGCTCGTCTTTCGCACGCAAACGTTGTACCCTTGCCAGCTCAACAGCCTCCTTCGCATTTAATAGCGCGGTCTGAGCAACCTGACGTTTCAATTCGGCATGTTCAATTGCCTGCGCCACGGTGATCTTGGCTGCCTTGCATCGGGTTTCTTCTGCAGTAGCAGCGACATAATCGGCGCTCTCCTGCATGCGCAACAATTCGGTATGCGAACGATCGGCAATGGCGCGTGTTTTTGCCTGCGCTGCGGCGTCTTCTTCGGCACGCAACCTGTCTTGCATCGCGGCGACAGCAATCTCATCGGCTTGTGCCCGTTCGCGTTCAACGCGTGCGAGTTCCAATGCCTGGCGTGCTTTGAGTGAGGCTGCTTCGGCAGCGATGCGATGGTATCTCACCTGCTCTGCGGCCGCATTCACAGCTTGCTGTTCGGTCGCCGAACGCGTACCTGCCATCTCCGCTGCTGCTTGTTCCAGTTCAACGCGTTCTGCAGCGAGTTGTTTGGCGCGACGGTCTTCTTCAATGCGCGCCTGGGCTGCAACTAATGACAAACGCTCGGCTTGCGCACGTTGTTTGGCTTCCTCAATACTGTTTTTCTCCGCGATGATTCGGGCACGGCCATGAACACCGGCCTGAAACTCGGCTTCAATACGCGCCATCGAGGTCGATTGCAATTGACTCTCCACTTGAATCCGCTCTTCTGTGGCAGCGCGTATCTTTTCATCCGTCTCTCGGCGCACTTTTGCAGTCGCAGCGGCCATCGTTTCGACACGATCCAATTGTGTTGCCATGTCACGACGTTCAATGTCGGCTTGCAAGCGCAAATGCAAGGCTTCGAATGCGCGCATTTCCGATTCTGCCCTTGCCTGCGCGGTGGCTTCGCACACCTGTTCGAGAGCGGCCCTGGCACGTGCATCTTCGCGTGCCAGGGTCTCTGCCGCCACGCGATTCAATGTCGATGCCAATGCCTCTTGATCGGCCTGCTCGCGCTGGCGTGTAAGATCGAGTGCGTCGGCATGCGCTTCAGAGAGCATCTCGGCGGTTTTTCGCGCATCTTTTTCACTCAAGGCACGTTCGCGCGCTACAACGACGAAGCGCGCTTCTGCGCGAGCACGCTCTTGTGCTTCATGCTCAGCCGCCTGCGTGGCATGGCCGCGTTCTGCCACTTGTAGACGCACTAACGCGGCCTTATTTACAGCCTCTTCTGCGGCTGCTTTTGAGCGAGCGAAAAATTCGGATTCCAGGACAAACTGTTCGGCAGCACGCTGGGCTGCCTCAGCTTCTGCCTGAGCGCGATTTTTTGCTGCGATGGCAACTTGTCCATCGACCTCTGTCCTTGCCCGCATTTCTGCGATTTCCTGTTGCGTTGCTACGGTACGTGCCTGGCTTGCAGCGCGTGCCTGGCGTTCCACTTCGAGCCGCTCCCGGCTCAGTGCAATCGCTTCTTCTGATAGCTGCGCATGCTGGAATGCTTCGGCAGCAACAGCAGCATCTACCTTGATGCGTTCTTCGGATAAAAACCGTGCACGAGCTTCGGCCTGGGCACGGTTTTCAGCAGCCACCGCCGCACGGGTTTCAGCTTCTACGCGCGCAATGGCCTCGTGAATCGTCTTGAGTTGTACGCCAGCACGAATTGGCTCCACTCTTGCCGGACCATGATTGTCGTCTTCATCCACATCATCATTGGCGGGTTGAGCAATTCGTAAAGACATTGCGTTGCGCAGTGCCTGTTTGTTATCCATCTTGACCTCACTTGATGAGCTTTTTCGAAAGAAATGGGTACGCCGTCGGAATTTCTTAAAAAACATTATCTCGGAATAAAGGACTAGGCAGATCAGAAAATAGAAGGGCTATTCAGGCTCATATCCGGCCTATGGATTTTGGATAAGCGTTCCGTGGCAAGAAAAAACACTTTTGTACCCATGAAAAAACAAAAAGTCAGAAATTTGATTTGCTGACTACGCAACATGGGTCATTGATCCAGCGAATATGTCCCTTAAGCGGCACGCAAGGCGAGCCAAAAACAGAGCGACTCGATGTGATCAACCGGGTGAGGTGTAAAGCAATCCGTCGAAAACCATTTTCAGATTAAAAATCACATTGATACAATGAACGTTAATCTCGGTGACCCTTTTGCCGATTTGTTTATACCTTTTGTTTTATGGGGATCACTGATTTGAGCTAGTCTCCATCAGGCTTGCCCGGGAAAAGAAACGCGTGGCTTATTTTTTGGTTGCCGGTTAATTTTGTACATGGTCAAATTAAATCATGTTAGCTAAATAAAAAAGAGAGATCATCACATGAAAATTATTGTTGGAACAATGGTAAATGCGCCAATCGAAAAGGTTTGGCTTACCTACAATTCTCCCGAACATATCGTCAAATGGAATGCCGCATCTGAAGATTGGCACACTACATCTTCGTCAGTTGACTTGCGTGTGGATGGGAAATTTTCCTCTCGCATGGAAGCAAAGGATGGAAGTTTTGGGTTTGACTTTGCTGGAACCTATACAAAAGTAATCGAAAATAAGTTAATCGAATATTCTTTTGGTAAGCGCACAGCTAAAATTGAGTTTACAGAAGTTTCAACAGGCGTAAAAATACTTGTGGAATTTGAAAGCGAAGAAACGCATTCTATTGAGCAACAAAAGCAAGGTTGGCAAGCAATTCTTAATAGCTTTACTCGTTATACCGAAGAAACAAAAAGCAGTTAAACCGCGTTCTGCCCTGGTCGCAAGCAGCAGCTAACATCCCACTATAAATAAATCCTGCCTCTGGGCAGTTTTCGTGGCAATGGCAGCCCACTACCGCGCAACAGACATTCGTGTTCGCAACGACCCAGCGTCGCGTTCAAGAATGTGGTCGTTGGCACCAAGAAATAGGGGATACCAAACAGGTCATTGACCCCTCGTCGCGGCCACCACTCGCGGGAACCATAAACTGTGCCCACCCTCTATATCCACCCTCTATAATAAGCGCACTTTTTTGCATCTCGACAGTCAAACCATGAACCTCATACTCCAAGGCTTACACACCGACCGCGCCTCTCTTGAGCGCATCGCATCACTTGCCCAGCCTGTACGCACCGCGCCCATTCACGCGCATGCGCTGCGCTGCGAAGGGATCGACTATTCCGACCAGTTAAAAACGCGCATCGAAGCCGAAGCCACCTCTGCGCGCATCGATTACACCTTCATCAAACCCGGGCGTAAATTATCCGATTTCAGACTGGTAGCGATGGACATGGATTCAACCCTGATCACCATCGAATGCATCGACGAAATCGCCGACATGCAAGGCTTGAAACCGCAGGTAGCCGAAATCACGGAAGCAGCCATGCGGGGCGAACTGGAATTTAAAGAAAGCCTGACCCGTCGCGTCGCGCTCCTCAAAGGACTTGACGCCAGCGCATTGCAACGCGTCTACGACGAGCGCCTTCAGCTATCACTTGGCGCCGAAGCGATGCTTGCGGCAATCCAGGCGGCAGGTCTGAAAACGCTGTTAGTCTCCGGCGGGTTCACCTTCTTCACCGACCGCATGAAAACCCGCCTTGGCCTCGACGTCACCCACAGCAACACACTCGAAATCATCGATGGAAAACTCACCGGTCGCGTGTTGGGCGAGATCATAGATGCGGAAGAGAAAAAGCGCACGGTGGAACGCGTTTGTCAACAAATAGGCATCACACCGCAGCAAGCCATCGTCATGGGCGACGGCGCTAACGATCTCAAGATGATGGGAATATCAGGCTTGTCGGTAGCGTTCCGCGCCAAGCCGGTGGTGCGGACGCAGGCGGATGTGGCATTAAATTTTGTAGGGTTAGATGGAGTGTTGGCGCTGTTCGATTATTAGCGGATGTTACGCAGGGCGCAGAGCTTGGAGTTCTGCTTACGCTTAGCTGGCGGTGGTATGCCCTATTGGGTGGAATATTGTGCGCCAGTGCTGGTGCAGCTATTTTTCAAGGCTGAACCAACTAACGGGCACGGCATGCCGTGCCCCTACGATGATCAGCGTAGTGGTCAGTTTTAGGCCTACGTGCTACAACACCCGATGCAGCAACGCGGGAAGATTTTCACGAATCCCAGCCAAATAAGTAGGATCGATTTCTCCTGCAACAATCCCTTCGCCTTCGGGTAATACTGACAGGATCTTTCCCCAAGGATCGATCAGCATGCTATGTCCCCAAGTACGGCGGCCATTGACGTGCAGCCCGCCCTGCGCCGCTGCCAGCACATAACACTGATTCTCGATGGCGCGCGCGCGCAGCAAAATCTCCCAATGCGCCTGCCCCGTTGTAAAAGTAAAAGCCGCCGGCACCACGATCAAGGCGCACTGTCCCAGCGCACGATACAACTCGGGAAAACGCACATCGTAACAAATAGACAGACCGACGCGGCCGAACGGTGCCTCAAAGCTGCTCACTGCGTCGCCGCGCACAATGGTGCGCGATTCGTCGTAGGATTCGTCGTCTTTGGCAAACCCGAACAAATGGATTTTGTCGTAGCTGGTCACCCACTCGCCAGCCGGGTTATACACCAACGTCGTGTTGCGCACTTTGCCTGCAACTGATGCTGTCATCGGAATGGTTCCTCCGATAAGCCAGACCTGATGCAAAGCGGCCATGCCGGCCATCCAACGTTGGATCAATCCTCCGCCCGTCGATTCGGCATGCTTTACTTTATCGGTTTCCTTGTGTCCCATCATGGGCCAGTATTCCGGCAACAACATCATCTGCGCGCCTTGCGCTGCCGCCTGTGAAATCAGTCCACGTGCGGTGCAAAGGTTGTGTTCCACGTCAGGCGTGGAAACCATTTGGATGGCGGCTATTTTCATTGGGCCGGTATCTCGGTTACGTCACTCTTCAAGGGAGATAGTTTGTTCGATTTGTGTTCCAGTTTGGTGACGGTCGGGTCTTTCCACGAACCAGTGATCTGATACTCGAAGGTAAATGCCCGCATCAACGGATCACGCAAAAATAATTGCGCTAAAAACGTACCGAACCCAATCACAGGATTAATGGCCAAGGCATACACTACCGAAGCGGCCCCGGCATTGACTTCAGGTATTACCGCCACATGCAAATTCTGCGTCTCCTGCGCAATATCCGCAGTACCGTCAATCACAACCGTCGCGTTGACGCTACGCATTTTTAAATTATCTGTTTTGACCACGCCCTTATTTATTTTGGCGGTGGCAGTAATGCCGTCGAAAGAAAAGCCTTCTGAAAACACGTCGCGGAAATCGAGCGTCAATCGACGCGGCAGGGCTTGTAGACTCAACACAGCGAGCAGTTTTGCAGCACCCGGCTCTACTTTGGGAAAACGTCCGGCCGCCATGTCAAGTTTGATTTGTCCGGTGAGGCTAGGAATGTCGATCGCGTAAGGCAAGCCATCCCAACTCACTTCACCTTCCATTTTTCCTTTGCCATTTTTTAAAATACTGGCAAATCCGAAACGTTCCAGTAATTTTCCCGCGTTTTCCATCTCAAGCGTATACGACAAACTGGTCGTTCCCACGCCCAATTTAGTGCTCCATTTTCCCGTCGCATTCAATTCCGCATCGGGGTTAGAGAGAGAAAGTTTACTGATATTCCATTCCCGTACAGCGGATGCGGGAGTGTTGCTAGCGACAATCTCCAGGCGGCCCAATTTTTTATCGAACAATTCAAAATTGTCGGCCACCACATCGAGCGCCGGAATCTGGGTAGCCGCATTTTTACCCTCTAACAACTCATTCACATCCGACGCGGCAGAGGGTGGAATGATCAGCGATGACAAGCGGGCAGTGACTTTGCCCAAACCCTGCGCTTGTCCGCCCTGCACTTCGTTCCACGTGATGTAGCCCGCAGTTTGGAGAGAATCAATATTGGCCTGCCATACCCCTTTTTGGTGAGATGCACCCACCACGACGTTATTCAATTTTTTACCCACGATTAGCAACTCCGTTGCACGCGCGGCCAATACTTCTGGATCAATATATTGGGCAATGTTGAGGCTATCGACCGTGTCCGCTTTGCGCTCACTCCCCGGGTCACTGGCGCTTCGGCCAACATGGTCCGAAGCGGTCAGCGAAGACACCAGACTGCGCCACACATCGACATTGAGCGATTTCATGTCGACGTTGACAATCAGGCCGCTGTCAGGCTCGGGGGCAGGTACATTGACGCCTATCCCTCCTGAGATGACATGCCATGAATCATTTTTCGCCAAGGATTTTTGCCGTAGATAACGGGCCGAGATCATCGCGCCCAGGGACAATTTCATTTCATCGCGCACCCCCATCGCATCGTCGGAGCTCAAACCAGTCAATTGAAATTTAAGCGGCCAGATATCATTAGCAGCTTTGCGCAAGGGCACGGGGAAAGCCAGTTCTAACCCTTGCAAAGTAGATTCGACCAGAATATCAGGATGTCCTTTTTTGACGCCAATCGAGGCCGAATAAGAAGCGCCACCACTCATATGATCGGCCAGACGTTGCATCGCCAGAGTAGGATAGGTTTTATGCAAACCCTCCGAAGTAATGCTCCCTGTAGCTTTAATCTGAATGGTATTATCGCGCTGCGTACCACCGGATAATGCGACCGCCCCCCCCAGGAAAACAGCGCGCAATCCATTCAGGTTAAACCCTTTTTCATTAAATTCGAGCTTGCCATTGGCCGCCGATAACAAGGGTATACTTTTTTGCAAAGTCACTTCATCGTTGAACAATTGCAGGCTACCTTGCACCTTTGCATCGTGTATGCGCGCCAGCGGCAATTGTAGTTTTAACGCTAGCTTGGCATTGCCACTCGCCTTAGTCTCTTCCGTAAAATTGGCGATCCAGCCCAATACCGGACTAACGCCGACGTAATCAACAAACGTTTGCAAGGGTGCCGATGCATTGCCGTCGATCTCGAGCTGCATGTCGCTCGATAGCATATCGGGAATAATCGCGGTCACATTCGATAAAAAAGCCGCGTGGGTTTTGGCCGTTTCTGCTTTGATCTCCATGCGGGTGCGATCAAATAAAAAACTTCCCTGAATTTCTTCCGCTTGCGGCCATAAAACAGACTTACCATCTTTGGCAAAAATTCCCGGAACATAGTTCAATTTTCCATTGTCTATCTTCCCGTGAATGCTAAATTCTCCTGATGATTTTTCACCGGCAGTTTTGGGTTGAAACGGAAACTGGGCGAGTTCTCCTTTCAGTTTCAACACGACGTCATGCGCGGCTCCATCTTCCAATGCGCCGGTAAGCCAGGTGCGCAAATGCTCTGGCGTATGTAATGGCAAATAATGACCAACGGTTTTGACATCAAATACCGAAATGTTGCCGGTCAAGTCGATGATGCCCAACGACTTTCCTTGCTGGGAATTGAGCGGTAACAGATGGCTACCTGAAAATGAAGCAATCAATCCCTGCTGTACTACATCCATTTTTTTGACCTGGAAAAGAACATAGTCCCGATCCTTAAAATCCCACGAAGCCTGCATCTTCAACTGATCGAACAACATCAGGGGGTCGGTAAAATAGCTCGGCAAATGCAGCTTCAAATTGGTCGAATCAAGACTGAAACTTCCCCCATGATCATTGGCATCGACCCGGCCCGTCAGATTATCAAAGCCGGGAATAGCAGGGACAGCCGCCTGTGCAGGTATCTTGCCGTTTTTTGGTCTGGCCGGCCGTGCCGATTGGGGCTTCATGGACAAATCCGCAAACTGACTTGTCACGTTGTAGGACTCAATGTTGGGATAGGTGCCACTCCATTGCGCAGAGAATTCTTTGAGCCGACCACGCGGAGAAAAATCCACCAACAATTGGCGCTGCGCCGCAGACAATGGGAGACGTTCCACAAAATTAACCAGTGTTTGCAATTCCAGCTGCTGCGCTTTGATCTCCATTTTTTCGGGCTTGCCATTGTTAGCCGCAACAAATTTCTCGCTAATAGAAGCTGCCGACAAAATCAGGCCCTCATTGTCCGCCATAGAAAAATCGGTCAATGCCAGCACATGTCCATGCGTGCCAAATGTAGGCTTGTCATCCTCCTTGTTGGCTTCAAAATCTTCACGCGCCGAGATCCGCCCGTTGACCCGGGACAAGCTTAAAGGCTGGAGCGATTTTCCCAATCGGGCAACCACAGTAGATAACGTCAAATCGGCAGTGAAATTAGCCAATTTTGCATGGTCCAGCTCAAGCCAGGCACGCACTGAGCCTTTGCCCTTAGATATCTCGAAGGGATAATCGAAATACGATTTCCAAACAGAAAGATCGGTCTCTGGAACATCCACGAACAACTCCCCTTTCCATAAACCCATGTTGGAAATTTTGGGGTGGAAATAGGGATGGACGAAATCGGCGCGCACGTCAATCGGAGATGAAAACGCTGCCGGCGGCGTAGCACGCAGAGCGAACTGATGACGGCGCCACTGATTATGCAACAGGAGATTAACCCCATCGAGTACCAGCTCAGGCGCACGACGGCGATCATCGGTCCAGCGCAGACGCCCTTCATGAATGAGGATCTCTTGCTGCGACAAAATCCAGTCTAATCCTTTACCATCGCCGCCTTTGTCGAGATCGACAGAAATACCGGCGACCGTTAATTTGCCGCTGACATCGCGGCGAATGTCGAGATCGGGACGACTGATTTCCAGCAAATCAAATTGCAAATTACTAGTAACGACAGACCACCAGGATAAGGTGGCCGATACGCTGGGCAACCTGAGCGCCTGCCTGCCATCCTTGTCGCGCACCACGACATCCCCCAGAAACAAGGACGGTTTAAATCCATTCCAGGAGCCATACACCCTGGCAATCGATACCGGACTACCGACCGCGCGCGTGGCAATACGTTCGATATCGCTTTTATAGTGATCAATATTAGGCAACACCACGTAGCGCAAAGCGAGTAATAACAGGGCAAAGATAAAATAAAAAGCCACTATCATTTTTAATAGCGCGCCCAGTACATGATGGCTCGCGATGTTTACAAAGCGATAGCTGGCCCGTAGGGTCAACCAAGTAGCGGCAACATTACCGCGATGCTGAGATGAATTGAGTGATTTTTTAAACATCAATATGTTGAGGCAGCAGGTGCGACGAGAAAAATATTTAACTACTTGTGGGGCTGCGCAAAACTACAGTGTTCACTGCTTGCGTGGGTAAACAGCATAATTAAGATACACATCGCATCAGAACGTTCCCTGCTTCTTATGGCTCTTATGCCCATTCATGTATAGCCATAAACAATATCTCCAGGAGCGGGATGGAAAACCTTGCGGCACAGTGTTCGTTTCTGAAGCAAATTAGAATTACAACATGCGTAGAATAAACGTCAGGTCACTTATCCTGCATCGATGAAAGCGCCCCCATCATGAATCCATCCTGTGTTACCAGCACGATTGCACCGGCTTTAGCTTCCCGTTATTACCTGCGCTGGATCGGGGCAGAGGCGGGCAGAGCCGAAGCCGTGGCTAGCCTTGCAGGATTATCCCTGAGTCAGCACGATTTTGCGCACGTTTTACAAAAAGAAATAGAGGCAGGCTACCCTCTGCCACGGGCAATGCGCCGCCTGAGAAATTATGTTGTCGTAACACTCATAGAGCGCGACTTGGGCGGCCGGGCTAACCTCGCCGAAGTACTCGACACCATGACGGCGTTTGCTGACTTTGCCATTCGAGCGCATTTACAGGCTCTGCATGCAGAAATGTGCGTCATACATGGCATCCCCCTCGGCCAGGAATCGATGGTGCCGCAACAGTTGGTCGTCTTGGGCATGGGGAAATTGGGCGGCGGCGAGCTCAATGTCTCCTCCGACATTGACCTTATTTTTACCTATGCTGAAGACGGTGAAACCCGGATCAACGCACCTGAACAGCGGTCTTTGTCGAACCATGAATTTTTTACCCGGCTGGGGAAGAAGCTGATCGCGGCCCTCGCGGAAATAACCGAAGATGGATTTACCTTTCGCGTCGACATGGCATTGCGCCCGAATGGCGCTTCCGGTCCCTTGGCGGCGAGCTTCAATATGGTCGAAGAATACTTGATCGTCCAAGGCCGCGAATGGGAACGCTACGCTTGGGTCAAGGCACGCGCCATCACCGGAAGCGAAAAGGACATTGCGGCCCTGGATACGATCATCCGGCCATTTGTATTTCGCCGCTATCTCGACTTCGGCATGATTGAGGCCATGCGCCATATGCATGGGCAAATTCGCACAGAAGTCACGCGCCAGGAACGCCTGCATCCCCATCGCAGCAACAACGTTAAGTTAGGGCGCGGGGGAATCCGCGAGATCGAATTTCTAACGCAAATATTTCAGCTCATTCGCGGCGGCCGGGATGCCGCCCTGCGCGGCCGCTCAACCCGTGCCACGCTACGTATCTTGGGCGAGAAACGATCATTGGCACCCCAGATTGTGCAGCACCTGCTCGATTCCTATACCTTTTTGCGTAATCTGGAACACCGTCTGCAATATCTCGATGATGCCCAAACCCACACGCTGCCCGTCAATCAAGCCGATCAGTTGCTGGTGGCGCAAATGATGGGTTTTAGCGATGTGGCTACCGTGCTTTACACGCTGGAATCCCACCGTATTTTCGTTGCGGCGCAATTTGATGCCATGTTTGGTGCAAAAGGGCCGGAACAATCCGATCACGCCGAAAATACTATCGACCCTACAAGCCACGGCACCTTATCTGAAAGTGAACACCGTGAAACCATTGAAGCACGCCTGACCGCGCTTGGATTCGGCGATGCTGTTGCAGCAGCGCAGCGCCTGCTATCGACCTGGCAGTCACCGCGCCTGCGTGCTCTGCCCGAAGTCAGCCGCAACAGAATGGTCGCCCTCATCAATGCTGCATTGCCCCTGATCATCAGCAATGCCAATGCACCCGTGACGCCGCTGACCACATTGGGACTGCTGCTCGACTTCCTTGAAGCCATCGCCCGTCGCTCCGCCTATTTGTCGCTCCTCACCGAATATCCCTACACCCTTGGTCGTGTAGTGCGCATGATGACCACAAGCACCTGGGCTGCAAAATATCTGACTCAGCATCCCTTGTTGCTCGATGAATTGCTGGATGAAAAAACGCTTCAATCCACACTCGATTACGCTGCGCTGGCCATCGAATTACAGCAACAAATCGATGCGGCACCCAACGATACGGAGCGCCAAATGGACATCTTGCGCGAAGTCCATCACGCCCAGCAGTTTCGACTTCTGGCACAGGATGTAGAAGGATCGCTCACCGTCGAACATCTGGCGGACCGCCTGTCGGCCTTGGCCGATGTGATGATCAGCGCTACCGTGCAAGCAGTCTGGAAAACCATAAGCAATCGCCATCTGGACATTCCCCGATTTGCAGTGATCGCCTATGGGAAATTAGGCGGCAAGGAACTCGGTTACGCATCAGACCTGGATGTGATATTTCTGTTTGAGGACGACCATCCCAATGCCCCCCTGCTGTACGCCAAACTCGTGCAACGCTTCATCACCTGGATGACCACTTCCACCGCTGCCGGCTTATTATTCGATATCGATATCGCCCTGCGCCCGGATGGTGCCAGTGGCATGCTGGTATCAAGCGTAGCCGCTTTTGAACGCTATCAAGGTACCTCGGCATGGGTATGGGAACATCAGGCACTGACACGCGCACGGTTTTGCAGTGGTGATGCGGCTATCGGCAAGCGCTTCGATGCCATCCGGGAAGCCGTATTGCGCACGCCGCGCAATACCGAAAAATTAAAAAACGATGTCGTGATGATGCGCCAAAAAATGCGCGCTGCTCACCCTGTCCGTTCGTCGTTTTTCGATCTCAAACATGGCGAAGGGGGCATGATCGACATCGAATTCATCGTGCAATTTCTGGTGCTCAATCATGCCGCACAGTATCCTGAATTGACCGCTAATATCGGCAACATCGCCTTGCTACTTCTGTGTGGAAAACATGGCTTGATCAATCCACCCTGTTCTCTCCAGATCGCCGATGCCTATCGTCTTTTCCGTAAATTACAACATCAGATTCGCCTGCAAGGGATCGACCAGGCGCAGGTCAAGATGGATCTGATCTCCGTCGAAGCGGGACACGTAAAACAGGTATGGACCACTATTTTCGCAATTGATTTGAACGGGTAATGCGCCAGGGTATTTCTCCTGGTGCGCCTATCAAATTTCTCACATCAACGTTGGCGAGCAGTCAGACTACGAGCTACTTTTTTTGGGGATAATAAAGCTGGTAAAACCACGCATACGCCGTCTCGATCTGAGCCTGTATACGCGGCGGCAGTTCATGCCGTTTTGGCTTGGAAATCTTTGTTGTTTGTTGATGCGTGTATTTCATGTGGTAATGACTATCGCTCTCCCGAATGCCCATTTTCAAATTCTGGGGATCGATCTGGAACGGGGTAAGCCCCAACCAAGCATACAGATGCGACATGCATGCTGCCGGTTGTTCCAACAAGTCCTCGAACCGAAGGAAATAAAGGCGCTGCTGTACCTTCATCGGCAAATCAGGCACTGCATGCAAGGAGATGAGGGGAGCGCCAATGGCTTTATCCTTGGCGAACAACATGTCGGCCCGTCCAAAGCGGTCAAAATCGGCCAGGTGATCTATAAAATCGACCAGGATGGTGCGCTGGTGCTGCGCCTCGATGGAGCCATAAATTTGTCCCAGATCGCGCAAGCAAACAATCAACCTGGCCTCCGGTTCGATATGCAGCAGCAGCTCGATCGCGTGCAACCAGGCGCGATTCTTATCGATTACCGTCGGTTTCTGGCAGTCATGATGCCATCCCCTTAAAAAGCCCTGCATGGCAGACGCCAGATGCGCATAGCTAGTGTCGAAAGCATTATCGAGTTGGGACAGAAAGAACGTGTCGTCGCTAATCATGCGCCGCATGCCCAGCAAGGTGTTGCACAACGGTGAGCTATGTCCTTCGCAATGAATTTCTGGATGCTGCGCGAGCAACTGGCATAGCAATGTGGAACCCGCCCTTGGGAGTCCTGTCACGCCAACGAATTTTGGAGTCATTATGGGATAAATCCTTCATTGAAACTGGAAGATAAGGGTAATAAGTCAATAGATCGGCATCAACCACTCTGCAAAATTTTATCCCTCCCTTGGCCAAACCTTTACATGAATTGGGAAAATGATCGCACAGGATGTGGGTTTTGAAGAGAACTTTTTGAGGAGGCGTAATAGTAGTGTAGTAGCACTCCTGCAACCGACGGAAGAAAATTTCCTTACGCATCAAAAGACCCGGGAAGACGCACGAATTTATGCAAAGGTCGGGTTAAAGAAAGGAGAATCAAAATTTCAAAAAATCGTTCAGAATCCTTTGCTAATATCGGCCCATGCCCGAGGGGATTTGTTGGTGCCAATCAGTGCAGGCGTTATGCCAATCGGCATAGCGATAGTGGCCTTGGCGTTCCATTGGTTAGCGCCTGTCCAGTTGATCCCCAGACCTGCCCCACTTAAGGTTGCGCTATTGATCCCCGTCACCCAGATGTTCTTGTTGATCGTTATACGTTCGCTATCAATGAAGACTACTGCCTGCCATTGCCCATTTCCAAACTGTCCTAAGTTGCGCCGGAATTCGACGCTTCCCAATATTCCTGTATCTCCCGACAGCACGCCGATGTCGTAGGCACGTACCGTGTAAGGGCCACCGGCTATCATTTTTTTCGATGAATCCAGATTGGCATTTGCCCATTGGCCAGATAGGTTGAAATACAACGCGTTGTTCGCACCCACACTTTGAAGACGGGCAAGATTGATATTCCATTTTGAAAAATTACCTTGGGTTTTAGCAGTCGCGGCGTCGGCCAACTGTGCGCTCGCATCATCGAAACCGAGACGACCCGAGGTCCATCCTACATTCCAGGTATTGATACCACCGGACAATACTGTATCCCGCATATCTCCAGAAAGGCTGGCCGTCACGTTGCCCACGTGCCGGTCTGTTTGGAGCGCAGCCGCATCAATATCGCCATTTAATTGCTTGTGGTCATATTGAATCAGACCGTAAAGATTGACATCCCGACTGCGTACAAACGGATGTTTTATCCAAAGGCTTGCCTCCGTCGCAGCACCATGTCCATTGAGCGACGTCAGCGTATCACCCAAAATGTATTTTAAGGCCGAATAAGCGCCACCCATCCTCGTACCATGACCATTTAGCAGAGATTGGTAGCTTAGGCCTGCATAATTAAGGCCGCGCCCCGAACTCAAGAGGCTCAGACTCACCATATCGCCATGATGAAAAGGGGCCATCCAGTTCACTGTGCCTCCTAGACGCACTCTTCCCGTATAACGATTGCCGTTATTCTCTAATTCCACATTCCCCCCAACAGCCGGCCCAGGCTTTGTACTGACAAGCAAATCCGATGTGCCCACTTTTTCTCCAGGCTTTAAAGTGGCCGCTGCAGCCACGCCAGGAATATCTGTTAACAACAACAGTACGCGGTCGAGCTCTTTTTGGCTGATGGCTTTCCCACTTTGAAGAGGCGAGAGCGTATCCTGCAGCAGGGAATCATTGACGGCACTCCGATTATCGAGACTGATCTTGTCATAACGTGCCTCAATGACCACAACGCGTACCACGCCAGCTTGCATCTTCTGAGTCGGAATGATCGCCCGTGCTAATGAATAACCGTGGCTGCGGTAATAGTTTGTAATGCGGGAAATAACCTCGCCCAATTGAGGGAGTGTGAGCGTTTTTCCTTCTGCATCCGCTATCAGGGACTTTAAGACCGAGGTAGTGAACACGGTATTACCTTGTAGTTGCACGTCGTTCACCAGAAAAGGCGCGCTCGGTGGCAGCGTGGCAGTATCTTCCAGTTCGATCGTCGTTCCCATTTTGATCTTGTCGTAGCTCGGCTCAGTCGGGGTAATCGCCTCGATGACCCTGACCCGCACAATTCCGGCATAAAAAGTCTGCGTCGGGATGATCGCCCGCGCTAGTCGATAGCCGTGACTGCGGTAATAGTCGGTGATGCGGGAAACGAATTCACCTAATTGGGGAAGCGTGAGCGTTCTGCCCTCCGCATCCGACACAATAGACTTTAAGATCGCCGTAGGAACGACTGTGTTACCTAGTACTTGTACGTTGTTCACCGGAAAAGGAGCGCTTGGCGGCAACGTAGCAGCGTCTTCCAGTTCAATTGTTATTCCTGTTCCCAAAGAGGATGGTCCTGGCGATTGGCTTGGCGATTGGCTTGGCGATTGGCTTGGTTTCTCCTCTTTCAGAAGCGCACCTGCAACAGGCGTATCCGACTTGGCAGCGTGAGCTGCCAGCAACGGAAAGATAAGCACCAGCGCCGCCAGGAGGGTTGGCTTCATAAAAAATATCTTATTTTAATTCGCATTGGAAACGAACTCTTCATTGCAAGGTATTGCCATAACAAAGGTCTGCCCACCACCATGCGTTTCTTTCCCCTTTCTGATGCAAATCGATTATTCGTTGACCTTAACCATGTCAGTGGGCAATTTCACGCCGCTGCCCACGATCTCTAATCCGGTGTTGGTTCCTGAGATATTTGCCGTGGCATTCACTGCCGTTGCCAGTTGGTTACGCATTGCCAATTGAATGTTGGTTTGTGAAGAAGGTAGCTTTGCCTCGATCACTGCCATGACATTTTGAACTGTCGTAGACGGTCTGCCTGCAACCAACGTCAGCGCAGTGGCATTACCCGCTGCCTGATTGAAACTATAATTGGGTGCCGTTAACCCATTACCGTCTATGCTGTACAAACCAGGTAGAGTGGTCTTGCCTGCGTTGGTGGTCCAAGTAAGCGTGCCCCTTGTCGCACTCGCCAGCGTATCGTCGAGGATAAATCCGGTCACTGTGCCAGTAAATACGTTACCCAAAGTTTGCCCGAACATGATGCTAGCGGGTACCGCCGTATAAGTGAGCATCGCCGAAGTAATATTGGCCGTAAGGCCTGTTGGTTGCGTCAGCGTGTAATTACCTGCTGCGGCACCACCCAAGCTGTTTGTCGCCGTCACGGTAACTTGTGCGCCGACATTCTTCGATACGAATGCGCCCGCCTGGCTCAGTGTGACAGTATCGCTGCCGAGCACACCGGCAAGCATGCCGCCCGACAACGTTGCCGCCGTTGTGTTGTCATACACTTTGTTGTTGGCGGTCTCGCCAATCACAGTCAGATTGGCCGGTGTGATGTTGGCCGTCAATCCGGTTGGTTGCACGACGGTATAGTTGCCGGCATCAGCCCCGCTGATCGTATAGCCATTGACGCTGACGGCTTTATTAGCGCCAACGTTCTTGGTACCAAAAGTTCCGCTGCCCCTGCCACCCAGAATAACAGTATCGCTCCCCAGAACAGCGGCCGTCGCACTGCCGCCCAGTGTCGCGACAGTCGTCGTGTCATAGACTTTGTTATTTGCCGTGACACCACCAATAACAAGATTAGCGGCAGTAATATTAGCGCTCACGGTAGTTGCGGCCAGCGCATAATTGCCAGCGTCAGGACCGCTAATACTATAACCACTGACGGTAACGGCTTTGCCCGTGCCAACATTTTTATCACCAAATACGCCACTGCCACTGCCACTCAAGGTGACACTATCACTACCTAGAGCGGTGATCTTCGCGCTGCCTCCCAAGGTCGCCGCTACCGTCGTGTCATAGACTTTGTTGTTCGCCGTGACGCCGCTAATGGCAAGATTGGCCGCACTGATGTTAGCCGTCAAACCGGTCGGCAGAATGACAGTGTAGTTGCTTGCATCGCTACCACTCAGAGCATAGCCGGTGGCAGTCACCGCTTTGCCGGTGCCGACATTTTTATCGTTGAATACGCCGCTACCGCTGCCGCTAACCGTGACGTTATCGGTGCCCAAAGCGGTAACAGTCACATTCCCACCTAACGTCGCAGCAAGCGTTGCATCATAGGCTTTGTTGTTGGCAATAACACCGCTGATGGCGAGGTTGGCTGGCGTAATGTTGGCGGTCACGCCAACAGGTTGCGCCACGCTATAGTTGCCTGCATCGGTACCGCTGATCGTGTAGCCGCTAACGGTCACGGCTTTGCCCGTACCCACATTTTTGTTGCCAAAGACGCCGCTGCCACTGCCGCCCAGCGTAACGCTGTCGCTCCCCAAAACAGCCATAGTCGCGCTGCCGCCCAAGGTCGCCGCAACCGTCGTGTCATACACTTTGTTATTCGCCGTTACGCCGCTGATGGCGAGGTTGGCAGCGCTAATATTGGCAGTCACACCCACGGGAGAAACCAAGGTGTAATTACCTGCATCGGCACCGCTGATGGTGTAGCCGCTAACGGTCACGGCTTTGCCAGCACCCACATTTTTGTTGCCGAATACACCGCTGCCAACACCGCCCAAAGTGATGCTGTCGCTACCTAGCGCAGTAATCGTCGCGCTACCGCCCAAAGTCGCCGCGACCGTCGTGTCATACACTTTGTTGTTCGCCGTTACACCGGTCACATTCAGATTGGCAGCGCTGATATTGGCCGTCACGCCGGTAGGTTGTACAACCGTATAATTGCCTGCATCGGTGCCGCTGATG
>JANXTY010000025.1 GCA_025352145.1 Oxalobacteraceae bacterium
ATCCATTTGCCGATGCCATATAGTTTGCATAGGCAAAAAATTAACATCATTGAAAAAAGTTTACAACCGATATTTTGTCGAATTTGAAAAAAGATGTGGGTAATGATCAGGGCAGAGCCGGGGGATTACCTGATTAATTTAGGCAAACAACGATTAGCAGTAGCGCCAGAGCAAATCCGAGCTACTCTAAAGCTGGGATAATGGTGCCATCGCTTGTAATCTCAGCACGTTTAATTCCGCTTTAAGCCAACCAGTTAATAACCCCCTGTGTGCCTTCTCTGCACTAATAATAGCGTCCAGTAGCCATGACACAAAAAAAAAGTAAAAGGTTGATATCCATAGCGCCGATGATGGATTGGAGTGATCGGCACTGCCGATATTTCCATCGTCAAATCAGCCGCCATAGTTGGCTCTACACGGAAATGGTGACTACCGGTGCGCTTCTATACGGCGACGTAGCTCGCCACCTTGACTTTAATGAAGAAGAACATCCGGTCGCTCTGCAACTGGGTGGGAGCGAACCGGCTGATCTGGCCAAGAGCGCCAAACTGGGTGAACAATGGGGATATGACGAGATCAACCTCAATTGCGGTTGCCCCTCCGAGCGCGTGCAAAAAGGCGCGTTTGGCGCTTGTCTGATGGCAGAACCCCAACTCGTAGCCGATTGCGTGAGAGCGATGCGAGATGTCGTATCAATTGATGTGACAGTCAAACACCGCATTGGCATTGACCAATTTGACAGCTACGGATTTGTACGCGATTTTGTGGGGACTGTAGCTGACGCGGGCTGTCAAACTTTTATCGTCCACGCACGTAATGCAATCTTAAAAGGACTCAGTCCCAAAGAAAATCGAGAGATACCTCCTCTCAACTATGATTTCGCTTATCAATTGAAACGCGACTTTCCCCTTCTGGAAATAATCGTTAACGGCGGCATTACACAAATCGAAGAAATTGATCTGCATCTACAACATGTCGATGGCGTCATGCTCGGGCGCGAGGCGTACCACAATCCCTATCTAATGGCTACGTTCGATGCACGATACTATGACAATAACGCCCACCCCAAATCGCGTACGCAAGTGCTTGATGCGATGGCACCGTATATCCGATCTCAGCTTGATCTGCATAGGGGGGGAAATAGCACCGGGGGCCTAAAAATGAATGGCATCACGCGCCACATGCTCGGATTAATGGCAGGTTTGCCCGGCGCACGCAGCTTTCGCCAGACGTTGTCCAACGCAAAAAAACTAAGGGGTGGCGATCCAGCCCTGCTTTTTGAAGCTATACAACAAGTTCGACTGCCAGCCCCATGACCGTAATCCCATAGAGAAAAAGACGGAAAAATTACAGCAACTCTTTGAAATTACAAGGTTTTTCAAAGCTGGTGCATTGCATCATGTTATAATCTTCGGCTATCCGAATCACGCTAACCACCATCATGTCAAATACAAAACGCGCCATACGTAACATCGCCATTATCGCCCACGTTGATCACGGTAAAACGACCCTCGTTGACAAACTACTGCGCCAATCTGGAACCTTCCGCGACAACCAACAAGTTGAAAACCGCGTCATGGATTCCAACGATCTGGAAAAAGAACGCGGCATCACGATTTTGTCGAAAAACTGCGCCGTGGAGTATGAAGGCACCCATATCAACATCGTCGATACCCCCGGCCATGCCGACTTCGGTGGCGAAGTGGAACGCGTACTATCGATGGTCGATAGCGTATTACTGTTGGTCGATGCGCAAGAAGGTCCGATGCCGCAAACCCGTTTTGTGACCCGTAAAGCCCTGGCCCTCGGTCTAAAACCAATTGTAGTGGTCAATAAAATCGACCGCCCTGCGGCGCGTCCAGAATGGGCCATCAATGCCACATTCGAATTGTTCGACAAACTGGGTGCCACTGAAGAACAACTGGATTTTCCTGTTGTCTACGCATCTGCTCTAGGCGGTTACGCCAGCCTGTCTCCTGATGACCGCTCGGGCGATATGAAACCATTGTTCGACGCCATCTTAAAACATGTTCCCCTGCGCGAAGATGACATCGACGGTCCTTTGCAGCTGCAAATTTCCTCGCTCGATTATTCTTCTTACGTCGGTAAAATTGGCATTGGTCGAATCACACGCGGTCGCGTAAAAGCACTGCAAGACGTTGTTCTGATGAACGGTCCCGATTCGACTCCTGTCAAAGCCCGCATTAACCAAGTATTGACTTTTAAAGGCCTTGAGCGCGTCATCGCAGAAGAAGCTCTGGCTGGCGATATTGTCCTCATCAACGGCATTGAAGAAATCGGCATCGGCACTACCGTATGCGGCCCGGAAAATCCTGAAGCCCTGCCCATGTTGACGGTCGATGAGCCGACCCTGACGATGAATTTCATGGTCAATAATTCCCCGCTGGCAGGTCGCGAAGGCAAGTTCGTCACCAGCCGCCAATTGCGCGAACGGCTTGATCGTGAATTGAAAGCCAACGTCGCATTGCGCGTTTCACCCACCGACGACGATACCATCTTCGAAGTATCTGGACGCGGCGAACTCCACCTCACGATTTTGCTGGAAACCATGCGCCGCGAAGGCTATGAATTGGCCGTCTCACGCCCTCGCGTGGTATTCAAAATGGTGGATGGCGTGCGCCATGAGCCGTTTGAATTGCTGTCCGTTGATGTCGAAGAAACCAATCAGGGGGGCGTGATGGAAGAGTTAGGCCGTCGCCGTGGAGATCTACAAAACATGGAATCCGACTCCAAAGGCCGTGTTCGTCTCGAATACCGCATTCCTGCACGCGGCCTGATAGGCTTCCAGGGGGAGTTCATGACACTGACCCGTGGTACCGGATTGATGAGCCACATTTTTGACGAATACGCACCGGTTGATGCCTCCAAAGGAGACATGGCTGCACGCCGCAATGGAGTACTGATTTCTCAAGATGACGGTGCTGCCGTTGCCTACGCCATCTGGAAATTGCAGGATCGCGGCCGCATGTTTGTCAGCCACAACGACCCGGTGTACGAAGGCATGATCATCGGCATCCACTCACGCGATAACGACCTGGTTGTCAACCCGATCAAAGGCAAACAATTAACCAATGTGCGCTCTTCCGGAACCGACGAGGCTGTGCGCTTAGTACCACCAATTCTGATGTCTCTGGAATACGCTGTTGAATTCATCGAAGATGATGAATTGGTCGAAATCACGCCGAAGAGCATTCGTCTGCGCAAGCGTTATTTGAAAGAGCATGAGCGCAAAAAATCATCGCGCGAAGCTGCGTAATTTTCTGTAAAAAAATGATGCGCTGGTCGCATCATTTTTTTTGGCATCATTTTTTTGAATAACTATTTTTGCAAAGCACAAGCATCCTTAGCCCCATTCGTATTAAAACCGAGCATATATTTCTAACATCAAGCACTCACATCTTAATTAATGTCGGGGCTTCGCCACCTTTCCTTTCTGCCCAGCGACATCCTTCTTTAAACGGTTACCCTGCGTCGCAATCATCTTCTTTAACTCCGCACCGGCCAACAAATAAGCGCCGACGCCATAGTTATAGCTCGATGTCGGTCGATAAAATGCTGGCTCTGCACCCGTCTGTTGAATGGCACCTAATCGTCCATCGGCATACACATGTTTTAAAATTCCCGCCCAAGCGCGCTGGATAATGGGTCGATACACATTCGCATCCAGGTAACCATGGTTTACACCATACGCCATTGCAAACACAAACAGCGCCGAACCAGAAACCTCCGGCAACGGGTACGTCTCTGGGTCAAGCAAACCCGCATGCCATAGGCCATCCGGCCCTTGCAGTTGCGCTACTTTGGCGGACATTTCCTGGAGTTGTTGCACATAAAACGGGCGATGTGGATCGTCCGAAGGCAAATAATCGAGTGTGCGCACAATCCCTCCCATCACCCATCCTTCACCTCGTGACCAAAACATTTTCTTCCCATTCGGCTCGGTCTTATGGATGTAGCTCGCATCACGTGCGTACAAATGTTCTTCCTTGTCGTACAACAGGTCTGAAGTTTTCTGCCATTGTGCATTCAAGTAATCGATGTATTTGATTTCACCCGTCGCTTTGTACATTCGCGCCCAAACCGGAGGTGCCATAAATAACGCATCACACCACCACCAGGGCAAGCGATCATCACCGGGCTTGATTGTTTTCAGATCAATTACGGCATCTAGATCAGCACGCGTCAGTGCAATCCATTCGGGATTTTTGTCCTCCAGATAAAGTTCCAGGTAGGTCTGCCCCACACTTTGATCATCTGCATTCGATAATCGAGAACGCAGCTTCCAGGCATTCTGCCTACCCATTACAAGCATCGCATCACGATACTTCGGATCATGCGTTGCAGCCGATACCGCCATGAAACCCGTGTATAGCACGCTGGACGTCCAAATAGTGTCGAGATAGGGCAGCGACCGTACTAGTTGCCAGTCAGCCACCTTACGAATAGCTTTGTCGATGGCCGCTGGCTGTAGCGCTGCCGACAGATCGGTCGCAAGCGGCCCGCCATCGGCGGGCGCATCTCCAAAATGACGTAAATTATCCTTGTCAATGATCGCCTGCATCGCCGCAGTCGGCTGCGGATATTCCTCTGCGATAGCTAGAGCGGGCAGCACAACCACACTAAAACCAAGGGTCGCCAGAACGACATAATTTTTCGAGAATTTCATAACGACTTATCCTTTATCCTGTTGTTCAAAGCTCTTTTTTACGGGATCAGCCTTCGGCTGGATTTTCTTCACTAGCCACGCATCTGCCGGTAATCCCTTCACACCCAACTCATCTGCCAGTTCAATAGCGCCCCCCTCCGCAAACTTCAAAAACACATTCGAGAACTGCCAATCTTTGGCATCGTTAATATGACCACCAGTCTTGGCTTGGATATCCAGATTATCCAGCTGAAAACGCGCAAGCGGTGCTTGCTTGTAACCATCCACCTCAAACGCAGTCTTCGCGCCCGTCGCCTTGATATTCCATATACGTACATCGTGGAAGTGAGCAATGCCCTGCTCCTCTGGTACCGGTGTCGCCAATATTTTCCAGTAGGAAGGAATGTCTGTTATGCCTGGCGGAATCTGCGCATAGCTATAACTCGGATTCCAATTCATTGTGATCCGCAGCACGACTGGCGTATTGACCATCGTAAAATCATGGAGCCGTAGATTCTCACCGAAACCTCCGCGCGTATGCGCCGATTTGAACAAAATTCCAACCGGCACTTTCTCCATCACCGTAATCCGATACGCCTCGACATTACGAAACCCGCCTGAAGTTTCGCTACCGAATGTCAGACCGGCAGCGCCAGCTCGGACAATCGAATCGCGCACAATCACATCCTCGGTCGGTCGCCCCACGCGCAGGCCATCCGAATCGCGTCCTGCCTTCATGCAAAGCGCGTCATCGTTAACATCGATGTCGGCATGCTGCACCAGAATCTTCTGTGAAGAATCAATATCGATACCATCAGTCGAAGGTCCGTGTCCGTCCTCATTGTTGCGTATCGTCACACCACTAACCGTGACATCGTTCGAGTAACAAATATGCAGCGTCCAAAATCCAGATCGTCGCAATAACAAACCGCCACCGACATATACCTTTGACGAATTAAACACCTGTACCAACCGAGGCCGACGCGCATCGTAGTCTGAGGCCCAGCGCAGCCCACGCGGCTCGTACGCTTTACGCAATGTCCAATAACTATCCCAGAAGACTTTGCCATCACCGTCAATGGTGCCCTCGCCCTGGATCCCGGCGTTCTTTTGCTCATAAATATTGACCAGGGCTGCCGGCCAACTCATTTCGATACCCGCAATACGGGTCGGCATCATTGGATAGTCCTCAATGCGCTGCGAGCCAAGAATTGTCACGCCCTTGTCCACGCGCAATGTCACGCCGCTCTTCACAAAAATGGAGCCGGTAAGGTAGGTACCAACCGGAAATACCACTGTGCCGCCGTGCTTTGCTGCCGCATTGATGGTACGTTGAATGGCCACGGTGTTCATGGTTGTACCGTCACCTTTCGCACCGTACTGATTGACGTTGAACGTGCGTGCGACATTGATCGCTTTGGCCTGTTGCCCCAAACCTGATGCGGCAAGCACCAGCGCAATTCCTGCCAAAAGCAGCTTCCAGCGAGCCGACATGAACATAGTTATCATTGCATTTTCTCCCTCATCAAACGCACCGACCCCAGAATCCCCGAAAGCCGTGGATATCGTGGATATACTAGATCAGTGTCCTGGGGAACAAAGCGTTGCCCGAACCGCGCAGAGAGCAAACGGTAATCTGGCGCTGCGTGTCCTGCTAAAACGTTGACGCCCAGATTGGCGACACGAATGTCCAAACGATTCTTGCCAGCGTGCAACATGGACGTTATCTCCAGCTCATAAGGGGGATGCCACACTGAACCGGCCCGTTGCCCATTAATAATCACCTGTGCAGCCTCGCGCACCGGACTCTCCAACATGGCTCGCATACCCGCTGGCACTTTAGGCACTGTGGTGAGTGGTGTGCCTAAGCCAAAGTCGAACACGACGCGCGCATTTTTTAATTCTGCCGCACTCAGTTCAACTTCCTTCACATACACCGCCTCACCCGAAAAATACCGGGTCGCCTCATCCTCGGTCCATGAACGTAGGTTCTTCATCGCTATCGGCTGTTCGATACCCGGAAAACTCAGCTTCCAATCCTGGCTTAGATCAGCAAGAACGGTGGGCGCGCCCCACTTCGCAGGTGTTGTAGTGATCTGGGGCTTATCGGTAAATACCAAGACGCGACTCATACGGCACCAGGTGCAACGCTGGCTTCAGCACAGCAGTTGCCATTGGTCGGATCCCACCAAGCAGCCGAACCACGTGCCGTCAAGAAACTCGCTGTGGCATGCACGTCATGATTGCTCGTATTCGCAATGAAATAGAGATCGCCATCCACCAGCTTGCGGTGTACAAAACCCACCTCGGAAGCATGCACACTGTGAGCTGCATATCAGCTGGAACAGCCGCCTTTAGCGCTACGCCAACGGCCCTGTCATCCGCTACGAATTGCACATTGGAATTTGATGCAAATAACGCCAACGAAGCCGCGACCACTCCAATCACTTCAGCTTGATCCAGCATGAGTACCCTGCATCGGCACCCCTTTGCGCTCGACAATCTATTAAACGATACCACTACCGCTGACACCTGCCTTGGGTGGACGATTTACACCTACTTTTTCACGATAGCCTGTCGAACGATAGCAAGCTACGGGGTCAATTGCGGCACCGGAACGAACGCGTGCCATCGCCAAAATTGAGCTGACATCAGTGCGGAACGCCTGTTTCAATGCCTGTGCCGATTGCAAAACATCGTTCTGCTCTTGGTGATGACGCAAGGCGGCACGATCAACCAGAGCAGACTGGACGAATGCCCGCTGCACTTCAATTGCACTGCTCATCAAACTTTCGATTGGGTCAGTCACGTTGTGTGACTGATCGAGCATATACGAAGGTTTAAACGCAGCGCCGTCACGATGCACTACATCTGCCAACTCATTAAAGACTAAAAATAATTGGAACGGATTAATACTGCCAGAGTCCAGATCATCATCACCGTATTTACTGTCATTAAAGTGGAAGCCACCCAGCTTGCCGAACTGAGCAAGGCGTGCGACGATCATTTCGATATTGGTATTGGGCGCATGGTGACCAAGGTCGATCAAGCATTTTGCTTTTGGTCCTAGTTCGGTTGCACAGGCAAAACTAGTACCCCAATCGGCAATGGTGGTCGCATAGAACGCTGGTTCAAACAGCTTGTGTTCGATATACATGAGCCAATCGGCTGGCAGCGCTTTATAAATCTCGCGCATACTATCCAGATAGCGCTCAAGAGCCCCACGTAGATTGTGCTGGCCAGGAAAATTAGCACCGTCGCCAATCCAGACAGTCAACCCATTCGAACCCAGTGCTCTGCCTAACTCAACGCATTCAATGTTGTGTGCCACAGCCTGCGCACGCACTGCGGCGCTGCCTGCAGTCAGGCTGCCATATTTGTACGATTGCTTTTGTCCGGCTTGATCCTGAAAAGTATTCGAATTAACGGTATCAAAACCAAGGTCATAATTTTTCGCAAATTCAAGCAAAGCCGCCGGGTCGGTAGGTTTATCCCACGGAAAATGCAAGGAAACAGTCGGCGTCGCCCGTGTCAATTGATGGATCACTGCGCAGTCTTCCAACTTTTCGAACACATTGCGAGGTTCTCCCTGACCCGGGAAACGAGCAAAACGCGTTCCGCCCGTACCGACACCCCAACTCGGGAGCGCGACTGCAAACGTTTGAGCTAAGGCCGTCAATTGCTCAATATCTTGACCACGCCGCGCCAGCATACCGCCAAGCGCCGCATAATCGGCATCCAGGTTGCCTTGTATTTTGGCATTGTGTTCTACTACTTGACCACTGTCGATTACTGTACTCATATTCTGCATCCTTATTTTTGGAAAACGAGCACCAGGGCCCGCTGCCTTTTCTCTTATGGCCTAGTTCTAGCGTGTGAATGCGGCTGCATTCCCAGCGTCAACGTTGATGATATTGCCTGTACTCTTAGCAGCCTTGTCGCTGGCCAAGAAATAGACTGCTTCAGCAATGTCTTCGGGAAGCACGCTGAGTTTCAACATGCTGCGCTGGCGATAGAATTCTTCGACATCGTCAGCACCGATTTTATTCGATACCGCACGCTCTTCTTTCCACTTCCCATCCCAAATGCGCGAGCCACGAATCACTGCATCAGGATTAACCACATTGACACGAATACCATGCGCGGCACCTTCTAGCGCGATGCAACGGGCCAAGTGAATTTCCGCCGCCTTGGCAGTGCAATACGCGGAAGCACCCGCCGATGCAACCAACCCATTTTTACTCGCTACAAACACCATACTGCCGCCCATTTGTTGCTGCTTCATGATGCGAAATGCGCTGCGGCTAACCAAGAAATACCCGGTCACTAGAATAGCCTGGTTGCGCTCCCAAATTTCCAAGGTGGTTTCTTCCAGTGGCGCTGAAGACGCGATACCCGCATTTGAAATCAACAAATCGACCCCCCCAAAACGCAACGCTGTGGCATTCAGGATCCCATCCACATCTTGCTCGCTCGTGATATTGGCACGCACCGTACTAACATTGTCACGCCCAGCCACCTTGACCAAACTTTGCTGTGCCTGCTCCAACGCTTCAGCATCGATATCGGTCAGCATAACGCATGCGCCTTCCTGCAACAATTGGCGGGCTACCGCCTGGCCAATACCACCAGCTCCACCAGTAACCAAGGCAATGCGTCCGGCCAGGCTTTTTGGCTTAGGCATACGCTGCAATTTAGCTTCTTCTAGTAACCAGTACTCAATATCAAACGCTTCCTGTTCTGGCAGACCGACATAGGTATCTACACCATTAGCACCGCGCATCACATTGATCGCATTGACATAAAATTCACCAGCAATTCTTGCAGTCGCTTTATCTTTGGCAAACGATAACATGCCAACACCGGGAATCAGGTAAATGATCGGATTGGCATCACGTACCGCGGGGCTGTTGTCGTGTTTGCAGCGTGAATGATACGCAATGTAATCAGCACGATAAGCACTCAACGCATCATCTAAGCGCGCAACCACACCATCGAAATCAGGATTGACCGGATCAAAATCAATCACGAAGGGACGGATTTTGGTACGCAAAAAATGATCCGGGCAAGAGGTTCCAAGCGCGGCCAATGCTTGCAAATCGCTACTACAGACAAAATCGAGTACGGTAATACTATCGTCAAAATGACCGAGTTTATATTCGTCCTTGCTGATCTTGCCGCGTAACAATGGCATTAGCCGTGCTGCTAATGCTGCACGCTCAGGCGCAGCCAACGGACTCACCTTGGCACCACCAAATGCCGGTTTCTTACTATTTTTCTCCAACCATTCTTCTGCACGTTTGATGATCGCCAACGTAGTCTCATAACACGACTTAGCAGTATCGCCCCACGTGAAAAGGCCGTGACCTTCAAGAATAATGCCCTTCAAATTTGGCTGTGCTTTTGAGACGGCCTCCAGTTTTAACCCAAGATCGTAGCCAGGACGCTGCCAAGGCAACCAGCCTAGGTCGCCCTCAAACACTTTTTGCGTCAAGACTTCGCTATTAGCGCATGCCGCGATCGCTATAACGGAATCTGGATGCATATGGTCGACGTGCTTGCGGTCAATATACGCATGCAACGGCGTATCTATGCTGGCGGCACGCGGATTCAGGTTGAATGTGCAATGCGGAAGGTAGGCCACCATCTCATCTTCTAATGCGAGTCCGCGATAGCGGTTTTTGAGTGACCGCAATTTGTCCATATACAGCGTGGAAAAACCATCAATTTTGATGCTACCAAGATCGCCGCCAGAGCCTTTGACCCACAACACTTCGACTTGTTCACCCGTCAAATGATCGGTCATATCAACTTTGGCGGACGTATTCCCACCCCCGAAATTGGTAATACGCATATCTGAGCCAAGCAGATTGGAACGATATAACAACAGTTCCGGCTCACTTAACTTCGCCGCAACCGCGTCATCCCACAGTGAGGTGATAGGCTCTTTCTGTGGGGTTTGAATCATTACTGTCATACACTCTCCGTTATTGAATATGAATTCCTTTAACCCAATCGAACCACTTCGATTCAAATTGAACCAGATTCGATCATCGCTGAATGACGTGTTTATCCACCAGCGTGGCAATGGCGACCAGTAGAAAGCAGTTGGCAATCAGTGTCAATGCAAAAACACTCAAATTGATGACTGAAAGTAGAATAATCAGAATTGTGATCGGTTTATCGATCATCAATCTAGGCACCCTTAAAATAATCACTAGATTGATCGACTTGTGATTGACGCGCGATTTTTAAATGCTTAATCTGTTTAAATTGACAGAGAGATTGTCCTAAATTGACTATTGATACTGGTCGTAGCAATTACAAGAGACGGTACAACGAGGAGGCAGTATGGTAAATCACAAGCGCCGCAAGCGTTTGCTGAAGTTACTCGCCGAACACAACGCGGCAAGCGTACAGCAATTGGTTGAATGGCTCAGCGCATCACCTGCGACAGTGCGGCGTGACATCGGCTGGCTGGCTGAACGCAATTTGCTTACGCGAACTCGTGGTGGCGCCGAAAATTTGCAGCAAAAAAAACGGGCTTTCGCCTTATCCAGCGAAACATTTCAGAATAATATCAAGTGCTTTTCTGAGCGAAAGCGCGCCATTGCCAGATATGCCAGCACCATGTGTGCCGAGGGCGAAACGATTATTATCAATGGTGGCACCACAACCTATATGATGGTCGAATTTCTGGTAGAGAAGCGTTTAAAAATTCTCACCAATTCTTTCTTGATGGCAGAACGTCTTCTGGTATCGAGCGAAAACGAAATCATTCTTCCCGGCGGCAAGGTATATCGTGAGCAGAACGTTATTCTCAGCCCCTTTGACAATGACATTACTCAACATCATTACGCGGCTAAAATGTTCATGGGTGTATATGGCCTTTCATTGTTGGGCTTGATGGAAGCTGACCCATTGTTAATTCAGGCAGAGAAACGCCTGATCAGTCAGGCCGAAGAATTGATTGTATTGGCCGATAGCTCAAAATTTTCCAGGAAAGCGGGCCTCATTTTGTGCGGCCTAAATCGCGTGTCCTGCGTAATTACCGACACCGACGCATCTGATGCGGCCGTTCAATTATTGGAGCAAGCAGGCGTGAAAGTGATTACAGTGGCACCCGAAGCAATACCCGTACAAATGCACACAACGAATTTCAACCAGGCTTTCGACATCCAGTCCACAGCCATATTCCCATCGGAGACAATTGAATGAGACTTAAAAAAATATTACTCTTAGCAATGGCTGTCAGCGTGATCGGCGGGCAGGTGAGCTGTGTACAAGCAGCGGAAAAAATAAAAATCGCGATGGTCGTCAAAAATCTCGGCAATGGCTTTTTTGATGCAGCCCATGAAGGCGCCAAAGAAGCAGCCACACAGCTAGGTGATGTCGAAATCATTTATACCGGTCCGACCACACCAAGCGCAGAAGGCCAAATTGAAATCATCAATGCATTGATCAGTCAGAAAGTAAATGCGATCGTAATTTCAGCCAATGATGCGAATGCGCTGGTGCCAATTGCACAAAAAGCGCTCAAACGTGGCATCAAGGTAATCTCATTTGACAGCGGGATCGCAAAAGAAGGGCGCCTGATGCAGCTCAATCCGTCCAATGCAGAATTGATTGGACTAAAACAAATCCAAATGGCTTCCGATGCCATTGGCGGTGTCGGGGAAATCGCGATCCTGTCGGCTACAGCGCAGGCCACCAATCAAAACAAATGGATCGTCGCCATGAAACAGGCTTTGACCAAACCAGAATTTGCGAAAATGAAGTTGGTTGCCACCGTTTACGGCGATGATCAGTCTGACAAGAGCTATCGTGAAGCAATTGGTCTGTTACGCGGCAACCCGAAACTAAAAGCTATCATCTCCCCATCCACCGTCGGTATCGTTGCAGCAAGCAAAGCAGTAGTAGACGAACACTTAGCCGGCAAAGTATATGTGACCGGACTTGGCTTGCCCTCTGAAATGGCGGGCCACGTAAAAAGCGGCGCTGTAAAAAGCTTCGCAATCTGGAATCCGATTGATCTTGGATATGCTGCCACCTACGTCGCACACGAATTCGTGAAGGGACATGTCAGCGGCAAGGCTGGTGAAAGCATTTCGGTCGGCCGCATGGGTAAAATTACTCTTGACTCCAGCGGTGAAGCTGCACTCGGACCACCGTTCACGTACAACAAAGATAACGTCGATAAATTCTCCAAAGTTTTTTAATCTAAGTCATCATCTGGCGGCACACTATTGCACATTATTATATCGGTGCCGCCAAATAAATTTAGCGCCTTCGTTTGTGGAAAAATGACCGGCTCATGTGGCTGTCAAGCCAGATATTGTTTGACCCTTTACCCCGCTTTTTTATTCTGCTTTTTATTATTCTCTTGCTTGTGAAGCCCCCATGCCGCTAACCAATGTGCAAAGCACCACCCCTTATTTACCCGACCTTCAATCGGCATCTCCGGTATTGAAACTCTCTGGCATCTGTAAACGTTTTCAGGGCGTGATTGCCCTCAATGATGTCTCCCTCAACGTACGGGCGGGCGAGGTGATGGCATTGATCGGGGAGAACGGGGCGGGAAAATCAACACTGGTCAAGACCCTCACTGGCATTTACCAGCCGGATGGCGGCACCATTCAACTCGCTGGGAAAACAGTTTCTTTTGGCAGCGCGCAAGAGGCGATGCGTGCCGGCATTACGGCAGTTCATCAAGAAACGGTCATGTTCGATGAGCTTACCGTTGCAGAAAATATTTACATCGGACGCCAGCCCCAGCACGGCTTCCCGCCACGGATCAATTGGGACCTTATTGAAGCCGAAGCAGAGAAATTATTTGCGCGGCTGGAAGTCTCGCTCCCCGTGCGAGCCAGGGTCAAAGATCTTAGCGTAGCGCAGCGCCATTTCGTTGAAATTGCACGCGCGCTTTCGCAAAATGCGCGTGTGGTCATCATGGATGAGCCGACAGCATCCTTATCGCAACGTGAAATTCATGAGTTGTATCGGATTATCGGCCAGTTGCGCGATGCGGGAACCGCTGTCATTTTTATCTCGCATAAATTCGATGAAATTTTTACAGTTGCGGACCGCTATACAGTATTACGTGACGGTCAGTTTGTTGCCGAAGGCGCATTAGCCGATATCTCTGAACCAGAACTCGTCTCACTGATGGTAGGTCGGGCAATTCATCAAACGTTTCCAAAGGTTGAGGTCAGGCTCGGGGAGACTTTGCTGGAAGTAGAAAATTTCTGTCATCCGACCGAGTTCGACAAGGTGAATTTCTCCCTCAAGCAAGGCGAAATTTTAGGCTTTTACGGATTAGTCGGTGCAGGCCGTTCTGAAGTAATGCAAGCACTATTCGGCCTGAGCGCCGGTGTCTGCGGCACGGTCAAACTGAACGGCAAAACCATCGCAATCAAATCTGCACGCGACGCCATCGCACATGGCATCGCCTACGTCCCAGAAGACCGCCAACATCAGGGCGCGCATTTGTCACTGCCTATCCTCCACAACATCACACTGCCAATTCTATCGAAAATTGGTTTTTTCCTGCGGGGGCGCCGCGCCCAAGAAACATCCATTGCACGTCATTTCAGCGAACAACTCGAATTAAAGGCTGGCCATTTCACCCAAATGGTGTCTGAATTGTCCGGCGGTAATCAGCAAAAAGTCGTGCTAGCGAAATGGCTTGCGACCAATCCCAAAGTGATTATTCTCGACGAACCAACGAAAGGTATCGATATCGGATCCAAGGCTGCGGTTCACCGTTTCATCAGCGAACTAGTATCGAAAGGTTTATCGGTGATTCTGGTGTCATCCGAATTGCCAGAGGTGCTAGGAATGGCAGATCGTGTTGTGGTCATGCATCAAGGACATATTAAGAAAATTTTTTCAAGGACAGAAGCCACCCCTGAAAATGTGGTGGCTGCAGCATCAGGGTCCGAATTTTCGATCGAGGAATCTGTATGAAATTATTAAAGCAACGCGAAGTACTCCTGGCGCTACTGATCGTAATGTTGATCGGTTTGGTGGGATTGCGTTCGCCGGTATTTCTCAGCATGTCAAGCATGTCAAGCCTGTTGACGGACAGCACGCTACTAATCATGCTGGCCCTGACCCAAATGTTCGTTATCATCACCCGCGGCATTGATCTGTCGGTCGCGTCCAATCTCGCCTTATCAGGCATGATGTCCGCTTTGCTGGCGGCAAAATTTCCAGAATTATCGCTCGTAGTTATTATTTTGGTTGCGCTTGGCACAGGCTTGTTTTTGGGGTTGATCAACGGCTGGCTGATTGGCTACCTGGAGCTACCGCCAATCGTCGTTACGCTCGGCACGATGAGTGTTTATCGAGGCTTGGTATTCGTGCTGTCAAGTGGTGCCTGGGTTTCTTCTCATCAAATGCCCGCCGCATTCATTGCCTTTCCCCTCACTCAGTTGCTGGGCATCACCTATTTAGTCTGGATTGCCGCAACCCTCGTATTAATCACCTGGTTCGTTGCTCGTTACACACACTTCGGACGAGATTTATATGCTATTGGAAATCAACCCGTTGCTGCACGTTACATTGGCATTCCAACTTCTCGCCGCCTGCTCTGGACGTACGGCCTGTCAGGCATGATGGCCGGGCTTTGCGGTTATCTATGGGTCGCCCGTTATGCCGTGGCGTACACCGAAATCGCCTATGGTTTTGAATTTACCGTGATTGCTGCCTGCGTCATCGGCGGTATCAACATTGCAGGTGGAGTCGGTACAGTTGGCGGCGCCGTCCTCGGTTCCTTATTTCTAGCAGTGATCAACAACGCTTTGCCTATCGTGAAAGTGTCACCATTCTGGCAAAGCGCCTTGACCGGACTCGTCATTTTGACCGCTGTGTTAATCAACGCACGCGGCAATAAAAAGAACAGTCGGCAGATATTGTCACTTCACCTGCTCCATCCCTCTGTAGACAGGAGTGCCGTGTGAACACGACATCGTTAACGCCAAGTACCAAGACATCTCGCTACACCATCCTTGACCGCGAAGGTTTTAAGATCAAGAAATTTTTGAGTCAATGGGAAATGCTATTGGCCCTGCTTTTTGTTGTCGTATTTATTGCGAACAGCTTGCTGCTTCCAAATTTTTTTGATCTCTACAATCTCGCCGACAGTACGTTCAATTTCAGTGAAAAGGCACTCATTGCGTTGCCGATGGCTTTGCTGATCATTTGCCGTGAAATTGATATTTCGGTCTCTGGGATCCTTGCGTTATCTTCGGTGGCGATGGGACTAGCGCAGCGCTATGGCATGCCGCCACAGGGATTGCTCTTTGTTGCTCTTGGCACAGGCACGTTGTGTGGGTGGTTGAACGGCTTTTTGGTGACACGGTTTGCCTTGCCTTCCATTGTGGTAACGATCGGTTCGGTGTCGTTATTTCGTGGTTTGGCTAGCGTAGTGCTGGGAGATCAAGCCTTTACTGGATATCCACAATTGCTGGTGGATTGGGGACAAGGTTATTTCTTCGACGTGATTCCGCGTGAATTTATCGTGTTACTGGTGTTTGCCGCATTGTTTGCGGGAGTGTTGCACATGACCGGCTGGGGACGCCGCATTTATGCAATCGGGAATAATCCCGTGGCAGCCGGATTTGCCGGTATTTCAGTGAACCGCTATCGCTTGGCGCTATTTATGCTCACAGGCACGATGGCGGGTCTGGCCGGTTATTTGCTGACTGGTCGGATCGGCAGTACCCGCCCGAATATTGCGATGGGCTGGGAGTTGGAAATCATCACCATGGTCATCCTGGGTGGAGTTAGCATTGCAGGTGGCGCAGGGACTATCGGCAGTGTTTTGTTGGCAGTACTAACGCTGGGCATGGTCACTTATGGACTGGCTCTAGCCAATATCCCTGGCATTATCATGACCATCGTAGTGGGCGTACTACTATTGATCACGATTGCAGTGCCCAGACTACTCGGTGGCAAAAAAACTAAAAAATAGGTGACACAACCAGGAGGAGCGCCTACTCTCCATCGAGAAAATCCCTTAACAATAAGACTTACGCAAAGCGAAGAAACAAGTAAGGTACCCCTCTATCACCCCTTTTGATATCGCGGTGCTATGGCGTAAGGCTTGCGTAAGGCCTATTCTGCCAATCGACTTTGCGTGACTCACCAACAAATAAACTGACTATGGATGCAACGATTGTTCTCGATATTGGCAAAACAAATGTCAAGTTGGTTCTCTTAGATTCGAGCGGAAAAACCGTCACAGAGCAGCGTTGTCCCAACACAATTATCAATGACGCACCGTATCCACATCACGATACCGAGCGCATCTGGGATTGGATGCTCTCTACCTTTCAGACATTTTCTCAGTTTGCTCATATCACGGCTATTGTCCCTGTTACCCACGGTGCCACCGCTGCACTGATCGACCACGATGGCTTAGTGCTGCCTGTGTTGGATTACGAATTCTCCTTGCCGCCAAGGTTTGATCCTCAGTATCTGAAAGTGCGCCCACCCTACTCCGAAACGCTCTCGCCGGGGTTGCCGGCTGGACTTAATCTGGGGCGCCAGTTAGCTTGGCTGGCCCACACTTTCCCCCAACAATTCAAACGCACACGTTACATCCTGATGTATCCGCAATATTGGGCCTGGCGATTATCTGGCGTTGCCGCTGGAGAAACAACATCTCTTGGCTGTCATACCGATTTGTGGCAACCGGTACAACAACAGTATTCAACGTTGGTCGGCGACATGAATTGGACACATTTATTTCCCCAGCTAAAGCCAGCTTGGACTGCGCTCGGCTCTTTACGTCCCGAATTGGCGGTACGTACTGGCTTGCCGACAACCTGCAAAATCCTGTGCGGTATCCACGATAGCAACGCGTCGCTATTGCGCTATCTCAATACCGGAGAAGTGACGCTTCCGCGCACCGTTTTATCGACTGGCACATGGCTTATCGCCGCTGCCTTTGGAGTACCACTGGAACAGCTAAAGGAACACTCGGATATGCTGGCCAATACCAACGTGTTTGGGCAACCAGTCGCCTGTATGCGTTTTATGGGCGGCCGTGAATTTGGAGCGCTAGCAGGTGCTGAGCCAAAAGTTTGTGCGCCTGTCGACCTGGAACGTCTGATTGCCCAAAGCACATTTGCGCTGCCATGTTTTGCAGAATCGGGCGGGCCATTTTCCGGTCAGGCTGGCACTATTTCAGGACCCTCTCCACAAACAGACGAAGAACGCTATGCACTTGCAACACTGTATTGTGTATTGATGACCGATTATTGCTTGACTGCGCTGGAATCGCAGGGACCGGTTGTAGTAGAAGGCAGCTTTACTGGCAACCCGTATTTTTCGGTGTTATTGGCAGCATTGCGGGAACAACAGGAAGTATCATTTTCGGATGATTCGAGCGGTACGACCTGCGGCGGCTGGATGCTACATCACTGGGGAGATGCGCCCATGATGCGGAGTACATTGGCAACGCCAATGTCGCCACATGGATGGCTGAACTACCGTGATCACTGGCGAACCTTGGTAGAAACACGTAACGCTCATGCGGAAAAATCCTGATGGAAAAATCGCATTCAACCCTATTCATGACAAAATACGAGGCCGCATTACAGCAGCCATGAATTCCCTCCCAAACAAATCAGGTCGAAATAAACACCATGACTGTCATCACCGAAATTGAAGATCTTCGCCAACAGGCAAAACGGCGCGTCGCAAAAGCTATCTTCGGCTACGTCGACTCCGGCTCCTACACCGAAGGCACGATGCGCGCCAACAAAAGCGACCTTGACGCCATCCACTTGCGCCAACGGGTCGCCATTAATGTCGATCAACGCAATACCGCAACTACATTGATCGGTCAGGATGTTCAGATGCCCGTTGCGTTGGCGCCCGTCGGCCTGACCGGTTTAAATTACGGAGACGGCGAAATCCTGGCAGCACAGGCGGCCGAAGAATTCGGCGTGCCTTTTACCCTTACCACGATGAGCATCTGCTCGATTGAAGACGTGGCGGCAGCGACTACCAAGCCGTTCTGGTTTCAACTTTATGTCATGCGTGACCGCGCGTTTGCAGCCGATCTCATTGCTCGTGCCAAAGCTGCCAACTGCTCGGCACTGGTGCTCACACTCGATTTACAAATCTTAGGCCAGCGCCATGCCGACCTGAGAAATGGCTTGACCGTCCCACCGCGTCCTACGCTATCCAACCTGGCCGACATGATGAGCAAACCCCGCTGGTGCGCCAGTGTGCTGATGGGTAAACGCAAAACGTTCGGCAACCTGGCTGGCCATGTAAAGGGAACGAAGGGTCTATCAACCCTGATGGCCTGGGTCAGTCAACAATTTGACCCGACCCTTAATTGGGATGACGTGGAATGGATACGCAAACAATGGGGTGGTAAGCTGATCCTCAAAGGCATACTCGATCCAGAGGATGCCAAGCTTGCAGCAGGAACCGGGGCCGATGCGATTGTGGTAAGCAACCACGGCGGCAGACAACTTGATGGTGCCATCAGCTCCATCCGGGCACTGCCACAAGTGTTAGAGGCGGTGCAAGCTAGCGGTAACAGCAAAATGGAAGTGTGGATGGATGGCGGCATCCGCTCTGGCCAGGATGTACTCAAGGCATGTGCCATGGGTGCGCGTGGCGTGCTGTTAGGTCGCAGCTATATCTATGGCTTGGGCGCGATGGGAAAGCCCGGTGTCACCTTAACGCTTGATATCATCCGTAAGGAACTCGATATCTCCATGGCCCTGTCCGGCATCCGTGACTTACGCGACGTAAACCAATCACATATTATTGTGCCAAAACACTGGTAACTTTAACGTGCGGCCCAACTCGATTTATATCGGGCGCTCCACGCTTTACAACGTCCTCGATCACACTGCATTTAGTTAGTGTCCATGGAAGAAAAATAACATGATGAATTTTCGCAACGCAACTTTGCTCACTTTTATTCCCATTCTTTTCTCATGTGGAACCGGCGGAGGAACCACCGATGTCGCCACCACGGCCGCCACAACTAGCACTACCAGCGTAGTTAGCTCAACCAGCACTACGAACATCACCCCCGCCATACTCAACGCCAAACAAGTAGAAAAACTGGATCGCGGCGTGGTGGCAATTACCACGGGTAGCGGTGTATTCATCAGCTGGCGATCCTTAGGAACCGACAGCAACGGGATGACGTTCAATCTTTATCGTGGCAATACCAAACTGAACAGCGCCCCTCTAAGCGTGACAAATTTTGTGGATGCCACCGGCGGAGTAAACGACAGCTATTCTGTTTTTCCAGTGGCCGGGGGAGTGGAGCAGGCACAAGCCAGCGCGGGTGCAACATGGGGCACCATCTACAAGTCAATACCCATTCAGAAACCCATAGGCGGCACCACGCCGGATGGTATTGTCTATACCTACGAAGCAAACGACGGTTCAGCTGCAGATCTTGATGGTGACGGCGTGTATGAACTGATCGTTAAATGGCAACCGACCAACGCTAAAGACAATTCGCAATCCGGCTATACCGGTAATACGTATGTCGATGCCTATAAGCTGGATGGCACCCGTCTGTGGCGCATCGACCTTGGCAAAAATATTCGTGCCGGTGCGCACTACACTACCTTCCTCGCTTACGATTTTGATGGCGACGGCAAGGGCGAAGTCATGATGAAAACCGCCGACGGAACCATCGATGGCGTGGGTGTTGCCATCGGCAACGTGAGCGCAGATTACCGCACCACCGCTGGCTATATTCTGTCCGGCCCTGAATATTTAACGGTATTTAATGGCTTAACTGGTGCCGCTATGGCGACCACCAGCTATCTTCCTGCTCGTGGCACCGTATCTTCATGGGGCGACAACTATGGCAATCGCGTTGACCGCTTCCTCGGCGGCGTAGCCTACCTTGACGGCGCACGCCCAAGTGCTATTTTCTCACGTGGTTACTACACCCGTGCTGTCATCGCTGCCTGGGATTGGCGGGACGGGAAACTGAGTAGTCGCTGGGTTTTTGACAGCGACGTGGCAGGTAGCGCAGTGCATGGTCAAGGTTCCCACTGGTTGTCCATTGCCGATGTCAATGGCGACGGTAAAGATGACATTATCTATGGGGCGGCGACAGTGGGCAGCGATGGCAAGATGCTCTACAGCACTGGCCTTTGCCACGGCGATGCTTTGCATGTCGGCAAGTTCGATCCAAACCGCTCCGGCCAGCAAATTTTTATGGTTCATGAAGATTCTGGCTGCTACGGTTTAAAAGGCATCGAGATGCATGACGCGGCCACCGGAAAAATCTTGTGGAGCATGGATGGTCAAGGTGCTGATGTAGGCCGTGGGGTCTGCATGGACATCGATCCTGCGTATCCAGGGGAGGAGTGCTGGGGTTCTGTCGGCGGCCTGATGAGTGCGGGCGGCGTGTTGATCTCAGCGTCACATCCGCCCAAGTACAACTTTGCGGTCTGGTGGGATGGCGATCTGTTGCGCGAGTCGCTTGACGGTAGCGTGATCGACAAATGGAACCCTGCCACCTTCAGCTTTGGACGCGTGCTAACAGCCTACAACTATGACGCCACGTCTAACAACGGCACCAAATCCACCCCGGTGCTTTCGGCCGATCTGTTTGGAGACTGGCGTGAAGAGATTGTGTGGCACAACAGTAATAGCACAGCGCTGCTCATCTTCAGCACAACGATCCCCACCAGCTACCGTATTCCAACCCTGATGCACAACCCTCAATACCGCGCTCAAATCGCAACCCAGAACGCTGCTTACAATCAACCGCCACACCCTAGTTTCTATCTGGGTGACGGCATGGGCGCAGTAACGCAGGAGTTGATTTACACGCCTTGATGGAGATAGTGTGATTCGTGTGCGTAAAATTAGCGAACCGTAGCCGGTGTTTCGGGCGGGCCGAAATAACTGGGGGGAAAGATTGTTCTTCCACTGTCCAACACAATCTTGTCCAGTACAACGCCGGCATCGACGCCGTAAATATGCAGGGTATGTACGCCTGGCGTTGGCACGGCAAGTGTTACTGTGGCGATACGGGTCGCGTTGAGTACGCCTTGCGCCCACTCTGAGCCACCGTCTTTCACATTGAGCGCAACCAACTGGGGCGGCGCATCGTCAAACGCAATTGCAAATCGCAACACACCGCCCAAAAGTGGGTGAGTGGGAATGAGGTAGGTCAACACAGAAAACTCCCCCGCAGCCGTGAAACTGATGTCGTAATCGAGTCGGGGTGCATTAATCGCAATTTGATCGATCGCCACACTCGGCCCGCTTGTCGGAAAAATGGCAACCGATCCTTCGCCAGTCCGACCAAGACCAGGAATGATTTCCCAAGCAGAGCCAAGCTTATCCAGTTTGCGCGTGTAATGTTCGGCTTCTAGTGATATCCCTTCACCTTGGGTAGATGTTGTCATCGATGGTGCCATCGATGGTGCCGAGGGTAGAGTTGATTTGTTGGATTCCGGTGGTTTCCATTGAGCGATGCGCATCGAGCGCCACTGCTGGTCAGCAGGTTCGAGCGACATGATGTGCCGCCATTTGCCATTTGCCAACCATGTGTTCCACGCCTTTGTCTCTTCCGTCAACTGGATGTCGACAGCCTTGGCTGCTGCCATGTTGCCGCGTTCACCTTCGAGAAAACGCATATTCGCAAGCGCCGCCGCACTGACGGGATAACCGACTAGCTCAAAAAATGCGTCTCGTTTTCCAGCCATGATTGTCGGACGTAGTTGCCCGGCGCGCTGCCGCAACTGGACGAAAGCGTTCAAGCGCTCTGCTGCTTCTTGCTCGTTCAATACACTGAGACGCGGCGCTTCTTTTGGCAACCACCATTGCAGATGCTCCGGTTTTCGCTGGTAATTCAAGCGGTAATAATCGCCCATGATGGCGCCAATGTCGTGTGCTTTTGCAGCACCGAATTCGCGCCCCGCCCACTCCGTCAGAAAATCTGGCAAGTTGGTCCGCTGCCAGCGATGGATGTCCCACGCCATCTGAAGAAAGAATTCGGTGCCGATCTCTGCAGGTTTCAAGTCACCGACATTGGCAATCCACATGGTTCGTGCACCCGCATCGTAAGACTTGGACATTTCCTCCCAGATGAGAGCCGGCGGCGTGGTGCCGAGCCAAAGATAAGATAGCGGCGCACCAAGATAGGATAGATGATAGTAAACACCGAAGCCGCCGCTACGTTTACGCTCTTCCGTGTTCGCAAAATTACGGACATAACCAAAATTATCATCAGGCCAAACGATGGTGACATCATCGGGTATCGGCAAACCTTGACGATATAATCCGAGCACCTCTTTGTAGGCACAAAACATCTGGGGAATCTGCTCGGCAGGCAAGTGAGCATGTTGGGCGATGAGTGCGCGCTGGTCTTTGAAAATCTGCTGCAACACGCCAATCCGCTCCGCATCGGTTTTTGGACCCTGCATAGAGGAGTCGTGGATGCCGCGCATCCCGACCGTATAGATATTTTCAAAACTGCCATTGGCCATCGCCCGTTCGTCCCAGTATTTCAATACCCCCTCACGGTTGGTCAGATAGTTGTAAGTCTCAGGCGGCGCTTTCCACTCGCTGACATTGTTACGCAACATCGGCTCAGCATGTGACGAACCCATCACAATTGCATAGTCATCGGCAACACGTGCATTTTGCGGAAAACTGTTAAAGGGCTTGGTACCAGGATGCATGGCCGGCCAAATAGTATTGGCTTTTAGCCGTAGCAAAAGTTCAAAAACCTTCGCGTAGGTTTTTGGTCCAATGCCACCATTCTCCGGTTCAAATGTCTTCGCAGCCCACGGCTGCAATCCCCAATCCTCGTCGTTGAGAAAGATGCCCCGATACTTCACCGAGGGTGGTCCAAACCTGCGCGTACCGCCAACGACAAAGAGCGCAGATTTTTTTTCCGGCGCAACATCGGCCCACCAATACCACGGAGAAACCCCGAGCGCTTGCGACAATTCGTAGATACCAAAAGCAGTTCCGCGCCGATCACTGCCAACGATCACCAGAGCGCGCGACACCCCGGGCAACGGCGCATCCACGGTAGCGATCAGAAAACTTTCCCATGCGCCGTGCAAGGCGGTCATATCGAGTTTTCCAGAGGCAACCAAAGTATCGATCAATGGGCTTTTTCCTAACGTGCCAATTAGTATTGCCTGTCCGTGAAGGCCCAGACTATTGGAATGGACGACAGGTTTTACGTCAGTCACACGTTCCACATCTGACGCAAGATCGTGAGCGGCGTGATCGACCACCTTAAAATCCTCAGCTGAATAATAGATAGGCGTAGCAATGCCTTTCTTCACTAAAACAAAATCCCCCGGTTTTGCGGCCTCGTGCACCCATGACTCAGCGGCTTTGACGCTGCCCATAAATAGCCCAGCAAAAAAAATGATGAGGATAAGGAATGTGTGACGAAAGTACCGTAAATTCATTTTTTCTGTGGCAACAAGTAATTGGAGTGAATAATTCAATACGTGCCACTCCTCAGGTTGAACCTGAAACGCAGCGGCAACATATTGTATGTTCTTAAAGAGGCTTTGGCGCTAAAACCTCCCCATTCAACACATTTTTTTCTGAAGAAACTGTCCCTGCATCAGTGCGAAATTGCGCAGCCGGTAGGCCTACGGCATTAAAGAGATTACAGCCATTGGGGAAATTAACCCACGCATAACGCACAGCCATCGGTGCCGCAACCTCAATGCTACGAACGATGATGGTATCGCCTTCGATTTTGGCTTCTGCTGTGACGAATTTTTTATCGGCTCCTGCAATGACAAACCACTTAAGCGGTCCACCACCCTTAGCGACTAGCCCGCCACCGAGATGCGAAAACTTGATGCGAAGCGCATCGCCCTCCACCTGCATCGACTCATATACCGGACCAGAATATTCGGCCTTAACGCCATACGTTTGAGCCAGCGCAATGCGCGCAAGCCGATTACCCACGTCTTGTTTGTTGTGAGGATGGACGTTCTTCTCTTCACCGATATCGGTCGTCACCGCCATGCCAGTATTAGGAAGAGAGAGAGCAGTCGCTTGCGCCTCACGCATCCACGGGTCATTGCTGCCTGCCTCTTGACCAGCGAGTTGCACGAGATAGAAAGGGAAGTCACCCTGCCCCCACAATCGCCGCCAGTCTTCAATCAGGTTTGCTTGCACACGCGGGTAAAGCGTGCGGCCAGCATCCCCACCAACCACGGATTCCCCCTGATACCAAATGGCGCCACGCATGGCGTAAGGAATCAGTGGCTGCACCATGCCATTGAACAACACAGTTGCGTTATGCTGGTCCTGCACAGGATCACGGTTCGGATGACGTGGTGCTCGTTTACCATCCGCCTTCGCTTTGGCTGCGGCTTCCTGAAAAGCCGCTTCGATAACAGGGCTGGTCGGAACATACGCCCTTACCTTGGCATCAAAGCCATCCAGCATTGGCTTCAACAGCACATCAGCCGCGAGCGTTTCGCGACGAATCCATGCTTCTGCCGTACTGGCACCGAAAGCAAGAGTGACGATGCCGACCGGAACCTGGATTTCCTTTTGCAGATCACGCGCAAAAAAATACCCTACCGCTGAAAATGCCTTCACATTTTCGGGATTACACACTCGCCACTCGCCTTCAACTCGTTGGCGAGGTTCGTAAGCTTTTTGCGCAATGCCAGTAAACATGCGGATAAGCGGATAATGTGCTGCGGCAATCTCTTCTTCCTCGTTGGTCACGCCAGCAAAATATTTTGCCTTTACCGAAACAGTAAAGTCCATATTAGACTGACCCGATGCAAGCCATACTTCACCGACCAGCACATCGTCGAGCTTCAGTGACGTTGTACTTTTAGAGCCAGTAACATTGAAGCTTCGACCTTTAGCCGACGCGGTAAGCGCGTCAAGATTGACGCGCCAACTGCCGTCAGCGCCAGCGGTGACGGTTTTCTTCTGCCCGCCAAATTCCACACTAATTTGCTCGCCCGCATCCGCCGTACCCCACACCGGTACAAGCCGCTCACGCTGAAGCACCATATGACTGGTGAATGGGCTGGCAAGCTGGACTTCAGCAAAGGCGGTCGCATTTAAAAATGCAAGCCCGGCACCGAAACATACCCTTAAACAATGGCGTAGGAAAATCACTGTGGATTCCCATCAACAGTCGCGGTGGATGGATTCATGTGCAGTCCTGTAATTTTGAGCGTATAGGCATAGGGTCCCGGCGCATTGGCAGGGAGCTTTACTTTCAGACCAAAGAAATCATGGAGGAATGCGACATCCCCAACTTGACTACCAAGAATGGTCACCTTATTGATTTTCCCCACCATCGCAGGAGTAAGAGCAAGCGGCGTGATCAACACTTCGCCGCCCGTCCATTCGCCAAGGACGATCGCATAGAGCACATCACCTTTCACCGTAAAACGCACGTTCGGACCCTTCTCGCCCTTACCACCACTGCCGAAAGTGTGCCAGTTATGCGTGCCGTAAATCGCCTCGCCGTTAATGTCTAACCAGCGGCCAATTTCCAGCAATGTCTTCTGCTGCTCCTCGGGAAAAGTACCATCGGCCTTGGGAGACAGATTCAGCAAAAGCGTGCCATTGCGGCTGACAGTGTCAACCAGTTTGGAAATGATAGAAGCCGCGCCGGTAATGCGCATGTCGCTCGTGTAACCCCACGTACTGCCGATCGGTTCGTCCACCTGCCAAGCACCCGTGCGAATGCCAGAGGGCGAACGCGAGCCTATTTTTTCGAAATCAATGATCGAACCAATGGTCTCCGTATTACGGTTGCTCGGCGCGTAAGCAGCTTTCTTCGTGCTCAGCGAAACTTCTTTGCCCCATTGCCGGGCACGATTGTAGTAATGAGCCGCAAGCTGCAGCTTGATGGGGTCGAGATAACGCTGATCCACACCATTGTCGAACCACAGCATATCGGGCTGATATTTGTCGATCAACTCAACGTTACGCTCATACCAATTGACGAGAAAACGTTCGCAAGCGGCATCACTGCGATCAGCCACATTATAGAAATCAGCCCACTTCGGATCATAAAGATCCGCCTGCTTAGCCTTGAGGTCGGCACTCAGTGCCGCTGAAGGATTAATAAACTGAAAATTTTCGATGCCATGATTGGATACCCCAAATTTGAGGCCGCGCGCGCGCACGGCAGCGGCCAACTCACCGATGAGATCCCGTTTTGGACCCAGGGCCTTGGCATTAAACGGGGTCACCTTGCTGTCCCACATGGCAAAATTATCGTGGTGCTGGGCGGAAGGAACAATAAAACGCGCGCCGGATTTTTTAAAGAGATCCGCCCACACTTCTGGATCGAATTTCTCTTGCGTGAAAAGCGGGATGAAATCTTTATAGCCGAATTTATCCTGTGGGCCGAAGTTCTCGACATGCCATTTCTGATCTCCACCGTACATATGTTTTTCGTACCATTCATTGTGATGCGCCGGGACAGAATACAGACCCCAATGCATGAAGAGTCCAAATTTGGCCTCGTTAAACCACTGGGGTACCCGATAATTTTTCTGCAGCGAGTCCCACGTAGGTTGAAATGGCCCCGGTGCAAGCGGTGTAGGAATCTGTGCGACAGCCGCTTCGACAACAGCAAGGCGGGTTTCCGGTGCCATATCAAAACCTTTCTCGGCATTACCGCCATCAGCAACTACATTGGGCGCCACGTTGGACTGCGCGAATGCGCCTCCCGCATTACTGGCTAGACATGCCCCCAAAATCAAGGCTGTTGTAAAGCTAAATTGATTGAATAAGCGTGTTCTTTTTGAACCTTTAGGCATGCTTTTCTCCTCTTTGTGTCGGGCAGTAATTGACCGGTATTTTAAATTTAAAACTCCTGAAACCCGTATTCTATGTGAAGATTAAACCTAACTGCACCCAAACTTTGTAAGTTTCTATGAATGCGCGAGACAATCCTATTACCGAATCTCCGCAACGTTGCACGACGCGGGTCGGGCAAACTTACGAATAGGACTGGGGAATCCGGCCGTATCGATATGCGCACAGGGAAAACCTGGTGCTTACACTATGCCGCGAAAATTTTCAAAGACTTTGAAAGGCGATTGCCCTGGTATGTGGTTACTAGAAGAGGAGCAGAACCTGTTTTTAGTCTACAATTTGCGTTCCCATTTTTGCAGCGCAATTTTAATTGTCTCCCAAAAGTTTTCCTGCAGAACGTACCGATGCAGGCATTATTTTATGTGTGACAAAGAAGAAGCAACGCTGTCCGCAGAATTTTGGCGCAGACACTTAGTTAGCCATTGGCACAACAAGCGGCACACAGTAAATACGCAATAATGACGATTTAAATCCCATCTCCTCATTCACAACTAACTATTAAGGAAGAACATGGCCATCATTACCACAGGAACCGGATTGCAATACGAAGAAATCACTGTTGGAGAAGGCGCAGTAGCTGCCGCTGGCGACCATGTGAGCGTGCATTACACCGGCTGGTTACAAAACGCCGACGGCAGTGCTGGCAAGAAGTTTGATTCCAGCAAAGATCGCAACGATCCATTCAACTTTCCGCTGGGTGCTGGCAATGTCATTCAAGGCTGGGACGAAGGTGTTCAGGGCATGAAGGTCGGCGGTACACGCCAGCTCATCATCCCGTCTTCCCTGGGCTATGGCGCACGTGGCGCGGGCGGAGTGATTCCACCGAATGCGACCTTGATTTTTGAAGTCGAATTATTGGCTATATGATGCTTGGCGTAGCCCAAAGAGTCATCTGCAATGGCTGCACGGCCATTGCCGCGACACTGGTTTGCGGTTGCGCTGTGGTCTCGGTAGCAGCAACGGCTGTCAATGTCGGGGTCGCCGTCGGATCAACAGCAGTCAGTGCCACGACGACTGTGGCCAAAGGCGCTGTCAATGTCGGTAGTGCGGTGGTTGAAAAAATTGTTAAGTAACAGTGTGGGCTATTCCGACTTTTTGCAAAGATTTTCCACCGAGATATTGCCCCCTTTTGTTGAAGGGATTTTTTCTGGCATTGATACCTATGCGCTGTAGATTTTACGTAGGCAAAAATCCTTCGATCGACAGATAGCGCTCGCCGGTGTCATAGTTAAAACCAAGCACTGTTGCGCCGGGCGCAATCTCAGGTAGTTTTTGCGCGATGGCAGCAAGCGTCGCCCCCGAAGAAATGCCCACTAGCATCCCCTCTTGGCTAGCGGCACGGCGCGCCATTTCACGCGCCGGCTCCGCATCCACCAAGATCACACCATCAAGCAGAGAGGTGTCCAGATTTTTGGGAATGAATCCGGCACCGATGCCCTGGATCGGATGTGGCGCAGGCTGTCCGCCAGAGATGACGGGCGAGGCACTTGGTTCTACGGCATACACCTTTAATTGAGGCCATTTCGCCTTCAGTACCCTGGCACAGCCCGTGATATGACCGCCCGTGCCGACCCCGGTGATCAACACGTCCAGCCCCTCTGGAAAATCGGCAAGAATTTCCAGCGCGGTCGTATTAGCATGCACCGCGACATTGGCAGGGTTTTCAAACTGTTGCGGAATCCAGGATCCAGGCGTTGCAGCAGCAAGCTCATGTGCACGTGCAATGGCACCTTTCATCCCTTTTTCCCGTGGAGTCAGGTCAAATGTAGCCCCATAAGCGAGCATCAGACGGCGACGCTCGATGGACATGCTATCAGGCATCACCAACACCAGTTTGTATCCCTTGACGGCAGCAACCATTGCCAGACCAACGCCGGTGTTACCTGATGTTGGCTCAATAATGGTATTCCCTGGCTTGAGCGCGCCCGATTTTTCGGCATCCTCAATCATGGCCAGCGCAATACGGTCCTTGATCGAACCACCCGGGTTACTCCGCTCAGACTTGATCCAAACCTGATGGGTATCGCCAAACAAGCGATTGATGCGTATATGCGGCGTACCGCCGATGGTGTCAAGAATGGAATGGGCTTTCATGAATCTCTCCGAAGTGTCTGCGTCAATGGATTGGTGAACAAGCGTCACAGTCATTCTGTCATAGTTGCATATTCGCCTCAAGCTAATCGGATATGGATCAGGTCAGCAAAACAAACGTGTAGGATTGTGCGAGGCGCACCCTTACATCCAAATCTAACTGCGCCAGTCCCTGTTAATTAAAAACAGCACCTACAACACAAGGAGATTCTGAAGCGTGACCACATTTGAAGATTTATGCGCAATTGCTTATAAGGCAGAACGTATTGCGAGCCGCCGGGCAGCAAGAAACAGGGGACTCAGTGAAGAAGAAACGCTCAAAAATTTACTCGAAACGCGAGCAGGCACTCAATCACTGGGCGATTTAATTCAGTCACGCCAACAGTCCGCCTTACTTGCCCAGGCAAAAATCGATGCGCGCAAGCAAAGTAAGGCCGAAGCACTGGCGAAAAAACGCGCTGATCAACAGCCCGACGACACATCCTGGCTGGCCTGGTTCGATGGTTCAAGCCATCCTAATCCCGGAAAAATGGGAATAGGGGCAGTCCTACAAAGCCCCAGTGGAGACATCACAAAAATTTGTTGTGCTGCTGGACAAGGCGACAACAACGTCGCTGAATATCTGGCGTTAATTGCGTTGCTGGAAGAAGCGGCACGCATCCAGCCAGACAAGTTGGCCATCTACGGCGACAGTCAAATCATCATTAATGAAGTAAGTAACGCGGCGATTCCCGGTGCCCTTCCCTTCCAAAATCATCGAAGACATGCCATGCAACTCATCAGACAGCTGAAGGAGGTGACACTTACCTGGATTCCGCGTAAAAAAAATACCGCCGCAGACGCACTATCGCAACAAGCCGCGCAGCTTGTTGCGGGAACACAGATGCATCAAAAGAAAATCACACTCATCAACCCAAACAAAGGTATCAGCACCAGTATCGACCATCCCATGTAACCAAAGAAAGAGGGCATCCGAATGCCGCGTTCCTGTGCTATAGCCCTGACCATCATATTGGGCGCATTCCCGATATAACTCAGCGCTCCCATGAACACCGAGCCACAAGAAATTGCCGCGAGGGTACTGCCCAATCGCCCCATCAATGTCATCGGGTCACCACCAGCCGCGTTAAAAAATACCAAATACGTCGGCGCGTTGTCGAGCACCGAGGACAATAAACCAACGGTCCAAAAATACATTCTGTCGATAGGCTGCCCGTGGGTATCCGTGATTATCTGAATCACACCGGCAAAAGCACCCTGCTCACCAGCCCGTAAGATCGCCACTACTGGAATCAACGTGATAAAAAGCCCGGCAAATAGTTTGGCAACCTCCCGCATCGGCCCCCATGAAAATTCATTGTTGGCACGTGCTGTTGTTGGTGTTATCCAAAGCGAGATCAAGATCACGACAATGAGTAAACTATCACGAGTCAGACTCCCCCACCCAATGGACGTTCCCAATAAATTGAGTGAACCAGAGGATCTCCACAGCCCACTCATTAATACCAAACCAACGATAGCCAAGAGGAAAATAAAATTGATTTTTCCATCAACGCTGATGTCCGAGTCTGGCGTAGGATCTAAGGCTGGCAAAAATTCCTCTTCACAATGGCGATAATAGTAGCAATCAAGAAAATAAAAAATCGACAGCAAGGCCACGCACAAGAACAATGTTTGAAAGAAAATGTTTTTGACCGTCCAGAAAAAATCGATGCCCTTCAAAAAACCAAGAAACAAGGGCGGATCACCCAAAGGACTCAATGCGCCGCCGACGTTGGCTACCAAAAAAATAAAAAAAACCACGGTGTGCCTAGCATGCCGGCGGTTATCATTAGCACGGATTAAAGGGCGGATCATCAGCATGGATGCGCCCGTTGTACCCATGACGCTTGCCAACAATGCCCCCAATGCCAACAAACCTGTATTGAGCGCAGGTGTGCCGTGTAAATTACCGTTAACACAAATCCCTCCCGCTACCACAAAAAGCGCGACCATCAAAATAACGAAAGGGAAATACTCCGCAAGACAAACATGCATCGCAGTGCCCACTGCCATGGGAATGCCGAATACGCTAGCGCAAGGCAACAAAAAGGCAAGCGCCCAAGCCAAGGTTATTTTTCCAAAATGACGATGCCAGAAATCCGATGCCAGCACGGGAACAATTGCCATCGACAGCAACATGCCGATAAAGGGCATTGCCCACCATAGTGACAATTGACTGCCGTCAAATGTTGACACTTGAGTCGACAAGGCACTTTGCCCAATCAACCCGACAATCACGCTTGCACCCACATTTGCTCCGTCAAAATTACGTTCGAGGCTATTTTAAGTTGATTTACTCATTACTTACCGCAAAACCAAAAATGCTTTCCCCTGCAAGCGAACAAACCGGAATACGCAACGCCCATTCCCAAAGAGTGAATTTGCTTATATGTAATTTATCTAAGCGTCATTTGTGAGAAAGCCCGAATTACCTTAAAATACAGGGCCTTGCAATCGGTGAGCCAACACCTAAAATTGCGTCGTCGCAGCTTGCGACTCACTCGGCAATTGCAACATAATCATTTAGTAATTCATAGATAGGTACCGTTATGACTCACGTTGTCACCGAATCCTGCATCAGCTGCCGTTACACCGACTGCGTCGATGTGTGCCCAGTCGATTGCTTCCGAGAGGGGCCCAATTTTCTCACTATCGATCCCGATGAGTGCATCGATTGCGCAGTGTGTGTGGCGGAATGCCCGGTCAATGCAATTTTCGCGGAAGAAGATGTTCCTGCGGATCAAATGCAATTCATCAAAATTAATATTGATTTGGCCCGTACCTGGCCTTCGATTACAAAGACCAAAACCCCGTTACCTGATGCTGACGACTGGAAAGACGTCAAAGACAAATTACAATATCTAAAACGCTAGCACCCTGTTTTAACACTGCCAGCGCTTTTGAATAGTTTGAAATAGAACAGGAAGTTACCGTCGTATGGAAATCAGTACCAGCATAGAAGAAATTACTCTCTCCACAATAGCTCAAGGACCGATCGAAGCGGATGCAGTCATCATTGGTGCTGGTCCGGTTGGTTTGTTTCAGGTATTTGAACTGGGCCTTCTGGAAATCAAAGCACACGTCATCGATTCGCTGCCTAGCGTGGGTGGACAGTGTGTCGAGCTTTATCCCGACAAGCCCATTTACGACATTCCTGCCGTGCCGGTGTGCACGGGGCAGGAATTGACGGATAACTTACTCAAGCAAATTGAACCTTTTGGCCCCACTTTCCACCTCGGTCAGGAAGTCACCCTAGTCGAACGCCGTGAAGACGGTCGCTTTAATCTAGAAACGTCTGCTGGCACACGCTTCATCACCAAAACCATTTTCATTGCTGCCGGTGTAGGCTCCTTTCAGCCCCGCACCTTGAAAGTCGATGGTATCGAGCAATTCGATGGTACCCAACTGTTCTACCGCGTCAAAGACCCATTGCAATTCTACGGAAAAAATCTGGTCATTTGCGGCGGCGGCGACTCCGCCCTGGATTGGGCATTGAATTTGGTCGGCAAAGCCGAATCAGTGATTCTGCTACACCGCCGGGAAGACTTCCGCGCCGCGCCAGCATCGGTCGCCAAGATGAAACAATTGTGCGACGAATACGAAATGCAGCTCATCGTTGGGCAAGCGACCGGATTCGAAACAAAGGATGGCAAACTATCGGAAATTAAGGTCACAGGAGCCGATGGCGTCACCCGCCGTTTGCCACTGGATACTTTGCTGGTATTTTTCGGTCTCTCGCCCAAGCTCGGCCCTATCGCCGAATGGGGTCTCGATATTGAACGAAGGCAACTCAAAGTGGTCGATACGGAAAAATTCGAAACGAACGTTCCAGGCATTTTTGCGGTAGGTGACATCAACACTTATCCAGGTAAGAAGAAACTCATTCTGTCCGGTTTCCATGAAGCGGCTTTAGCCGCTTTTGGCGCAGCACCCTACATTTTTCCTGACAAAAAAATCCATATGCAATACACCACTACTTCACCAAAACTACACAAAATTCTGGGTGTTGAGAGTCCTGTGTTTGACTAAAGGTACACATAAAAAGTAGGGTGACTACGGCGCAGATTTGCGCCGTAGTCACATTCAGCCTCCCATTTCTTGGCCTCAAAAATCGCCGCAGTACCTGCTGCCAAAACAGAATTCACGTTAAACCCAGACTTGCCATTAAACCGCTTTCTTTTCCGCCAAAGCCGCCTGCTTGCTCAGGCGGGAGAAAAAATGAACATCGCGATTGACGTGAGAGCGCTACCAGTCCAAGGAGGAAAATCTGGGTTAAAAAATAGAGGACATATTCAATAGAGGAGCATATAGTTAAAGCCATGCGAGCTGAAATCTGTCCCCACTTTCCAATCAAACAGGACAAGCTCTCAGTATCAACACCCAACTAACAGGGATTGATGGGCTTTTATATGAAACAAAAGATACTTTCAGCAGGGGTCGTCATTGTGCGAGGAGGACACGATGATTGTTATTTGCTGCTGAGAAGCTACCACTATTGGGATTTCCCTAAGGGGCATGTCGAAGCTGGCGAAGCTCCATTAGCTGCCGCTTGTCGTGAAGTACGCGAAGAAACCTCCTTGAGCGAATTAGACTTTCGCTGGGGATTCACATTTCGCGAAACGCCCCCTTATGCTCAAGGCAAAGTAGCACGCTATTACGTGGCCCAAACTCAAACCGACACCGTGGAACTACTAGTCAATCCAGAAACGGGTTTTCCTGAACACCACGAATTCCGCTGGGTCAATTTCGAAAATGCCAGGACGCTGGCGGCACCACGTTTAGGTCCCATATTGGACTGGGCACACGACCTTACAGGTTATTAACAACTTGGTAAATTCTATGAGTGAATCAATATTCCGCGATTCGCGAATGTATTTGGAGAAAATAGGATCCGGGCTTGTTATGATATGCGCTTAACTTATTTTTTTCGCTCCCCACATGTTCGATTTCCTCCTTAAACGATCTGCTAGCAAGCTTGCCGCACCACCCCTGTCGCCGCCAACAAATAGGGACCATCGCGCGGTTTCGATGCAAGCGCAAGAAATAGCACGGAAGCAAGCAGATGCTTTGGTGGGCGACGAGCCATCAGCCGCAGATTTCCTGTTGCAATGCGAATTTGCAGATGTCCGTTTAAAAATTGCGGAACAACTCCATTCCAGAGCGATCCTTGAACGCATACAGCAAGCGATGCGCAATACGGATCGCCGCGTTGCAAAACTGATGCAGACACGCATTGATGCACTGGACCAACTTGAAAAGCAAAAAAAAGCCATCCAACATTGCGTCACTGCCGCACTCGCCCTGCAGCAAGCAACTTTATTAACGCCCAATCAAGTCGCGGAACTCGACCGCCTGTGGCAACAAATCGGAGAGATCCCCACAGCGCAGCAAAACGAATTTATTGCTGTCCGCGCCGCCCTCAGTCAACGCCTACATGACCAGACTGCGTTACAGCGCGGCATCATCGATACCTTAGCTCAATTGCACGCCACCATTGCTGCCTCCAACAATCAGTTGCCGGAGATAATGGAACAAACTGTAAGCGCACTGGAACAGCAAATCGCAGTCTACCGGACTTCACCGGAGGTATCTGCATTACCCAAACATTTATTGACGCAATTCGATCAAGAAACGCAGCAGTTCAAACAAACATTAACTTCATTAGAAGAACGTCACGCCACCATCACGGCGCGTCAAATCGCCCTTGCCACATGGGAAGAAGCGCAGCCGACTTCACTCAAAGTCGATGCAATCAACAAGAAATGGCAAGGTTTTCCCGCATTGAATGACGAGGTGCTCGCTCCGTATCAGGAACGTTTTGATACCCTGATTCAAAAAATCAGTGAAGTAAAAAAAACCAAAGAGGCAAGCATCCATGCCTTGGGACAGGATGCCAAACAGCATTTTTCTCATACCCTCGATGCTATGGAAGCTGCGTTGCAAGACGGTCTACTCCAGGCTGCGGCGGAACATGACAAAACCTTACGCGCTATCGATCACAAGGCGGCACATCCATCAGAAGCACAGGCTGCACGCCTGACCAATGCGCGCAACGAATTGAACCGCCTGCAGGACTGGGCAAAATGGGGCGGCAACATATCACGCGAAGAATTGATCAAGGCCGTGGAAGAACTCGCCAGCAAGGATCTCGCCGTTACAGAGCTGGCAAAAAAAGTGGGCAGCTCCCGCGAACGCTGGCGTACACTCGATCTTACCTCCGGCAGTGCGCCCAAAGCTTTGTGGGAACGTTTCGATGCGGCCTGCACAACTGCCTATGCTCCTGCCGCTGCGCACTTCAAGAAGCTGGCCGACGAGCGTCAACAAAACAAGGTCAAGGCACAATCGCTCATTGCTGAAGTGACGCAATATACCCATACTATTCCAACGGACAACGATGATTTGTCAGACGTTGATTGGAAAGAGGTGGGTGGGTTTTGCCAACGCATGTCCCAAGCCTGGAACCGCCTCGGCACGGTAGATCGTAAAGAGAAAAAACATCTCGATGACAAATTTGACTGCGTCCTACAAAAGCTGCTGGAACCTCTGCGCCAACAACGTCAAACAGAGATAGCGCGCCGCGAACAATTAATCAATGAGGTCATGCGACTCAATCCAAATGAACGCAGTACCTTGGATGCCTTACGCGGCTTGCAAGAACGCTGGCAAAATCAAGCGCAGTCCTTGCCGCTGGATCGACATGACGAACAAGCCTTGTGGCAGAGATTCCGTAATGCATGCGATGCCTTATTTGCCAAGCGCAAGGAATCGGCTGAAACGGCAGATAACGAACGCCGTCAAAATTTAATCGCAAAAGAAACGCACTGCGCCAGCCTGGAAGCAGCGCAGGACGAACCAGAAGCGACCATCGCCAAATTACTGAGGGAAAGTAAAGCGGCATGGCCAAGCATGGGTCAAGTGCTACGTACTAGCGAGCAACAAAATGAACAGCGCTATCAAACTGCCACAGCGTCATTACAAACGAAACTCGCTGTCTATAAGCGCGCCGCCATCGAAGCGCAAGCTACTGCCATGCGCGAAAAATTACGCTTATGCCAGACAGTCGAGGCAGCCGTTGCCCAGAGTCTGCCGATCGATACGGCTTGGACTACCCGATGGCACGCTTTGCCACCGCTGGCAACTGCGCACGAGCACACCATGCAACAACGCTTCCAAGCAGCAATCAATGCGCTGCAATCGGGTGATCGCAGCTACGTGAAGATATTAGAAAAAAATAGCCCCGCCCTCGCTACACAATTGCTACGTCTTGAAATAGTGGCGGGCCTCGATAGCCCGCCTGCGCTTGCCAAAGAACGCTTGAGAATGCAGGTCGAGGTGCTGCAATCGACCTTAAAATCAGGTCAACAATCCTTGACGCCACAGGCCCAACTCTTGCATTTATGTAGCTTGCCAGCACTAATCGATACGAACAGTATTGACCGAATTGAAAAGCTCTTGGAAACGATTTCCTATTAGCCTGCAGTCCTTTTTTAGCGGGTACAGATGGATGATCTTTCCTAATCGAAGATTGTTGTTGCTTTGATGTTCTCCATGTCCAAAAACGTTACGCCAACCGCTGTCATTATTGGTGGTGGCCCTGCCGGACTGATGGCCGCTGAGACCTTAATAAACAACGGCCTGCAAGTTGATGTGTACGACGCCATGCCTTCGGTCGGGAGAAAATTTTTGCTGGCCGGAAAAGGAGGCATGAACATCACCCATTCGGAACCACGATCCCCATTTCTTGCGCGCTACCGTTCGCATAGTGCCGATATAGAACCCATGCTCAACACATTCGGGCCTGACGAATTGCGAACTTGGGTGCATGGCTTGGGCATCGATACTTTCGTCGGCACCTCGGGGCGTGTGTTTCCCGTCGGAATGAAAGCCGCTCCCCTGCTGCGTACCTGGCTGCATCGGATGCGGGAAGCGGGGGTACGCTTTCATATGCGGCATCGCTGGCTAGGTTGGAAAAATCCAGAGTGCCACCGACAAGTGCGCTTTGCGACGCCTGAAGGCGAGCAATTGATCGAGGCCGATATCGTATTGCTCGCGCTCGGTGGCGGTAGTTGGGCCCGCTTGGGATCGGATGGTGCGTGGATGCCACTGCTAGCGGAGCGCGGCATCCCTGTCGCGCCATTGCAACCATCCAACTGTGGCTTTTCGACCAACTGGAGCGAGCATTTCCGCGATCGTTTTGCAGGCCACCCGCTGACTTCCATTGCACTGGCCTTTAAGGACGAAAACGGCACCATCACCCGCAGAAAAGGACAATTTGTAGTAACACAAAATGGCATAGAGGGCAGCCTCATTTATGCCATCTCGGCACTGTTGCGTGATCAAATTTCTGCCGATGGCAACGCACTCATCCATCTTGATTTGCTGCCGGACTGGGCCCCGCAACGTGTACTCGATGAAATCTCCCGACCACGCGGATCACGCTCAATCGCCAGCCATTTACAAAGCCGGATTGGCATTCACGGGGTTAAAGCGGGCTTGCTGCGAGAACTAGCATCGGCCCAGGATTTTTCCGACCCATCTCGTCTGGCTTCATGCATCAAAACGCTACCGCTACACCTGCTTGCGACACGCCCACTTGATGAAGCAATCAGCAGTGCCGGTGGTGTCCTGTTCACGGCATGCGATGCCCATCTGATGCTTCAATCCATGCCGGGGGTGTTCTGCGCCGGAGAAATGCTCGATTGGGAGGCACCCACAGGGGGTTATCTTCTCACTGCATGTTTTGCCAGTGGGCGTACGGCTGCACTTGGTGCCTTGGCCTGGCTGGCTGAGCAAAATTTCATCCAGCAGATAGATTATCAAAATTAAAAATAGGAGAGTAGCAAGATGTGCTATACTCCGCGAAGTTCATTAATTACAAAACGTCCAATAAGGATGTGGAACGTAAAACAGACAGTTCGTATTGAGGCCAAAAAGGCACCATGCAGATAGCATGGGTTTTTAAGTTTTTGAAAAATCAATAACACCGCGCAGATAGCACGGGTTACTGATGAATTGATTGTAGTGAATTGAAAGCTCGCTTCGGCGAGCTTTTTGCGTTTTTGACTCAAACTTTACACAGGGTGTCCCGTGTGCGGATACAAATTTTTGTGCGTGAAAATTATGGCCGTCAAGCATCCAAGTAATTAATAGCGATAGCGCTTTTAAAAAGCTTCGCAAAACTCTCCTGAAGTCGCCAAGCAATGAGCAATGAGCAATGGCAATTTTTTGCAAAGCTCTTCTGCACAATCCCCACAATCCCGATATGCGGTTATCTTTTCGTTTGCGTCAAAACCCCGAAGAATCGCACGGTAGGTACATTGTTCTTCCAAATAGCCAGACGTATCCTAAAATCGCTTAGTGAGAATCATCACATCGCCATTTCGATGCATCTCAGTACGATTAAGAAATGACATACCAAGCAACGCTGTGGGCAGATTATTTTCCAATACAGATGCGTCGACTTGGTTGATTTCAATATCGCCGATTCTCACCTTGTCCAGTTTTACGCGATAAAACTGCACGAGGCCATTGGCAGTATTGGCAGTGCCGACTGGCCCTTTCTGATAGTCAATTCCCATACGTCGTGCGTCCGCCGCTGACAGTACGATCAGGGTGGCACCCGTGTCAACCAGCATGGTGATGGTGTTGCCGTTGATCTGTCCCTGAGTAACAAAGTGCCCTTGGTTATTGGCGCGCAGCGTGATATTGGCAGCCCCTGATGAGGGGCCATGACTCACATGCTGACCGATGGTAATGACTTGGCGCTTTCCATTCACCTCGACTGTAGCAGTCGATTGATCAGAATCGATGAGCTTGATGCCATCCACGATGTTATTGCCAACGCTGTAAGTCTTTGGTGCGCCGCTATCAATCACCAGTACGGCTTTGCCCGGAAATAAACCAACGACAGCTACGTCAAGAGCATAAACGTTTCCAATAAAAATCAGCGAAACGAACGTGAGTAACACTGCAAACTGAAATGGGCGCATAGATAAGAAGAGAGGTAAATTAATCCGAATCGTTCGCTTGCTGACAACTTGTTCTCGCTCTGGAATAAGGAAGCATAACTTCTTCTTCAGTAAATCATGCTTACTCAGATCGGGGGCCGACATTGGCGTTCGAGAAGACTCACTCTACAGCAAACCAGCACAACCCTGAACCCTGCTATCTATGCCAATTAATCCCGGAAATTATTGAATTCAAGCGGTAAGTCCGCGACATCTTTACGCAACAGCGCCATTGCCGCCTGCAAGTCATCGCGCTTTGCGCCCACAACTCGCACGGACTCGCCCTGGATACTCGCCTGCACTTTCATTTTGCTATCTTTAAGAATACGCACGATTTTTTTTGCAGCTTCGGTTTCAATTCCATTTTTGATCTTGATTACTTGCTTGACCTTATCACCGCCAATTTTTTCTATTTTCCCTATATCAAGAAAGCGTACATCGACAGTGCGCTTGACCAGTTTATTGGTCAACACGTCGCGCACCTGGCTTAGCTGAAAATCAGAATCAGCAAACGCCGTCAAATCGCGCTCTTTCTGCTCGACGCGGGCATCGCTCCCTTTAAAATCAAAACGGGTCGAGATCTCTTTGTTGGCCTGCTCAAGAGCATTCTTGACTTCAACCATATTAGCTTCGGAAACGACATCAAATGACGGCATAGTGTTCTTCCTTTGAATTTTTAGACTGTGTAACGGGTGGGATAGCTCAACCTAAGCACATGCGTAATACCCATTTTAACGGACAAAAAGGACGGGCAAATAGGACCTTGCCGCTATAATCGCCTCGCTATGATAAATCATTCATTCATCCAACCCGATTTCTCCTTACGTCATCACAATACCTTTGGCATCGATGCCAAAGCCCACGCCTATTTACGGGTGGAGTCGATAGAGGATGTACAATTTGTTCGAAGTAACAGCGCTTTAACCCAATTGCCACATCTGGTACTTGGAGGTGGCAGCAATATTTTGCTGACGCGTGATTTCGATGGTTTGATATTACACATGTGTAATCGAGGCATTCAGATCATTGGCGAGGATAGCCATGCCACCTATGTACGCGCTGCTGCGGGTGAAAATTGGCATGATTTTGTGCAATGGACTTTGGATCAGGGCTTGGCGGGACTGGAAAATTTGTCGTTGATTCCCGGCAGTGTGGGTGCTGCGCCAATTCAAAACATTGGCGCTTATGGCACGGAGCTCCAAGATTATTTTCACAATTTGAGCGCCTTCGATTTCGACACTGGCGAAACAGGGGTATTACATCGTGCAGAATGTGCGTTCGGCTACCGCGACAGCATATTCAAACATCGGCTGCGTAGCCGGATGATTATTCTCGATGTCACGTTTGCCTTGCCCAAACAATGGCAGCCCAATCTGCGTTACGCGGAACTGGCGCAAGCCCTCAGCGCTATGTCAAACGCACCCACAGCACGCCAGATCAGTGATATGGTCATCGCTATTCGCCGCCGCAAGCTGCCCGACCCAGCCGTGATCGGCAATGCAGGTAGCTTCTTCAAAAATCCCGTGGTTCCCCCAGCACAACGCACAACATTACTGGCGGCGCACCCTCAGCTTGTCAGTTATGTGCAAGGCGATGGCAATTACAAACTTGCGGCTGGCTGGTTGATTGATCAATGTGGCTGGAAAGGTAAAACGCTTGGCTGTGCTGGCGTTTATGAAATGCAGGCACTGGTGTTAGTAAATCGAGGGGGGGCTAGTGGCAAAGAAATCGCACAACTTGCGGCGGCGATTCAAGCCGATGTAAGAGAACGATTTGGGATAATGCTGGAACCTGAACCCATGTATGTTTAGGGATCAAGAACACACCGTATTGTGCCGCCTGGAAATGCCATTACGCATGCGCAGGACAGTGCCGCACATGCTCCTCCTTAGACACTACTTCGTTTCTTACCCGTTTTTATCACTGCCCACACAGCAGCGTTTCAAACAGAATTCAACTCAACCTCAAAAACGTTCACGAAATGCGCCTCTTTTCTCACTAGACAGTGGAGTCGTTCATCCATGTTTACGCCGAAACATGATGGGAATTACTAGTTCGGTAAGCGCGTACTGTCCGTTTTGGTTATCGGCAATGACGCTGCGCTCTGTCACCCAAAATGACAAATGTAATCCAGCGTCTCCAACGTCTCAATATCAAAATACGTCTCACCCGCTACATTAAAGCTCTGCCCGCTTTCATACGTCGTCCATTGAGCCTGATTGGCTAAACGAACTCGGCATTTCCCCGATATGATTTCCATGATTTCTGGTGTGCTGGTGTTAAATTTCAAGCTGGATGGGAAAATCACGCCGACTGTTTTTTTCGTGCCGTCAGCAAAAAATACGCTGTGTGAAACGCATTTTCCATCAAAGAAAATATTAGCTTTCTTAACTACGGATACTTGATCGAATTGGGTACTCATGCTTGCTTTCTGTAGGAAATAGTGAGAAAAAAATAGGTGCGGGCCATTCGCAGAAACGGCATCGCCCGTTACGATAGCATTTTTGATTGTGAAGGGGAATCTTTGTGGCCAAACCTGACCCGGCTCAACCACAAGCCACCTCCACTTATCATTGAGAACCGCAATAATGACGACAGAAGACATTAATGGCTATTTCTGAAGCATCGGCAAAACATAGGCCAGCAACAGGATTTTTCAACATGTTTACGATATTCTTCATGCCTCAATACCTTAAGGACTGACGCAAAACCATGTCTCTGATCAACATCAGCCTGCCTCAACCTGTTCTGACGGCATCTCCATTAAACATGACCGAAGCGGAAGTCGTTTTGCAATTGGAAGAAGACATCATTTTCATGCGGCTGCTACCAGATTCACGCCTAGTAGAAGATTTGCTCATGCAGCGTTTTGGTGCGACGCGCCACTGTATCCGTCAGGCGTTAAATCAGCTAGAGAGAACAGGCATCGTTACCAAAGAACCCAACAAAGGAGCGCGCGTGCGCTCGTTTTCTCTGGAAGAAGTCCTGCAAATTTACGAAGTGCGTGAACTGTTACAGCGTCAGGCTGCGCTGATGTTTGCGCTCCCGGCCAAGCCGAAATTCATCGAAGAATTAACCGCAATCCACGAAGCCTATCTAGCCCATGTCAACAGCGGTTATTTGCGCGGCGTGCATGAGATGAACGACAAATTCCATTCCAAAATATTCTCTCTCTGTGGCAACCGCTATCTGGAACGCTCGATTCAGGAATACATGAATTTAAGCTATTCGATCCGCACCAATTCCCTCGCAGTACCGGAAAAGCTGCGAATATCGAGCGCTCAACACGCGCTGATGATTGAGTTATTGAAAGGACGCGATAACTGGACGCTGGCGCAGTTATGCGTCGATCATATTCTGCCCAGCAAACACGATTATATTGAGCGTCGAAAAGCGTTGGAAACGTCCGCCACAGGCTAAACTATCGTACAGAAAATATCTGTACAAAAAAAATCGAAGGCATAAGAAATTTACGTACTCAACGATAACCATCCCGGGCCATTTTCAACGTGAATTTGAACACCAATTCCATCGCTTTTTTTCTGAATATATACACCCTGCTGAAAGGAAACACACATGTCATTAATCAAAAACAAAATTGCGATTCGTCTGGGAACAACTGCTTTACTGCTCCTCCTCACATCGCAGACTATTCTTGCAGCCACACTCCGCGATCGCATCATTGAGCGCCGCCAACAACAGCAAACCAAACAAGCGTCCGAGGACAATATGGCAGAATCTGGGCCCGCTAAGTTACCCGCCGATATCCAGATCGTGCGCGATGTATCCTACGGCAACGATGAGCGCCAGCGCTTCGACGTGTACAGTCCCAAAGGAGGCAAAGATTTGCCGGTGATATTCATGGTGCATGGCGGCGGGTGGTCGGTGGGAGATAAAGCGGCGCAATCGGTCATTGAAAATAAAGTGACGCGCTGGGTACCGAAAGGCTTCATTTTCATTTCGACTAACTACCGCATGTTGCCGAAGGCCCCACCACTTGAGCAAGCCACCGATATCGCACGGGCGGTTGCAGCAGCGCAAGGCAAGGCAGCCGATTGGGGCGGCGATAAAAACAAATTCATCCTCATGGGCCACTCTGCTGGCGCTCATCTTGTAGCGTTGCTGGCAAGCGCACCCCCCATCTCTGCTAAATTCGGTGCATTGCCTTGGCTAGGCACAGTGTCACTCGATAGCGCCGCACTCGACGTTGTACAAATCATGGGAAGACAACATGCCCCTTTATACGATCGCGCTTTCGGCCAGAATGCCGCCTCCTGGAAATCGGCCTCCCCTTTCCACTTGCTACAAAATGCGGGAGCACCTTTTCTCGCCGTCTGCTCCACTCAACGCGATGATTCCTGCGCGCCCGCTGCTCGCTTCGTGGCCAAGGCCAACTCCCTCGGCATGAAAGCATCCGTACTTGAAAAAAACATGTCGCACAAAGAGATCAATCAGCGGCTGGGAGAAGAGCGCGAATATACGGAAGCAGTGGAAGCGTTTATGCGCGCGTTGGATCCATCGATGGCTGCTGCATTGGCCAAATAGCAGGAATATAAAAAAACATATCTCCCCACAAGGATAGCGTTCATATGTAATCTCAATTAGCACAATCAGCACATGTCAGGCTCTGCAGTCCCGCTTCCGGCCTTTTTAAATTCACCTTTATTAATGTCAATTCCCATGTCCCTACTTCTTCGTTTCGCCTTCATTTTTCTTTTAACACCCGCCGTATACGCCACCGAGTGGACAATTTCCACCTTCGCCGGGACGGGTGTAAAAGGTTTTTCGGGAGACAACGGCCCCGCTATTTCTGCGCAGGTAAATAATCCCTATGGTGTTGTTCGTGGGCCAGACGGTGCAATTTGGTTTTGCGAATACACGGGTCACCGTATCCGCCGGGTCGCAATCGATGGCACGATCAGTACAGTCGCGGGTAATGGACAAAAAGGTTACAGCGGGGATGGGGGGCCTGCACTTCTGGCCTCATTCAATCTTCCGCATGAATTGCGCTTTGATACTGCCGGCAATCTCTTTATCGCAGACATGGCCAATCACGTGATTCGACGCATTGATGCGAAGAGCGGCGTGATCACGACGTTCGCAGGTAACCATCAGCGTGGCTATTCTGGCGACGGCGGCCCAGCCTCAGAAGCGTCGCTTAATTCGCCGCATAGCTTACAGTTCGGGCCCGATGGCAGCCTCTACATTTGTGACGTGGCCAATAATGTCATCCGCCGCGTCGACATACGCACTGGCATCATTAGCACCTTCGCTGGCACCGGGAAATCAGGCCCTACGCCCGACGGATCATCTATTGCGGGTACGCCTCTTAACAATCCGCGTTCGCTCGATTTTGACCGCAATGGCAATCTATGGGTTGTCACTCGCGAGGGTAATCAAGTGTTCAAATTTGATCTGCAAACAGGCCTCATTCATCTCATCGCCGGCATCGGCACATTGGGCTTTACGGGCAATGGTGGCCCCGCACTGGCCGCAACCTTGAGCGGCCCGAAAGGCATTTCTCTCGATGCCGAGGGCAATGTCTGGCTCGCGGATACTGAAAGCCATAGCGTGAGAATGGTCGATAAGCGTACCGGAAAAATCGAGTTAATCGCAGGTACCGGAACAAAAGGTGACTGCAACGAAACGGAGACTCAACCCCTTCACTGCGCGATGAATCGTCTGCACGGTATTTTTGTCGACGCCGACGGTTCTATTTTTATCGGAGATAGCGAAGCCAATCGTGTGCGCGTGCTGCGCAAAAAATGATTTTTCACGCATTGATAAAATTTCGGGGCATTACTCTCGAATCACGACCCTCCACTATCTAAATCCAGCGCATGCCGTATTCGTGCGCATAGCTGTTCTGGCGATTGAGAGATAACTTCCTCCGGCACATCAAATTTTTTGGTCAATCGCTTGTAATCCTCAAACCCATAAGAAACGATAAAAGGGTGCATTCCTGACGCCACCGCCGACATAAAATCTTTATGCTCGTCACCACAGGCATACGCACGCGCCGGGTTGATATCAAAACGTTTTCTAGCAGCCCTGAAAAAATTTGTTTTATCCTGACGCAAGGGGACGTGCGCCATGTAGTCCAGGCTATCGAGATCGATGCCATGTCGACCTAATAACTTTCGCATGGTGAGCTCTGGCTCATTCGTAATATTGCGCGTGACCAAGCCAACCCGAATGCCGGGTTCGGCGATTAACGACCGAATGAGATCGGCGATACCTGGATACAGCTGCGCGTCTTCGCGATATACCTCGGTCAAAGTCGCGAGAATTTTTTTGCGGCTTTGTTTGCCCAACTGCTTTTTCAAATTGAACGGAAACTCTTTGATGCCGCCGAGATATTTGAACAGGTTGCGCCTTTTTTGAAAGCGCTCCAGGTCACCCAACTCCATCCCGTGACTGCAGAAGGTTTGATCGATGGCGCTGAAGGCATCAATGATGGTGCCGTCTGCGTCAAACAGGATGAGTCGTTCGTGGTTGCTGTACATGGATTCTCGGACAATGAAGCCGCATTAAAAATGATCAAATTTTCTGGCACACCATCTTGCCTGCCTGGAAGGAGCAACGCAGAATCGCCTTCCCCATCACATCCCATTCCGTCAACTCCCAGCCGCCGTCAACACGATCAAAGGTAGCAAAGCCATATTCCGAGCGGGTTGAGAAATTTTCTACCACTGCACCCGGTGCCGGTTGCGCGCCTGCTGGCAAAGGCTGCGGCAAGCTGCCTTCATTGCCGGAACCGGCATTGCCTACGACGACCGTCGATGGATGATTGCTCGAAAAATTGAGCGATTCGAACAGATGCACGTGGCCATTGAGGACGAGATCCACGCCTTCAGGGAACAGGCGCTTCGGGTACACCAGATTCATGACCGATTGCAGCGCTTCATTGCCGGACTTGACTTGATCGGCTTCCTTGGCAATCGCAAAGGCGAGCACCGGATGATGATTGAGGAAGAAGTTGTGCTGTCCTGATTTGACCAAAGCGCCCACTTGCAGTAACTGCGGCACGTATTTTTTGTAGCCTTCATCTCTGGCGCTGTAACCCTTGCTGCCGGCCTTGGAAGAATCGAACACGATCAGCTGGGTATCGGCTGCAACAGATACCGTAAACGGGTCGCTGAAATCGCCCTCCGTGTCCAGCTTAGGGTTGTTGCAGGAGCGCGCTTCAGACCAGGAATTACTGTCGAGAAAACGAAACCAGCCTTGCCCGGCTCTGGCACAAGATTCGTGATTGCCACGCACAAACAACCAAGGTGCTGCCATCAACAACGGTCTCGCGGGTATGAATAAATCGGCTGCCCACGTGTCGTAACCATATCCCCACGGACTATGGGCACAACCCTGATTCCCTGGTGGACATGGGCTCTCGCGGTAGTGGATATCGCCGATATGAATCACCAGATCCGGCTTGAGCGCAGCAGCACTTTGTGCAACCTGTGCAAACGGCCATTTCTCCACGTCATTACAATCCTGAAAAGCATTGTCTGCCGCCTTCATACGACAACCTGTATCAGCAATCAGTACGATGCGATGGATGACGGCACGCGGCACCTGCAGTTTGATATTGCCAACGCTGGCGCGGGCTGCACCGGCAGGCAGATTCGCTTCACACGTGAGCACTGGGAACGCGGCTTCTTTGCTACTTGCCGGATCACCACGCATCGCCACCGTAGCAGGCAATACACGAACGCGCATGGCTTGTGATGTGCCGTCGATATCGATCACGGGACATTGCACTGCGCTGGTCAACACGCGTGCACTGGCTTTGCCCCCCTCGCCCATCACAACATAGGCAGAATGTATATTCTCAACCGGGGGATGGATGGATAGCGTAGCGGGAGACACCTGCAAAGTTTGTTGCACACAGCCAGACATCAGGCTGCTCACTAACGCCAACAATGCGACTGTCGCGCCAATTGAGACAGTACGATTGACGGTGGAACGCATCACCCATTTCATTTTTTTCTGCATAAAAATCTCTTTCAAAAATTAAATTCAACCCACACCTGATAAGTCTCTTCCTTACCCTGCGCTGCGGCGGGCGGCGGCGGGTAGACGGCGACACGTACCGATTGCAATGCAGCGCGATCGACTAATCCCATCCCGCTGCCTGTAATGATGTTCGCTTGCGAGGCCACGCCGTCGCGCAGCTTGAATTCCACTCGCGTGCGGCCTCTGAAATTGAGTTCCATCGCGGCAGGTGGATATACCGCCGCTGCTTGGACTGCTGCCTTGACCTTGGCAAGGTATTCGGCCGACGGACCGCTATGCGTTGTTGCCGGTACTGCCATTGCGGGTGGTGGCGCTATTGCGGGCGCTGGAACAGGCGTAGAAAAAGCCGTTGGCGCAGTCACCGGCAGTGGTGTCTCGGCGGCGGCAACCGGTTGTGGCGTGGGGTCGCGCATCACAGCGGGCGCTGCGGTTTTGGGTGGCACCAGCGTTTTTTGCAGCGGCATCGGCACTGCCGCTGGCACCTTGGGGGGTTGCGGCTGTGTGGGTGCGAGCGGCGGCTCCTCCACCAGCGCTTCAATCGTCAACGGAATAGCCTCCGGCAAAGCATGCACCGGACGTGCCATCAGCCACACACCTAGCGCTGCGACCACCAGACATTCGATCAGGGCAGCAATCGCTACCGAATAACAAAATGACAAATGCCAATGCGTTTTCGATACTGACAACGCTGCAGGTGACAATGCAGGGGTGGCGGAAGATGCCCGTGACGGGGAAGATACAGCGGGCGGCAACGACGATGCAGATGGCACCGTAGCAGACGGGGGAGCGGGATAGGAAGACAGGGATGGGTTCATCACGCTATTCGCCAGCCTTGCGCGCAGCCAGCCCGATCTGGGTAGCACCGCCTTTGCGCACCGCGTCGATCACGTTCATCACTTCCTGCATGGACGCCGTTTGACTGCCCGCCACTGTCACCGCAAGCTTAGCCGCATCACGTGAACGCACTAGCGCCGTAATCTGCGCCGTGGTGACCTGCTTGCTATCGACAAACATCATGCCGCCGTCATGGATCTCGACCACGAGTTTGGGTGTGGGCATAGTGCTCGCCGTCGAGCTGGTCGGCAGCCTGGACACCTGTCCCGATGAAGGAATCATGCGTAAGGTAAGCATGGCAAAAAACACCAACAAAAAAAGCATGATGTCGATCATGGGGATGATCTCGATACGGGCCTTGCGGGTTTCAAAATAGCGCATAAATTTTTAAAGAATAAGTCCGATACCGTAAAGAGCGTCATTGATACAAAAATTAGACCGCTTTCAACCTTGCCTCCACCGCCGTCTCATGCATGGCAAACTGGCGATTCAGCAGCATCACCTTGATCGTTTCCAGCTGATGCACGATCACCCTGATGCGGGTATTGAGCCAGTTAAAAAATATCAGTCCCAACATGGCGATCAGCAGGCCGGAAGCGGTGGCGATCAGCGCTTCCGCAATGCCGCCGGTAATCTGGGTCGCCCCATTCTGCGCATCGCCCAGTACGGAGAACGCATTGAACATGCCGATGATGGTGCCGAACAAACCAAGCAAAGGGGCCAGCGTGATGACGGTATCGAGCATCCAAAGCGAACGATCCAGCATCGGCACTTCGTGCATCAGCGCTTCTTCCAAGTGACCTGCAGCCGTTTCCCGGCTTGAACTATCCGGCTCCAGCGTGGCGGCATGGAACATGCGGGCATGTGGCAAGTGCGCGTATTGCTGGATCACTGCGCGGGATTTCTCTTCATATAAAGCCATGCTGTCGCGCAGTAGTGCGACCAGCACCTCACCGCCTTTTTGCATACTCAGCACATACCAGCTGCGCTCGACAATCACAGTAAGCGCCACCAGCAGCAACACGCACATCAGATAGAGCGTGCCGCCGGAATCATTAGCCAAGGCCATCAGTTTAGTTATATTCATTTCACACACCATTCAACCAACTTCAGTTGCCCTCATCGTTAAAAA
>JANXTY010000026.1 GCA_025352145.1 Oxalobacteraceae bacterium
TTTTTAACGATGAGGGCAACTGAAGTTGGTTGAATGGTGTGTGAAATGAATATAACTAAACTGATGGCCTTGGCTAATGATTCCGGCGGCACGCTCTATCTGATGTGCGTGTTGCTGCTGGTGGCGCTTACTGTGATTGTCATCACATTAGAAATTCACCTTGGCAGAAACCTGCGCACTACGCGGCGCCTGATACTGGTACTGATCGAACGGCTTAGTTTTACCGGCACTAATCGACATCACATCTTGCGTGTTAAACAGATTGAAGACGTTCAATTGCAACTTCACTGCCTTCATATTCCAGCCAATATTTTTCATCGTGTACGACAAGCTCAGATCTGCGTTGCTATAAGCTTTGGTCTGGTAGTAATCGTAATCCGCCGGTGCGGTTGCGCTGTAATCGGACTGGCGGATTTCGCCGGTGCGTTTCACCATCAAGGATGCCGCCCACACGCCATCGCTATACAAACCGCCTACCGCCGCCGTCATCAACGGCGCATTGGAAATCGTCTTGCCGGTTTCATTCGACTTGGCATCATTGACCGAGCCATTGCCATACAAGGAAAAGCCGGAACCAATCACATAAGTCACTTGAGCTTCGACACCCTTGTACGTCACGCCGCCCAGGTTGATATAAGCCGCCGCTGTCCCGCCCAGATTATTGGAGACATACTTGTTTTTAAAATTGATCTGGTACACATCGGCATCCCAGGTCAGGCGATCCGCTTTGCCAACAATGCCCAATTGATAGTTGGTGGACAGTTGCGGCTCCGAACTGTTTTTCGTCGGGTCGGCAATGTAGAAAGATTTCAAATCAGGAATCTGGAATCCCTTTGCATACTGTCCATACACGGCCAGTTCAGGATTGATCTGCTGATTCACCGTAAAGAAAGGCAGCGCGGTGTGATAGCTGGCGGAAGTGTTTTGCGGCAGGCGTGTGGTCTGGTTAACCAATGCATCCACCGAGCGCGTGATATCGACATACTTCACGCCCGGCGTGACGGTCATGCCTTCTCTGGCGGCCCATTCAAACTCAACAAACGGCTGAGTAGTTTTGATCTTCGATTGCTGATCGAACAGCACGCTGGGATTTTGCACCGGCGCTGGCTTGGTTTCGCGCGGATCGCGGATATTACCCAGCGTCAGATCCAGATCGTACTGATGGCGGTCGGTGTCGGACGTTTCATACCATAAGCCAGCACGTGCTGTACCGATGGACATTTTTTTCGTAATTTTGAAGATATCGCCATACACGCGGTATTTGTTTTGCTTGTCTATACCGGGAATATCTTTATTGCCGACCGGGCCGATTTTGGTGCCAGCCGCAGTCGCGCCGGTCGGATCGGTCGATGAAATCGTCTGGTTGTTGTACGCGTAGGTGTACAAATTATTGTCGATACCCCAGCCAGATCCCAGATCACTTTGGACGCGAGCGTATTCAAAATCAGTGTCTTTAGTGGTGTGATTAAAGCCAGCGTAATTGAAGCTGGTCGGGTCATTATTGAGCACATAATTTTTACCGAAAGCGGCCACCTGTGCCAATGTCGGCCCCTTGCTATTGTCCGGCTGCGTGTAGTGAATGTTGTTGACCGAAGCGAACAAAGTGAGCAGCGTTGCATCGCCCAAAGGACGCTGAAACTTGCCGGTAAAGTTATCGCTCTTGATCTTGTTTAGCGTCAGATAACCGTCCGATTCCAGATGGTTGTAATTGAATTGCAGCGTAGCATCGCCGAAATTAGCCAGGCGACCGCTCTCATAAGCAGCAGCCAGCAAACGTGTGTTCCAGGTACCGAACGAGGTCAAGACGCTAAAACCTTGCTCTGCCGAAGGCTTCTTGGAATACAAGGCAATCGTGCCGCCGAAGGTGGCGTAACCCAGATTGCTGGCATTGCCCGGACCGCGATCCACCACCGCGCCACCAATCACGGAAGCAGGGAAAAACGACGTCGAGTGATGCGCAGGATTATTGGTGTCGCCCCAGGGAATACCATCGAAGGTGATGTTGTACTGATCGTCGCTAAAGCCGCGCATGGTCGTTTTAGTTTCGCTCAGGCCAGGGCCGTTGGCAGCGCTGCCCGACAAGCTAGGCGCGATATTCACGATGGCACTGTATTCGGCAGTCGGTGCTGCCAGTTGCTCGATGTATTCACGGGTGATGATCGATTGTGGCTGCGTCGCCAGCAAACTCGATTGTGTCGGTGCTACAGCAGAAGCGGAGCCTTTGGCTGCTTCTTTTGGACGATACGCACCGGCTGCGGCACTGGCATCTACAGTGCCTAAATCGATCGGTTCGGCAGCATACGCCAAAGGTATAGCGCTCATCGGCAGCAATGCCAATGCGATGGATAGGGAAATAGAGGTGCGCTTCACGCCAGGACGAGATTGCATTTTTCGATCTTTCATTAACAATAGGAGGACGACATCAATCAGCTAAAGCGGCGATCATAGCGGCCAATTGTGACCTCCCTAAGACGGCTTAATGACAGATCAATGACAAGCATAGGCCCAGCGATGAACAGAGGGGGAATGAATCGAGGAATAGGGTGTAGCGTATGCGAATGCAGCGGGACAGGGAGTGCCGAGGAGGGATGAACGACAGGCCAGGATAAGGATTGGCTAAAACTATTGGTGTATATAGGAAGGCAGAAATTTGATCGCATCAGCGTCGGAAAATAGCTGAACCAATACTGGCACGGCATGGCGTGCCCCTACAATGCGCCATATTCCACCGATGTGGGATACCACTCCAACCCGGCGTAATGAGAACTATAAACTCAAGAAGCAATTTTATGCAGCGCGCCCAGTTTCAGATGCTTGGTGATGGTAGTGACATGTTTCCCCTGGAATTGGGCAATCGCCAATTCATTTTCGCTCGGCTGACGGGAACCATCGCCACCCGTAATAGTAGATGCGCCATAAGGACTACCGCCGGTCATCTCGGCGATGGTCATCTGCCGCGTTTCTGAATAGGGAACACCGACGATAATAAAACCTTGATGCAGCAGGGTCGTATGAAAGCTGAGAATGGTCGATTCCTGGCCCCCATGTTGAGTAGCGCTGCTCGTAAACACGCTGCCCACTTTGCCGATCAAAGCACCCTTCGCCCAAAGGCCACCGGTCTGATCCAGAAAATTACGCATCTGCGCGCACATATTGCCAAAGCGCGTAGGCGTGCCAAATATAATGGCATCTGCTTCTGCGAGTTGCTCTGGCTTGACAACAGGAATATGGGAAAACATGGCGCGTGCCGCTTTGGCACCGCTCTTCTCCAATGCGGCGTCAGGCACAAGCTCCGGTACCTGTAACACCGTTACTTCAACATCAGCTACTTCGCGTGCACCGGCGGCAATCGCTTCAGCCATTTTAAAAATATGGCCATGCGAGCTGTAAAACACTACGTGAATTTTGGTGGTCATCACAATCCTCTATTTATCCGGTTAGCAGTGATCGATATGAAAAATCGATATGGAAATTTCTCTGGGAAACGTCATGCCAAGAAAAAACAAAGTACAAGAGGGTAAAAAATGCGCACCTATCTGTCTTCGGAGATATTCTTTCGCCCTATTTCCCCATTGAGGAGGCTAAAGAAATATATCGGAGTTATCCGTTCGGTAGCCCACGGATAGTCACTGTTTTATTGCTTAGCGCCTCGTCCGCCATCGCTGATTGGCTGTGTAGCTTTGATCAATAAAGTGTGATGTGAAGTGTTATGTGCGGCTTCGCACGGAAACCCGCTGTAAAAATAAAGATACTGCTTACACACAAAGGCTCACTCCATCCACACTCCTTTTGCGGGCGATGCATGCCACGGGATATATATAAATATGATTAACAATATTTTTCATACGCAGCATATGCGCAAAATGCTCTGGATTGGGATGTTGGCATGGGCAATTATTGTAAGCAGTTATGCCGTGGGGATAATGAATCCACTTAACCTCAGTGCTGATACATTAGCCAATGAGGATAGAATTCGGACGGGAATATTTCTTCTGGTATGCGGTCTTCTCATCGGCGCCGTTGGAGTGATTGGATTTTTGCACCAAGCAAAAAAATCCTAGCCCTGACAAGGTACAAACAAGCGGCAACAAATACGGAGAATTAGGTTTGATCTACGAAAAACGATAGATCACGCATTTCGCTTCACACGACGTCATCAATGCAATCTGTGGTGGAGTGCCGGATCGACAGCGATCCCAACATCATTCTTCATTTTCTCAATCGCACAGGGCTTCTTTTTATTCGTTCTTCTGACGCCGATATTCCTCCCGCTTCATGCTGAGGTATTCGTCTAAATTAACTTCATGCAATTGCTGCGGATAAAGCTCGGTGAGGGTAAACCAATTGCGCAGACGATGTTCAAGCTGATCTTGGGGTGCCAAGTCTACTGCCCCTAGATAGGCTTCAATAGCCAGGTAATAGCGCATGGCGTTACGCTCCATCGAGCCACGCAAACCAGAGATATAAATTGGCTTCCCGTCAGGCTGCTTCTTCAGCACGGTAAATCCCACTTTGGCTCTTCCTGCCGTACTAAGATACAGTTGCATCGCCAATTTTGCGGTCACGCCATGAGCATAAGCGTATCGGACGTGAATGAATGTCTGCGTAGCATTCAAAGGAATTGCTTCGAGCAGGATCCGATAATTTTTGGTTCCTAGCGGTCCTTTTTCTGAGGTCAATACCATCTGAAAATAATCGTTCGAATCAGCAACGAGCTGCGCCCTGTAGTCAATACGAAAAGCCGCGTTGATGGACTGCGGTCGCTTTGTCCCCACAGACAAAGACAACACGCTCTGTGCTTTTTCTCCAGAGACTTTGCAATATTTAACATTGAGATGCAAGATCATGACGTCACACCACAGAGGGGTTTGAGTCAACGTTTTTTCAAGGACCGCATAGGAATAATCAAGCACGCTATAAATATCGCCCTCAAGCTGGCCTGCTGTCTCGACGGAATCAAGCACAAGGGGCTTGTGGAACTGATTTTGCGCGAGCTGCTCTTGCAATGTACCGAATTTGACCCGCAACGATGCGGCAGGACTCAAGTCCGTCGCACTCGCCTTGTTGATACAACAAAATAAAATTAGCGTGAAACAGGCGAGTCGATTCATTTCAAACATTTTCTATCAGCTGACATGCAGGTAAAAAAATAGGGCCTCAATTAAATGGCGGACATAACTACATAAATCACGCTCCTACTGATCAACTTTGTGCAAGCTCCTTATCCATATGATCCACCTAAGGATTTAGTACGATGCACTCATCATCCACATAACACCGTTCGGAGCCACACATAACAACCGTGACAATCAATTCTGTCCATAAAAAATGGCCTGATCAAAATGGCAGCGGCAAAGCGATTTCAGCCGCACTTAATTCCGTCATTTCATGAGACAACTTAATCGCACAAATTCTCTGCACCACGGCGGGCTTTGGCAAATCGACATAACTATCTTCAAATGCAACCACGCGCATAGAATCATTAGATTGTGCAATCACCCATTTCAACAGCTCACCACGCGTCAGCAAAAAATCGGGATTCGATGGTTTTCCAAATTGTGCATTTCCTTCGGCGAAGGTTTCATAGAGTAGTACCCCGCCTGGTGCAAGGCTATCAAAAATGTAGGGAAACAAGGGGCGATGAAGATAGTTAGTAACCACCACTGCCGCAAACCGATTCGAGGAAAAAAGCCAATTACCGGAAGGGTCTACGCTCAGCTCCAGATCTACCTGCAAAGTCGTAATGCCCTCTCCTGCCGCCATGCTGAGCGCCGCAAGATCGCGATCTACTGCTAATACTGCATGCCCACTTGCGGCTAAGACTCTGGCGTGCCGACCAGTACCGCACGCCAGATCGAGTACCTCGCCCCGTCCAATCAACGGTGCGAAGCGCATAACCCAGGAAGAGGGCTGATCCAGTGGGAAATGTATGCTCACTCTCGTCTGCCGGTCGTACCATAAAAAATCAAACGAATGCCCTCCGCCATGAAAAGATTTAGCTATAGCTCAAACCCATTGCTTCGCGCACATCTCGCATGGTCTCTTGCGCCAGCTTCCGTGCTTTGTCGCAGCCATCGGCCACGATAGCGCGTACCAGCGAGGGATCATCCAAGTACTGTTGCGCGCGCTCCTGCATCGGGCCTTGCTCTTTCAGGATGCCATCGATTACCGGCTGCTTGCATTCGATGCAACCGATACCGGCCGATGTGCATCCCTTAACAATCCATTCGCGCGTACTGTCCTCTGAATAAACCTGATGCAATTGCCACACCGGGCATTTCTTGGGATCCCCAGGATCGGTGCGTCGCACGCGCGCCGGATCGGTTGGCATGGTGCGCACTTTCTTGGTAACGCTCTCTTTATCTTCGCGCAAAGTAATGGTGTTGCCATAGCTCTTGGACATTTTTTGCCCATCCAGACCCGGCAATCGTGAGTCGGCAGTCAGCTTTGCCTGCGGCTCAACCAGAATCAATTTGCGGCTGCCTTCCAGATAGCCGAACAAGCGTTCGCGGTCTATCATCGACAAATTCTGCGCATCGTCCAGCATGGCTTTGGCTTGTTCCAAGGCCTCATCCCTGCCCTCCTGCTGAAAGGCGATGCGCAATTCGTGATACAACTTTGCGCGTTTACTGCCGAGTTTTTTGACTGCATCTTCGGCCTTTTCAGCGAACCCTTTTTCCTTGCCATAAAGATGATTAAATCGTCGGGCGATTTCCCGCATCATCTCAATATGCGGCACTTGATCATCGCCGACAGGTACCTGCGTGGCGCGATAGATCAGCACATCAGCGGCCTGCAACAAGGGATACCCAAGAAAACCATAGGTGGCCAAATCCTTGTGCGCCAATTTTTCAATTTGGTCTTTATAGGTAGGCACGCGTTCCAGCCAACCTAAAGGAGTCGCCATCGACAACAGTAAATGCAATTCGGCATGTTCTGGTACTTTGGACTGGATAAACAAAGTCGATTGCGAAGGATCAACGCCCGCAGCCAACCAGTCAATGAGCATGTCCCAGGTACTCGTTTCGATCACGCTCGGATCGTCGTAATGGGTGGTCAGCGCGTGCCAGTCGGCGACGAAGAACAAGCAAGGCAATTCAGCCTGCATCTTGATCCAATTTTTAAGTGCGCCGTGATAATGACCAAGATGCAAAGCGCCCGTGGGGCGCATGCCGGAGACAACGCGATCAGGATACATAGTCGGTCAGTGTAAAAAGAAGTTAAGCGGAAAAACAAGCAGATCCAGTGCCGTGCTGGTGATCCATATCATGGGTTTCATCCAGAAGTCGACCCAATGCAGCAGGACCATCGCCAGTACAATAAAAAAGCCGTAGGGCTCAATTTTTGCAAAGCGATAAGCATATTTATTGGGCAAAATACTAGTCAAAATACGGCCGCCATCCAATGGCGGGATCGGAAATAAATTGAATGCAAAAATAACCAGGTTAGTTGAAATTCCGGCCTGCGCCATTTTCACTAAAAATACTTCATCGATATGCATTTTGTGCAGCATCATCAACGACACCAACCACATCAAGGCCATTACAAAATTGGCTGCTGGCCCGGCCAATGCCACCCAGGCCATCTGGCGCTTGGGATTGCGTAAATTACCGAATTGAACCGGTACCGGCTTAGCGTAGCCAAATAAAAAAGCGCCCCCAGTGGACAGATATAGCATGACCGGTATCACAATCGTACCCAATGGATCGATATGCTTGAGTGGGTTGAGGCTCATGCGCCCCTGCAAAAAAGCGGTGGCATCGCCGAAATATTTTGCTGCATAAGCATGGGCCGCCTCATGCAACGTAATCGCGAAGAGTACACTGCGATGGTTTGGATATCATTCATAGGAAGATTTTATCAGAGGGAAGTGGTCGAACCGGGGCTATTCATTAGGACTTACGCAAAATTGTCTCAGCAAGACGCGCCGACGAAAAATATTGCCCATCGGGGGGCATCAAGCAAGAATAACGGCTTTTACCCAGATCTGCGTAACATCAATTAATACGATTACCCTGACGGGAAAGTGCCTTTCACAAACCAAACAACGATGCATCACCACGTCCTTGTCGCACCAAAACCGGCTCATCCGTCGTCAAATCAATTACCGTTGTAGGTACTACGCCGCAAGCACCGCCATCAATGACAAGATCAATCTGACGCTCCAGCCTGTCGCGAATTTCTGTGGGATCGGTCAGCGGATCGCTATCTCCGGGGAAAATTAAGGTAGCCCCCAATAAAGGCTGCGCCAGTTCTTCCAGCAATGCATGGGCAATCCGGTTTTCGGGCACGCGCAAACCAATGGTCTTGCGCGATGGATGACTCAAGCGGCGCGGCACCTCCTTAGTGGCGTCGAGAATGACGGTGAACGGACCAGGCGTAGCCGCCTTCAACCACCGAAATTGGTGGTTGTCCACACGTGCATAGAGCGCAATTTCACTGAGGTCGCGACACAGCAAAGTCAAATGATGTTTTTCATCCATGCCACGAATGCGGCGTAGTTTTTCAACCGCATTTTTATCGTCAAGATGACACACCAGCGCATAACAAGAATCGGTTGGTAAAGCAACGATGCCACCCGCATGGATAATCTGCGCCGCTTGCTTGATTAAACGCAGCTGCGGATTATCAGGGTGAATCTGAAAAAATTGACTCATGAATTAATCACAGTAATCACAACATCATAGAAGCGTAACAGGACTTACGCAAAACGGCGGTAGTCATCCGACTACCGCCGCATAAAGGGAAGCTAAACGAAAAATAAAGGCGCGATGAACAAAGAAACGGCAAAGCAATAACAGCCATCCCATCCAGGACAAGAATTATTTTGTACCACGCAAAGCGGCGATCCGCTCTTCCATCGGCGGATGGGTCGAAAACAACGCAGAAAATCCGGGTTTGTCGCTAATGCCAGACGCGGCCATCGATTTAGGCAATTCGCCAGGCGGGATGCCACCCAAACGTGCCAGCGCATGGATCATCGGTTCGCTGCTGCCTAATAATCTGGCCGAACCCGCGTCGGCGCGAAATTCGCGCTGACGCGAGAACCAGGCGACGATGATCGAGGCTCCAATACCAAATAGTATTTCACACACAAAGACGGTAACCATGTAACCCATGCCCGGGCCGCGATTGTCATCATTGTTGCGGGATAAAAAGCTATCCACAAAATAACCGACCACCCGCGCCAGAAACACCACAAATGTATTAACTACCCCTTGGATTAAAGTAAGCGTTACCATATCGCCATTGGCAACATGGGCAATTTCATGGCCTAAAACCGCTTCAATTTCTTCTCGCTTCATACTTTCTAACAACCCGGTCGATACAGCGACCAGTGCCGAATTTTTGAATGCGCCGGTTGCAAATGCATTCGGCTCGCCATCGTATACAGCGACTTCCGGCATGCCAATCCCGGCACGCTCAGCCAACATTTTTACCGTGTTGACAAGCCATAATTCAGTTGAGTTCGAGGGCGCTTCAATCACATGCGCACCCGTTGACCATTTGGCCATTGGCTTGCTGATCAATAAGGAAAAAATCGATCCGGTAAAACCCACCACCAGCGAAAACACCATCAAGCTAGTTAAGTTCAACCCACCACGACCAATATACCGATCCACGCCGAACAAAGATAAAACGATGGACATCACCAACATCACCGCAAGATTGGTAGCTAAGAAAAGGAAAATTCGCTTCATTTAAAACCTCCTGTGGTAAATCCCTTTAGTTGAAATCGTTTAGGCGAGATCATGTAATTGCGATCATCCCGTTCCGACTATATCGGGGAATAGATGGCGTTGCCGGTGAAGAAATTCAAGAACACAAAAATGAAAATTCATGCGCGTCCTGAGGGATCCCTCCCTAGCCAGACCAGGCGGAAAAGGCTACTTCAATAGGAAGGATAACCCCCACTGAAACAATTTTTTGTCACTCCCCACAATTTCAAGCGCACGTTAAAACCAGTCATGCCAGACCGGTGTCAAGCCCGTCGGCAATGGCAAAAGTAGCCCCAGGTCAAGCCGGGATTCCCCCGGCCCATGAAAATCAGATCCACGGGAAGCGAGAAAGCCATAATGCTGTGCCACTTTGGCGTATTGCTGATATTGATCGATGGTGTGACTACCGGTCACCACTTCAATGGCAGCACCGCCGAGTTGTTTGAATTCATTAAAAAGAACATCGGTGGCAACATCATTCAACGGATAACGCCCAGGATGCGCTATGACCGCAATCCCGCCGGCACCGCGAATCCAGGATACCGCATCGGTTAATGTCGCCCAGCGATGCGGAACGTAGCCGGGTTTTCCTTCCACCAGATATTTTCGGAACACACCGGCAATATCCGGGCAGATGCCAAGTTCAATGATGTAGCGGGCGAAATGGGTACGGGAAATTAAATCGGGGTTGCCGACATATTTCAGCGCCCCTTCGTAGGCATGGGGAATACCTACGGTGGCGAGTTGGATCGCCATATCCTTGGCCCGTTGCTCACGGCCGCCGCGCGTAGCGGCAAGCCCTTGCACCAATGCCTGATTGGTTTCATCAATTTGCAGGCCAACGATATGCACGGTTTCGTTCGCCCAAGTGATCGATATTTCAACGCCGGCCACATAGTGCATGTCAAGCGCTGCCGCTGCGGCACGTGCTTCTACAATGCCGTCGATCTCATCATGGTCGGTCAGCGCCCATACATCCACGCCATTCGCCTTCGCCCGTGCTGCGACAGCAGCCGGCGCAAGTACCCCGTCGGAAATATTGGAATGGCAGTGTAAATCTACGTTGAGCATGGAGAAGGGTAGGGTTGAAGAAAATAGAGCGTCGTCATTGTACGCCGCCTCACTGGAACATGCTTTCGCACACAACAATAGCGCTTACAACAAAAAGGTTTCAATCATGCGTGCCACCAACTCCGGCTGATCATGGTGCAACATGTGTCCGGCATCAGCGATAGTCGCTGTCGTGACATTGTTGATACAGCGAATGCGGCGGTCGATTTCCGTGCGCGCTGCTTCTTTTGATTCCATCCATTTCCACATATCGGTATCGTCGGCTTCCACCCATAAAACAGGGGCGGTAATCGCGCTCCAGCAAGCCATCACTTCTTCCACTCTATATAGCATCGGACTGCTTTTCTTATGTGCCGGATCTCCTAATATTTCCCACCTTCCCTGGCTATTTTTCGCGGCCCAGTGGCCCGATAAAAAGGTAGCACGCTCACTACTCAAGCGCGGGTTAGTTTTCTGGAGCCGCGCCTTTACATCGGCCTGTGTCGCGTAGGTCTTGAGGGTTGGCGCCTGGCGTAACTCATCGAGCCATTTAGCATATTGGCGCGGTTGCTGGTCGGGCCGGGATGGCGGCATGCCGAATCCCTCCAGATTGATCATCTTCTTCACTCGATGGGGACGTACCCCTGCATAAATACACGCTACATTTCCTCCCATGCTATGGCCCAGCAGATTGATGGACGCATCAGGAGAATAGTGCTGCAAGATAGCATCCAGATCACCCACATAATCCGGGAACCAATACGTATCAGCAACTGGCGACGCAGTCAGGCCGAAGCCACGCCAGTCAGGTGCAATCACGTGCCAGTCTCGACTCAGGCAATCCACCATAAATTGAAAGGATGCCGATACATCCATCCAGCCGTGCACCATAAATAGCATAGGCGAACCTGAATTGCCCCAATGGCGGATGTGATAACGCAAGCCGCGTATCTGTATAAATTCGGAGTGGGAGGATTTCATATTTTCAAAGGTATTAAACGATCGGTCAGTAACTGGACTAGTCACCTTCAGCTATAATCTCACATTTATTCAAATGTGATCAGACCAATAAACAGTCACCGATGCACATTCAAAGATGACACTACGGGAGTTATCTTTACCCCCTCAAAGGTAACATCTGCGCCTCAGCAAGCACATAACCACGCTGAGAAACAACTGGGAAACAACTGAAAAACACAAGAGAAAATTTATCCAATAAGCGCTCAAGCACGCGCTTGGCGAGGGGCAATTACCTCATCAAGCACGATTCTAAAAAACGGAAAAATAAAAGGGATATATGCAATACAAAGTAACCAGACTCGTACTATTAACTCCCCTTTTGCTACTGGCGATCACAGCTTGCGGCGGCTCTGTGGAATCTGCCTCTGTGGATACATCCACTACGATCGGAAGCACAACAACGACCAGTGCAACAAATACGGCCACGACCTCCTCCAGCATTGCGCTAACGACATCGACTGGTGCGATCACGACAACAAGCGCCACTGTCGCCAGCACAACCTCTACCACTGCCTTGATCCCCATCCCAGTAGTTCCAAGCATCCCCTCAATGTACAACATCGATGGCTATGCTGCTGCGGCGAATGTCACGGGTGCGGGCGTGATCCCCGAAACAGATGCCAAATACAAAAAAATCTACACACCCGCCGATTTCATGAATGCCGTTACCGGCATCAAAGGCGGTACGACTAAAGTCATGGAAATCATGAACGACCTGGACCTGGGCTATGAAGAAGTAGGCGCAACGGTGCGCGCCATCAGCACTGCGTTCGATACCAACTATGCGCCAGTGCTCCATCCTAAACTCATCGTTACAGGCGTAAGTGTCATCACCATCGACAACTTCAATGGCTTGACCCTATTCTCTAAAAATGGTTCGACCTTGCGCCACACAGAATTGAATGTAAAAAACGGCGGCAATTTAATTATCCGCAACCTCAAGTTCGATGAAATGTGGGAGTGGGATGAACAAACAAAAGGGGACTATGACAAAAACGACTGGGATTACATCACCATCGGCGACACCAGCTCGGAGACCAACAAAATCTGGATCGATCACTGCACTTTCTACAAAACCTACGATGGTATCGTGGACATCAAAAAGGGCGCAGGCATTGTTGGCAAGACCAACGGCATCACGATTTCATGGAGTCAGATTCTGCCCGGAGACGGCAGCAACGGCACCTTTATCGGCCAGATGTTCGACAAGCTCGAAGGGAGTCGCGCCAGCTATCCCATGTACAACTTTCTGCGCAATTATTTCAGCAAAGATGAAATAATTCAGGTATCGACCACCGTCAAAAAAGGCCATCTTATCGGAGCGCTCGATCTGAAGGAACCCAGTGGCTATATGGTCACATTGCATCACAATTACTACAAAGATCTGCAAGACCGTATGCCTCGCTTGCGCACCGGTGACGTGCAAGTATTTAACCTTTTTGCTGACAGCAGCACGGCACGTATCACCAAAGAAATGGTGACGAAAAAGCTGGCTGATAATCCAGCGCTAGCTACTGCGATTAACGCCGGAACTTATCACTTCGGGATCACCTCAAATGGCACCATTTCCACCGAAGGCGGCACGATCGAAGTGACCAACAGTCTGTATGTCGGCGTCCTTACCCCATTGCGCAATAACCAGACTGACGTGACGAATCCACTTTACACCGGGGCGATCCGCGCCTTTGGCATCCAGCATGAGTTATTGTCAACGGATACCAGCTATATGCCTGTTCCCAATGGCAGTGGATATTCCGCTCTGGGCTATTCCTGGATTGTCTGGTCAGGCGACAGCGCAAGTCCCAACAGCTCTTTGGGTCCAAGAGAAGCAACGCCGATCGTCTTCAGCTGGCACAATGGCACGCCACCGACTCCGAAGACATTGCACTCTGCAGCCCAACTCAAAACGCTGCTCCAGACTGGTAGCGAACCTGCCGGTGCAGGAAAACTGAATATGACGACGGCACAATGGTTGAACGCGAATAACTGAGGTGCCGGGATGCTCGCCAGGATGCTGCATACGACGCACCCTGGCGAATACCTCAGCACACACAATCAGGACCACCCAGCTCAATCAATCATCACCAGAAATCTCTACAAGACCCAATAGCATGCACTAGCCATGTTCATACACCCATTGCAACAAAACGTCCTGCGCTTCCTGCCCTCGTGGGGCATTAACATGATTGATGAAGTTCACCAACACGTAGCGCTTACCCGAAGCTGCCAACACATATCCCGCCATTGCCCGAACATCATTCAGGCTACCTGTTTTAATATGCGCTTTGCCGGCCACAGTACGCGTGGTCACGCGTCGCCGCATCGTGCCATCGTAGCCCGCCAGCGGCATCGATGACATAAATTCTGGCATGGTGGACGACTGAAATGCTGCACTCAACATATGCCCCATCGTGGCCGCTGAAATGCGTTCGATGCGCGATAAACCACAGCCGTTTTCAATAATCAAATCAGCAGCCTCAATACCCTTGCTGGTCAGCCAATTTTTTATCGCACGCGCACCGCGCTCCGGGTTGGCGGGCTGACCTGAACCATCCACCGCTAGCGTCAACAGGAGCTGGCGAGCCATCACGTTATTACTATACTTGTTGATGTCACGGATGACTTCGGGCAAGGTGACCGACTCTCTCTCCGCGATCATTCTGGCATTTTGCGGCACAATGCCATCCACCAGATTACCTTTGAAGCTACCGCCAAGATCGCTCCACACCTGGCGAAATACAGCGCCGAAATATTGGCTATGGCTCATTTGGTAGGGATGCAGATACCAGGTTTTTTCGCCGCAAGCGGCCGCATAAGTACCGCCGAAATTTGTGCTATCGGCAGTGATATTAGCGCGCAGCTTGCTCTGCCAATCATCGCAACTACCCTTCACCAAGTGGGGGGCCGTCACAGGATATCCAGCAACGGGCGGATCGATACTAATATTGACCACCCCCGTAGTTTCATCCGGCACAAAGTGAAATCCGAACGCCTTGTAATTCAATAAAAGGGCATCCGGTCCCGCATTATAGGGTTTGAGCGGATCGCCATCAAAGACGGATGGGTCATAAAAATTTTTCTCAAATGCGCTACGATCAAGCACGAGGTTGCCGCGTATTTCCCGAATACCCTTGGCACGAATCTGGCGCAAAAATAGCCAGAAATTTTCCAGCACAAGCTTGGGATCGCCACTCCCTTTAATCATCAAATCACCGTGCAAAACATCGCCCCTCTGGACGCCGTCAACATAGGCCTGCGTTTTCCAGGTAAAGGTCGGCCCCAGCAATTCCAGCGCCGCATCGGTAGTGACTAATTTCATGGTCGATGCTGGATTAAATGGGGTATCAATGTTAGCGGCGATCAGAGGCTTATTGCTGCCCACCTCCTGCACATACGTACCAACAGAATCGGGGGCGATGCCAGCCTGCTTGAAGGCCGCCGATACAACAGGCGGAAGTCCCTGCGCAAGAGCAATGTCGACCCCCGACAATGTCAGAAGAAGGAGAAAACAATTGCCGATTCGGCGCGGCGTGAAGATGTGCATGAGTGGTCGCAAAAAAAGGGATTCAGAGAATTCAGAGAAGAGGGTTTTGATGCGAATGAAGCCAAAGTGCACTGCCGGTTGATATCCATCGCTGCGCATCGCCCCCTCTTCTAACTTTGGACATCGGGTTTTTGCCCCTATCCTTAAAAAAATCCACTTCCAATGCCATAAAAAAAACCGCTATATCGCATTAAAGATCTCATATAAATCTTCGCAGCGATCAATAACTTCATCATCGGTCAAATTGAGAATATCACATGCCAGAGGCCCGCCTTTTTCCCATTCGACATGGTAATTCAACCGTTGATATCGTTGAATCGCGCGTTCTGACAACAGGCACATCGCCATCAAGATTTTTACGACATCCGGTGTCGTGCTTTCATTCATCACGTCATAATCGTGATGCACGCGAATCGCCAGCGTCACATCGGCCGATAGCCCCCAACTACGCGCCAGGATGGCGCCGATGGTCGCGTGATTGGTGCCGTGCCTGGATTCCTCTATATCCGTAAACAATCGTACGCCATCATCGTTAGCCGCTTTTAGGGTGTCGATGTAATCGGGAAATCGCGTCATCAACATCGGAATACCTATGTCGCAAAACAAGCCGAACGTATGGGCTACGCCAGGGGAACATAAACCTAGTGTGTTCGCCAGGCTGACCATTGCCCGCGATCTCTTGGTGGATACATCCCAATACCTTGTGAGCGGGGGCGCTTTGAGATTGCCGATTTTGCGCATAATCAACCCGCTTAAAATCGCGGTACATTGTGTCGAGCCCAGCGCTAAGGCAGCTTGTTCGACGCTATCGGCTTTACGCTTGAGGTTGAAAAAAGAAGAATTGGCTGACTTAATCAATAACGCCGACATTGCCACGTCCTGCGCAACCAATTGAATAATCTTGTGCGAATTATTCTGGCCGTCTTTGGCTATTTCTTGCTGCACATCGGCTAACAGGCTAGGGCGTGGAGGTATGCCGATGGATTTGATTAACTCCTCTATGGCTTGCTCGCTCATGGATTCTGGTCTGGGAGATTCTGTCATGGCAGGCTCCTGCTAAGCGCTTTACACGCAACGGAAAAGTACTGGAGAGAGGAGGCGGATTAGACAAGCCCCCCTCTTTTCATTTTCAACAAAAAATTTACCTTAAAATCTGATGTTACGCAGAACTCGGCAAAACGCCCCAGCAGTAAGCAGGGGACATCTGATTTTATCGCTTCGTGGATCCGCTATACAGCTATGGCCCTGGCAGCATCAAGGTTCCCGACACAGGCAATGCGTGAGCGCGACATACGGTTTATGGCCGTCAGTCAAATCGGCCAACCAACTCAATTCGCCGACCACGTCTTTGGCTGCGGAGGCTGGAATAGCAGCAGGCACCACGCTCAATTTGAGATGCGTATTCACTACTTGTGCCACCGAACCGCCTAACAGACTGAGGACACGGTCAAATTTCGATTGATCGCGTTCCAGATAGGCGACACGATAACCCGTGGATAATTTAGCCCGGGTAGCAGCTGATTTAATCGCATCTTCATAGCTACCCACCGTATCGATCAATCCGCGTTCCTTGGCTTGCTGTCCAGTCCATACGCGGCCTTGCGCAACGGCATCAATTTTCTCCGGCGTGGTTTTACGGGCAACTGCGACTTTGGTGGTGAAATCGCTATACACATGTTCAACGGCAGTTTGAATCAATTGCCCAAAGCGCGGATCCATCGGACGCAAAGGATTGGTGGCATCGCGTAGCCAAGTAGTGGTCACGCCGGCAGTATGTATGCCTAATTTATCGATCACCTTGTCTGCCGTCGGGAAGATGGCGAACACCCCGATCGAACCGGTAACAGTGGCTGCATCGGCGATCACTTCGTCAGACGCCATCGAAATCCAATAGCCTCCTGAAGCCGCTACGTTGCCCATGGAAATCACTACCGGCTTGCCCGCCTGGCGGGTTAATTCCAATTCACGGCGTATCAGCTCTGAGCCAAATGCACTACCACCGGGGGAATCAACACGTAGCACGATAGCCTTGATCTGATCGTCCTCACGCGCCTTGCGAATTAAATTCGCCGTAGACAACCCGCCGATCTTGCCTGCGGGCGCATTGCCATCGCTGATCTCGCCAGAAGCAATCACCACACCGACAGCATCGCCAAACAGTTTTGGTTTTTGCGCCGACAAATAATCTTCGAATGAAACCTGGCGGAAACTCTTGCCCTCGTCATCCTTGGCGCCGCGCGTGATCATTAACTGCCGCAGCTCATCACGCGTGGCAAGGCCATCGACCAATTTAGTCGAAAGCGCCAGCTTGCCGACATCCCCACCGGCGGCAGCCAATAATTGCGGCAAATCGTTGATGATACGCATCAGGCTACCGGCGGGCAGTTTTCGCGCTTTCTCCACGCCATCCGTATAGGTGGTCCACATAGCGTTGTACAGAAAACTCTCCGCTTCCGCTGCGGCTGGCGATGGGCCATTCGCGATATACGGTTCGGCAAAACTTTTATAAGTGCCGACCCGCATCACATTCACTGTCACACCAAGCTTGTCTAGCGCATCACGATAATAATTGCGATGCCCGCCGAAGCCGTCGATCAAGACCAGACCCATCGGATGCAACAACACTTCATTAGCATGCGCGGCCAGATAATACTGGCGTTGGTTGTAACTCGACCCCCAGGCGATGACCGATTTTCCATTCGCCTTAAATTGATCCAGTGCAGCGGCGACCTCGCGCAATATCGGCAAGCCTGCGCCCTGCAGATCATCGAGTACCAACACCGCACTGCTAATCTGAGGGTCTTTCGCTGCTGCACTCAGCACTGTCAAGACATCGCGTAATTGAGTATCTTTGTGTTTCTCTCCTGACATTCCCTCCAATAACAGGTCACCGGCATTCCCGATGCGCTGCTCAACCAATTGCCCTTTTAAATCAAGAACCAGCACAGTTTTTTCTTTTAAATGCTTGGCCCCACCGCCAAAGAGAGACACCGCGATAACGATGAGCAACAACAAAAATAAGAGGTTCAAAATCAAACGTCGCCCAGCATCGAGCGTGCGCCAAAAAAAACTGAACCCCGCACGAATCATGCGAAATGGTGAAAGGGACATCATTGATCCTTCATTGAGTAAAAATTAAATTCCAACCATGAACTGTAGCCACGGATTGTAGTGGAAAATTGGCGCAGATTGATCGTCATTTCAGGCCGTCACATTAAGCGCAGCCAGCTCAGTCTCCGTAAAACCAGCCTTACGCCGTGCCTCCATATTAAATGGCCCCCGCATTCTCGGTGCCTGGTAGCGCTCTGCCAGTACCGCATACGTGGCAATCGGTTCCAAGCTACGCTCTGAGCATAACCAGGCATACCAGCGATTGCCGACGGCGACATGTCCTATCTCGTCGTGCAAAATAATGTCCAAAATATGCGCGGCTGCCATATCACCCGCCTGAGCTAGCTTGGCGCGCACGGGAGGCGATGCATCCAGCCCACGCGCCTCCATCGTTCGCGGCACCAGAGCGATGCGCGCCAGGATATCATTGCTGGTTCTTTCCGCCATATCCCACAAGCTATTATGGGCCGGGAAATCTCCATAGCAAAATCCCAATGTCTGCAAATGCGCCGATAACAATGAAAAATGCAAAGCCTCTTCCTTAGCTACGCCAAGCCAGTCAACGTAGTATTCCTGCGGCATGTCAGGAAAACGCCAGATGGCATCGAGCGCCAGATTAATTGCATTAAACTCAATGTGTGCCAATGCATGAATCAATACTGCACGCCCTTCCACCGTATTCATTGCACGACGTTTGACCAATAGCGGAGACACCAATTCGGGCCGTTGCGGAAAGCCGGGAACCGGCAAGGTCGCCACGATGTCTGCAGCACGATTCAACATTACCAAGCCGCCCTGCCATGCGTGTGCCAAACGTCCCACCAAGGCCACTTTCTGCGTCACGCCCGCCTCAGCCAGACAGACCAACGCCGCTTGACGCATGTCGAAAGGCGTCACTTCAAAGAAATTTTCTGTCTGGAAAGGCATGAGAGGATTCGCATGAGCGGCAGTAGAATACGGTATTGTAAAGAAATGTCACTCTGCGGAAATATATGGCCACATACCAACTAGGTGAAAACATACCAGAAATCGATCCAAGCGTGTACATCGCCGAATCGGCCAGCGTGATTGGCAAAGTAAAAATCGACGCTATGGCATCCATCTGGTTTAACGTCACGATACGCGGCGACAACGAACGCATCTGCATCGGGGAAAACAGCAATGTGCAAGAAAATTGCGTCCTGCATACCGACCCTGGTTATCCCCTCACTATCGGCAACAATGTAACGGTCGGTCATCAAGCCATGCTGCATGGTTGCAACATCGGCGATGGTACCCTGATCGGGATTCAAGCCGTCATTTTAAATGGCGCAAAAATCGGAAAAAACTGCCTGGTAGGTGCCGGCGCTCTGATCACAGAGGGCAAGGAATTTCCCGACAATTGCCTGATCATAGGCGCGCCCGCCAAAGCAATGCGTACCTTGAACCCCGAGGACATCGCAAAAATAGCAGGCAACACCCGTAATTATGTAGAACGCGGTCAATTATTTAAAACCGGTTTGAAACGGATCGCATTATGAAAGACACCCTCCAGAAATTCATGTTTGAAAATGGCCCCGTCCGCGGCGAGCTGGTGGAAATGTCAGAAACATGGCGTCAAGTACAGTCGAGGCAAGACTATCCGCTTGCAGTCAGAATTCTGCTCGGTGAAATGCTCTCGGCAGCAGCGCTACTCTCTGCCAACCTCAAATTTAACGGCGCCATCGTCATGCAAATTCACGGCGATGGGCCGGTGCGTTTGCTAGTGGTCGAGTGCGATGCCGATTTGCGCCTGCGCGCTACAGCCAAACTGACACCGGATGCCATCATTGCCGACGATGACGATTTGGCGCAACTAGTACATGCACACGGCAACGGTCGCTTTGTCATCACGCTGGACCCCAAAGATAAATTACCGGGTCAACAGCCTTACCAAGGCATCGTCCCGCTCGATGGCAACAGCATCGCCACCGTGATCGAAAATTACATGCTGCGTTCCGAGCAGTTAGATACCAAGTTATGGCTTGCCGCCGACCCCCAGGTAGCACGCGGCCTGTTACTGCAAAAATTGCCTGTCGAAGGCGGCACTGATATGGCGTCCGGCCATGCAAACGATCTGGAAACCTGGAACCGCTCGGTCGTGTTAGCCTCCACGCTAAAAAATGCAGAACTGTTAAGCACCGATATCCGCACCCTCATGCACCGCTTGTTTTGGGAAGAAACGATCCGCATATTTGAGCCGAAACATCCCAGCTTTCACTGCTCCTGCACACGAGAAAAGGTCGGCAACATGCTGAAAATGTTAGGCCAGCCGGAGATTGAATCAATGCTGGAAGAATTAGGTAACGTGAGCGTCAATTGCGATTTCTGCGGCCAACAATATGGATTTGACAAAGTCGATTGCACGCAATTATTTTCCGCCGATTCGCTCGCTGAAATGCTCATCCCGGCCAGCGACATCAAACACTAGTAGCCTGCAAAATAGGCGCTAACAACCCTGAACTGAGAAGCAGGGCGATTGCATGAAGCTACTGCGCACGGCTTTGACCACGAAATACACGAAACGAACAAGGGTAGAACGAAAACACATACAGTTCATTTTGGTTTTGGGAGATTTTTTTATGCTGTAGTTTTTGATTTTTTTCATGCTTTTCGTGTATTTCGTGGACAGTTTTTCTTCATGCAATCGCCCTGTGATGCGCCTATTTGCGCATTCCAAGCAGAACTCCTATTGCGCACACGACAGCAGCTTTTTGTAAGCACTATCCAAACAAACAATACCGAAGATGATAGAAACAAACACACCAAAAAATATATAAAATTACAATATCAAAAATACACCTTAAATAAAATTAACAAGCGTATTATTCAAATACGCAGGAAGTGCGCCGGGCGGGGGAAAAAGGGAATTTCCTGGACGCACTCCATCTTAACCATTAGGGACACCGAGATATCACCATCATGGGTAGCAGCGACTCACAAAATGCACCCACTGTGGACATGTCCACAGACACTGCGTCTGCATCGGCGTCGGCGTCGGCGTCATTAAGCGCCTACATCGATCTATACAATCTTACGTCCGACTGCGTAAAGCTATTAACCCATGATGGGACTTTGCTGCAAATGAATGCGGCCGGCCTGTGCATGATTGAGGCCGACAATTTCCAGCAAGTCGAAAATACTTGCCTCTCCCCACTGATCATCGAAGAATTTCGCGCCCCTTTCGACGCGCTCAGTAGCACTGTTTTCGCAGGAAAAGCCGACAACCTGGAATTCCAGATCGTTGGACTTAAAGGCACCCCTCGCTGGCTGGAAATCCATGCCACGCCATTACGCGATGAGTCCGGTCAGGTGACTGCATTACTCGGTATTTCGCGCGATATCACTGCGCGCAAGCACGCTGAACAGGCCCTCCATCAAAGCGAGCAACGTTTTCGTTGTGTGATCGAAGCTATTCCACAACAGGTATGGACTACTTCACCGAATGGCACACTCAATTACGTCAATCAGCGTGTCCTCGATTATTTAGGTACTACGTCAGAAATCCTCCTGGGTTCAGGATGGATGGAGGTTGTCCATCCCGACGACTTGCCGGAAGCGCTTCAACGCTGGTCCCTGGCGTCCTCCACAGGGAGCCTCTACAAAGTGGATTACCGCATACGCCGCGCCGATGGAAGCTATCAATGGCATGTCAGCATGGCTCTTCCCTTGCACGATGACAACGGCGATATCCTCCAATGGTTCGGGACAAACACCGACATCACCGCTCATAAAGACATTGAAATCGCGCTCGTTGCAAGCGAAGCTCATCTTGCCACCGCGCAAGCCCACGCGCATATCGGCAGTTGGGAAATAAATGTCGTATCGGGAACCTCTTCCGCTTCGGCGCAATGGTTCCACATCACGGGATTTGACGCAGCCCAAGGCATGCCAACCATCAGGGAGTTTTTGTCCCTCATTCATCCCGATGATCTCGACCAATTCAAGACTAATTACACTAAGGCGTTGGTCGAGCCCTATCATAGCCGAATGGATTTTCGCTTGAGAGGGCCAGATGGAAGCTACCGCTGGTTTGAAGCGCGCTGCAAAACTATTTGCAGTCAAGCCGGGCAATTAGAGCGCATGATCGGCACGACGCAAGACATCACCGACCGCAAACAAAGCGATGCTGCGCGGCAAAAAAGCGAGGCCCTCCTCGCCGCCGCACAGGCCCGGGCAAAATTAGGCAGTTGGCGCCACGATCTGATTTCTGGGGAAGCAGAGTGGTCGGCTGAGATGTATCGCCTTTTTGAACGGAACCCCGCACTTCCCCCTCCCGGATTTTCTGAGTTAACCACGCTCATTCACCCCGACGACCAACAAGAATTTATGCGCCATCACGAGCGCTTTATTCACGAAGGCCGCAACTACCTGTTGGACCTTCGCCTGCCACAAAGCAAGGGCTATTATCTCTGGATTGAAGCACGTAGCGAAACCATCCGCGATGCCCAGGGACGTGTTGTGCTGTTAGCTGGAACCGCGCAAGACATTACTGCACGCAAACAGGCAGAGCTCGCGTTAAACACCAGCGAATCCCGGTTTAAGGCGTTTATGGAAAAATCGCCCATGCTGGCTTTTATCAAGGATGAAGAAGGAAAATTTATCTACATTAATCCCACTTTCGAACGCGTATTTCAGCTCACCCCGCAAGCGATCATCGGCAAAACCGTATTCCATATCTGGCCGCCCGATATAGCGGATACACTCCATCAACACGATACTGCCATCTTCCTCTCCGGCCACCAAACGGAGGCATTGGAAGACGTGCCAACGCCGAATGGAATGCGCCACTGGCTATCCGTTAAATTTATCTTTTCCCACGCCGATGGTCAGCGCTTTCTCGGCGGTACAGCCATTGATATGACCGAGCGTCACCAAGCCGAAGAAGCACTACGCACAAGCACGCAACTGCTCGAGGCCGCCAACAAAGAACTGGAACATGCCAACACCGCACTGGCCCACATTGCGCACTATGATTCGCTCACTCATTTACCGAATCGCGTATTACTGGCGGATCGCATGCAGCAAGCCATGATTACGACACGGCGGCGCGAAAAAGCACTCGCCGTGGCTTTTCTCGATCTGGACGGCTTCAAGGTCATCAACGACCGCCACGGCCACGGCGTCGGTGATGAACTACTCATCACCCTCGCCTCCCGAATGAAAAATACCCTCAGAGATAGCGACACACTTGCACGTATCGGCGGCGACGAATTTGTCGCCGTACTGACCGATTTAGAGCAGCCTTCAGATTGCGAAACCCTATTGTCGCGGCTGCTCCAGGCTGCCGCAGAACCTGTGATAGTGGGCGAAAACCTTTTAGAGGTATCTGCCAGCATCGGCGTAACAATCTATCCGCAAGACGGCGTGAACGCAGATCAGCTGTTGCGTCATGCTGATCAGGCCATGTATCTCGCCAAACAAGCCGGTAAAAATTGCTACCACATGTTCGACGTAGCCCGCGATGCTGCCACCCAAACCCAGCGCGAAGAATTGAGAAATATTGGCGCTGCACTGGGCCGCAATGAGTTCGTCCTGTTTTACCAACCGAAGGTCAACATGCGTACCGGCGTCATCATTGGCGTAGAAGCGCTCATTCGATGGCAACATCCCACGCAGGGCTTGCTGCCGCCAGCGATGTTTTTACCCGCGATCGAAAATCATTACATCAGTGTGACTCTGGGAGAATGGGTCATCGCCAGCGCCCTGACACAAATGACGCAATGGCTTGGCGCCGGACTGGAGATTCCTATCAGCGTCAATATTGGCGCACTCCAGCTCCAACAACACGACTTCCCCAAACGTCTGGAACAACTACTCGCAGCCTATCCCGAAGTCAATCCAACCCATCTAGAACTGGAAATTTTAGAGACCAGCACGCTGGTAGACATCGCTCAGGCTTCTACCGTGATAAAAGCCTGTCAAGCGCTGGGCGTCAGCTTTGCACTAGACGATTTCGGCACGGGATATTCCTCGCTAGCCTACTTAAAACGATTGCCTGCCGAGTTTCTCAAGATCGATCAAAGCTTTGTACGTAATATGCTCGATGACCCGGACGATCTCGCTATTATTCAAGGCATTATTGGACTAGCCGCAGCCTTCCATCGCAAGGTCATTGCCGAAGGCGTCGAAACCATTGCGCATGGCGAGATGTTATTGGCCAATGGCTGTGAACTCGCCCAAGGGTTCGGCATCGCACACCCCATGCCCGCAGAGGACATTCCCCATTGGGTCACAACCTGGCAACCGGATGCAGCATGGTGCCTTTCATCCAACCGAATATTTAATCACTGAAAGAGCCTGAGAGGCTCAGCGCAACACAATGAGCGCTACTGCTTCCGCCGCGATCCCTTCTTCACGTCCCAGATAGCCCAGCTTTTCATTGGTCTTGGCTTTAATATTTACCTGGCCGATGCTGACATTTAAATCCTCCGCAATATTGGCAATCATCTGCCCGATGTGCGGCGCCATTTTTGGCCTTTGCGCAATGATGGTGGCATCGATATTACCGATGTCATAGCCGGTAGCAAGTACGCGTTTGACGGCCTCACGCAACAAACCGCGTGAATCGGCCCCAGAATATTGGGGATCGGTATCTGAAAAATGCCGACCGATATCGCCTAAACCCGCTGCGCCAAAAATCGCATCGGTGATCGCATGCAGCAACACATCCGCATCCGAGTGCCCGAGCAAACCGACAGGATGAGGGATCGTGACGCCACCGATAATCAGCTTGCGCCCTTCCACCAGGGCGTGACAGTCGTAACCCTGTCCAATTCGAAAAGGGAGAGGGGTGATAAGCGGAATTTTATTTAACATGGGGTCCTATCCGGCGAGTGCTTTATAAATCGAAAAAGTCGCAAAACCAGCCATGCACAAGAGAATCGAACCGACTAAATGCAAGGCTGAATGTCCCAGTGCCCAGCCCAGCTCACCCCGCTGCAACAAGAGCATTGCTTCTGCAGAAAAAGTAGAAAATGTCGTCAACCCACCCAGAAAACCCGTGATCACAAACAAACGCCATTCCGGCGAAAGCGAGGGTATGCTGCCGAAAAATGCCAACGCCATCCCAATCAAATAACCGCCGCCCAGATTAGCGGCCAGTGTCCCGATGGGCAATGGGTCGACCAATCCATTGAGCCAGACCCCCAGTCCCCAACGCAACCATGCACCGCATGCAGCACCGATGCCCACTGCTGCTACAGCTAACCAATTCATTTTATTTCCCTCCCCGGTTATCCGGTATATCGGCCTTGCCAGGCTGCCACTTCCCCAATGCAGCGTCATCTTTTAATCGCGCATCAACCCAGCGCCCTCCCTGGGACGTCTGCTCTTTTTTCCAGAAGGGCGCTTCTGTCTTGAGATAATCGATGATGAATTCACAGGCGGAAAACGCTTCGCCACGATGAGCAGCAATAACAGCAACGAGCACGATCTGATCCATCGGTTTCAATGAACCCGTCCGATGAATCACCAGCGCATCGAATATATCCCAGCGCGCTCTGGCCTGCGCCACGATCTCTGTCAACGCCTTCTCGGTCATGCCGGGATAATGTTCCAATTCCATCTCCGCCACGCTGGCACCGTCGTTGATATCGCGCACTGTGCCCACGAAAGTAACGATGGCTCCAACGCGGGAATTGCCACGGCGAAGTTGCGCAATTTCAGTCGTCAGATCAAAGTCTTGCGTTTGAACGCGGATGGGCATACTCATTGCCTTAACCGCCGGTAACGGGGGGGAAAAAAGCGATCTCCCCACCTTCGGAAATCACCGCGTTCGCCTCGCACATTACCTGATTGTAGGCCATACGCAATACACGTTTTTCAGATAACGCATCGGCCCAGACGCCGCCGCGTGCGACTAACCATGCACGCACTTCGCCCACTGTAAAAATAGACTGAGGCAACACAAGCGATTCTTGCGAAACACCCAACGCCTCGCGCACGCTGGCAAAAAAACGAAGCTCAATATTCATTCGGCTTTTCTCACACAGAGTTCATCAATACAGCAATTCAGTAAAGGGAATAAAACGCACCAACTCGCCCGCCGCAATGATTTTTCCCGGCGGATTATCGATCAGGCCGTCACCCCACACAGTTGAAGTGAGCACGGCTGAACCTTGATGGGCGAACAGATCCAAACCGCCCTCCGCATTGATTTTTGCGCGTAAAAATTCATTGCGCTTATCAGCCCTGGGCCAGGCAAAATCGGCGCGCAGCATGAAGGCCTTGGGCGCGATATTCTGCACCCCTTGCAAACGCAAAATAAAGGGCCGCACGAACAATAGAAAAGTAACGAAACTTGACACAGGGTTACCGGGCAGACCCAAGAAAAAACAGGTGCCCTTTTCTTTACCTTGAAGACCGTGCCGGTTGATCTCGCCAAACGCCAGCGGCTTGCCCGGTTTGAGGGCAATTTGCCACATGTTGAGTCGTCCTTCGGCTTCGACCGCTGGCTTGACGTAATCTTCCTCGCCCACCGATACGCCGCCCGAAGTGATAATCAAATCGTGTTCTTGCGCCGCTGTGCGCAAGGTCTGCCGGGTCGCCGCAAGGGTATCGGGAACGATGCCGTAGTCGGTGATGTCGCATCCCAGATTTTCCAGCAGGGCACGCAAGGTAAAACGATTGGAGTTATAAATCGCACCCGGTTTGAGCGCCTCGCCGGGCATCGCCAATTCATCGCCCGTAAAAAACACGGCCACCCGCAACTTGCGTACCACCGGCAAGGTAGCTATGCCAACCGACGACGCCAGACCCAGTTCCTGGCTGCGCAAGCGCGTGCCCGCAGGCAAGATGACGGTATCGGCTTGGATATCTTCGCCGACACGGCGTATCCATTCGCCTGCCTGCGGCGTGTGGTTGATGGTGACCGTATCGCCTTCTGCTACACACATTTCTTGCATGACGACCGCATCGGCGCCGGAGGGAATCATCGCACCCGTAAAAATACGCGCCGCGCTCCCCGGGGGCAATGGCTGGCCGACATAACCGGCCGGGATGCGCTGCGAGATGGCAAGCGTTGCTGTGCCGCTAGCGCAATCTGCGGTGCGTACCGCGTAACCATCCATCTGGGTGTTATCCATCGGCGGAACGTTGATCTGAGCGCTTTGCGCTACGGCTAACACACGCCCGTTGGATTCCAGCGTGGAAATAGTCTCCACGCCTGTTACCGGCCTGGCAGCAGCCAACAAAAAATCGCATGCTTCACTCACCGAGAGCATGGGCACAGTCTTGGAGGCGAATTTATCCTGCATCATGCATTCACTTTTCCTCTATTTTTCCTCTAATTTTCCTCTACCCCCCGCTGCGTACCGCCCCACCCCATTTTTTAATTTACAGCCCGGTATGCCCAGCAATAAATGCTTTCATCTTCACCATATCCACACCCATGACTTCAAAGCGCTGCGGCAATGCTTCGATATTCTCAAATCCCGCAGGTCGCTCTGCATCGCGACCCAAAGCTTCAAGAATAGTTTCATTAAATTTCGCTGGTAACGCCGTTTCCAATACGATCATCGGCACCCCTGGCACCATATGTTCACGCGCGACCTTAATGCCGTCTGCGGTATGCGTATCGATCATGAGATCGAAATCGTCCTGCATATCGCGGATGGTATTAAGTCTATCCTGATGCGTCGATTTACCGGATTGAAAACCGTACTGCGCTACTTTTTTAAATTCATCGCCATCACTGCCCGGCTTGCCGGACAAGTCAAAACCGCCGTGCGTTTCCACTTTTCGAAATAACGCACACACCCGCTCACCATCACGGCCAAGCAAGTCGTAAATGAAGCGCTCGAAATTGGACGCCTTGGAAATATCCATCGACGGGCTACTTGTGTGATACGTCTCCGCCGATTTGCGTACGCGATACACGCCAGTACGGAAGAACTCATCGAGCACATCGTTTTCATTCGTCGCAGCGACCAGTTTATCAATGGGCAGTCCCATCATGCGAGCGATATGGCCGGCGCAAATATTGCCGAAATTTCCTGATGGCACGGTAAATGAAACCTTCTGATCGTTGCTGGTCGTCGCACTCAGATAACCACGGAAGTAATACACCACCTGCGCCACCACCCGCGCCCAGTTAATGGAATTAACGGTGCCAATTTTTTGATGCACCTTGAATGCAAGATCATTCGACACCGCCTTGACCATATCCTGACAATCATCGAACACACCTTCCACAGCAATATTAAAAATGTTCGGATCTTGCAAACTGAACATTTGCGCAGTCTGGAAGGCGCTCATTTTTTTATGGGGCGAAAGCATAAAAACGCGTATCCCTTTTTTGCCGCGCATCGCATATTCCGCCGCACTCCCGGTGTCGCCTGATGTCGCACCGAAGATATTGAGTTCGCCATTGTGTTTCGCCAAGGTGTACTCAAACAAATTGCCTAATAATTGCATCGCCATGTCTTTGAAAGCCAGCGTCGGACCATTCGACAAGGCTTGCAAGATCAGTGTGGTACCGGCGCGGCCATCCATGTCTTCGATCACATGCAAAGGGGTAATTTCCCGGGGATCGTCGCCTTCACGGGCATTGCAATATATAGGCGCCGTGTACGTCTTTTGTGTCAGCGCCTTGAGATCGGCATCCGGGATATCGGTCGCAAATTTCTTCAGCACTTCATACGCCAGATCAGCGTAGGACAACTTGCGCCACGCATTCAATTCTGCGGCCGTCACTTGCGGATAGTGCGCAGGCAGATAAAGTCCCCCATCGGGCGCAAGGCCGCCCAGCAAAATATCGGAAAAAGATTGCGGCACAGAAGAAGTTGCCGTGCCTGAGCGAGTAGATACGTATTGCATAGCGTGATGGGTCCGGGTTGACAGCATTTTCTACATAACAGCCATCGAGAGCTGTTCCAGCACGCCGGTTCGATGGTCAGGCCGACATTATAAAACGCCACGAGGGACTATGCATTTTTTGAAGGTATCTGAGTCAAATTGAAAAAATAAGGTCCGACAGCATTGTTCTCATGCGTGTCGCTCGTAGTCAATGAGTTACCCATTGCTCGTCAAAGTCGTTATCCTTTGAGGCCCAGGCATCGGGGGCATGGCATACCCCTGTGGTGCGTCATATTTCACCGATGCCGGATCCCAATGCCAACCCAGCGTACTCAGAACTACAAGCGCTGGGCGCTGTGTAACATCCTTTATCGGGTAGAAATGACTAGCACCGTCACCGAGTAAGGCGCAAACGTATAACTAAACTGTGAACCTAGCCCCGTTGCTTTTCTGATGACTGGCACTATTTTTGTTGGTTCGGTAATGGAGTTGGTGTCGTCCGGTTTGGCTGAACTTAATGTGATTGCCTTGCCTTCAGGTGCCACATTTTTTGTACCGTTTAACTCAACCTTCACCGCTTGCGCTGTGCTGATGGCATTGACGACTTTCAAATAAATGTCTCCATTCTTGTCCGCTTTAGTAGCGGAGAAAAATAGCGTCGGCACTTGTTTGGGGGGCGGAAGCGTCTGGTCTTTTTTTGCTTTCGGCTGCCAGGCTTGTGTCGAGATGTTTTCGGTCTGGACTGCAAGCGATATATTACCGAGATATTCGCTGAACATTTTTTGGGCGTAATACGATGGAGAACCATAGCTGGTCAGCGCATCGTAGCCGATCAAATTGCTCTTCCATTGCATCCCGCCTGGATTCACATTGACAAACAGGGGCGCGTAACAAGACATCACGATGATATCGGCGTTGCGTTCCATTCCTGTCATCCATGCGGCATCTGCCAGCGCAGAAATTAAGTTGGTGGTTGGTGCGCCTTCCCGGGCTGCCCATTCACCGATAAAAATTTTAGGCGCGGTACGGCTGTAGGTATCGTAACGCGATGCGTCATTCATCATTTCCAGCGCACCATAGTAATAGTGCTCATCCACCACGTCGGGAATGCGGCTGGTGAGATGCTGTCTTTGTCCTAGCGGATCTTTTCCATTGACGGTAGAGATTAATTTCAAGTGCGGATACTTGGCCTTGATAGCGTCGTAGAACTGCGTGAAACGACCATCGTAGGTTTTGCCCGTGTCAAATCCATCCTCGTTGCCAATTTCAACATAGGTTAATTTAAATGGTTTTGGGTGACCATCTTTCGCGCGTTGCGCGCCCCATGTGGTATTCGTGTCGCCGGTCACGTATTCGATTTCGTCCAAGGCTTCATCCACAAATGGTTGCAGTTTTGGGCCTGCGGCAATAGTTTCTTTCTTGAGCGCGTAACCGGCAAAAACAGCCAGCACGGGTTCAGCTTTCATGTCCTCGCACCATTGCATAAATTCCAGCAAGCCCATTCCGTCGGAAGAACGGTAACGCCAGGTTCCGGGATGGCCTGGCCGCTGTTCGAGCGGGCCGAGGGTTTGCTTCCATTGATAGCGTGTAGCTACGGTGTCGCCTTCAAGATAATTGCCACCGGGCAGACGCAGAAATGACGGCTTCATCTCCACCAACTTTTGCATCAGGTCAATTCGATTGCCATTGGCTCTGTTGTTGAAGGTGGGAGGGAAAAGTGAGACCAGATTGAACCAGACTGTGCCGGGATTTTCAGTCGCAATCACAAATTTTGCGGCGGTTGAAGGAGTAACATTTTTGCCGGTTGTCAGCGTGATCGCATACTTCTGCCAATGGCCATTAATTTTTGCATCTTGAGATGTGGCATACACCGTTTTGCCGTCATTACTTTCAATGCTGACGGTAAGAGGAACGCCCCCGGCACCTGCTGTTTTTGCGTAAAAGGTAGCGTGATAAGTAGTGTTCGGTTTGACAGGAATGCCCCAGTAACCTTCATTAGCGATACCCACGCGGTGACCCTCCGAAGCGTGATTTCCGTCTAGCCTTAGGCTGGTAGTCAATACGGTGTTTTCAATCGGCTGATGTTGGTCAAGAGAAATCGATGCAGTGCCATTCGCCTCCTGAACCACCGACCAGTTCACCGGTCTTTTTTCATCATCCTTAAAAATACGATTGCGGATTAATTCAGCATAAATCCCACCGTCGTAGGAGTAATTAATCTCTTCTGTCATCAAGCCATAGAGCTGGGAGCTGACCTGCATACCGGGTTTGGCGACATCAATTTTGACAACCGTTTGTGCTGAAGCAAACGTCGTGATCAAACCAGCCAGTAAAAATAATGTCGGGAATCGACAACCGCTGACCCAATTAGCCCCCGATGAATGGGTTCCACCACAGGTATCCTTGCCAGAAATTATTTCTAAAGCATGGAACGGTAAAAGCAAGCCATCGGCAGATTTGCACGCAATCGTGATTAAAAGTGATTTTATTTGGTGGGCATGGCTTTTCATAGATTAAACATATCCGAATAGGTCAATGAGGGAAATGACAGAAGCTTCTTCCCAAGGAGACAATCTGAAAATTGACCAGGAAGAGGGCTGAAAAAGAATGTTAGTCGCGATCAAACCAACGATCCAATCACTTTTATCGTGCGATCGATGTCATTTCAGACATCAGGATATTCCACGGAAAATAAGAAGTAGAGAAGAAGCAGGCCTGACGATGTGGGGCGCATGCTCTTTGAAGCGCACTATTAGGCTATAGCCGCTATAGCCCACTACGGTTTCTGGCCGAGTGACGGATGACAATCATGATGTGGCGTCAAAGCCTGGACGCGACCAGCGCACCTTCCCTAATCGCCCGCTTCGCATCCAATTCGGTAGCCAGTGCGGCACCCCCAATCAGGTGAAACCGTGGGCCGGTTTTGCTGTCTTCGAGAGACATCAATTCCGTTAGCGATTCTTGTCCGGCGCAGACAATGACGTGATCCACTACCAGCACGCGAGAGTGCGCGCCGTGCGTAATATGCAAACCCTGGTCGTCAATTTTTTGATAATCGATCCCAGCGAGCATTTCCACACCTTTGCGTTTGAGCGTAGCGCGATGAACCCAGCCTGTGGTCTTGCCTAATCCCGCGCCAACCTTGGATGCCTTGCGCTGCAACAGATAGATCTGCCGGAAAGGTGTTTCCGATTTTGGCGCGACCAAACCACCGTTGGTGCTTTCATGCAGATCGACTCCCCACTCTTGCAACCAGTGCTCCAGCGGTTGGGGTAGTGGCAATGCAGGATCGTGTAAAAGATATTCCGCCACGTCGAAACCAATGCCGCCTGCACCAATGATGGCGACACGCTGGCCGACTGCTACCTTGTGTACCAGCACATCGAGATACGATAAAACCTTGGCGTGTTCAATGCCTGGAATGCACGGAAGTCGCGGTACGATGCCGGTGGCGATGATGATGTCGTCGAAACCTTCCGCCAACAATTGCGCCCGCGTGACACGCTGGTTCAACTTCACGCAAACGCCCGTCACTTCGAGTCGGCGCGTGAAGTAACGGATGGTCTCGCTAAATTCCTCTTTGCCAGGAATTTGCATGGCAATGTTGAACTGACCACCTACTTTGTCCAAAGCGTCGAACAGCGTAACTGCGTGGCCGCATTCTGCAGCGACACTCGCCGCAGATAAACCCGCCGGCCCAGCGCCGACCACCGCCACACGACGTGGGTGGGTGGTTTTCTTGTACATCAATTCCGTTTCATGGCAGGCGCGCGGATTGACCAAGCAACTGGCGCGCTTGTTAGAAAAAGTGTGATCAAGGCAAGCCTGATTGCAAGCAATGCAGGTATTGATTTCGTCGGCACGGCCTGCAGCAGCCTTGTTGACAAATTCGGGGTCGGCCAGAAACGGACGCGCCATCGAAATCAAGTCGGCATCCCCCTCGCGCAAAATCGTCTCAGCCTCATCAGGCATATTGATGCGATTCGATGCCACCACCGGAATCGACACCTCTTTGCGCAATCGTCCCGCAAGACTCCGAAAAGCAGCCCGCGGTACCGAGGTGGCAATCGTCGGCACCCGTGCTTCATGCCAGCCGTAGCCGGTGCTTAGAATGTTGACGCCTGCTTGTTCCAATGCCTTGGCCACTGTGATCACATCGTGCCAGCTATTGCCGCCATCGACCAGATCAAGCAGGGAATGACGGAACATGAGGATAAAATTTTCACCGACGGCACCGCGGATTTCCCGCACAATTTCCACCGCCAGCCGCAGGCGATTTTCAATAGAACCGCCCCAGCGATCTTGACGCAGATTAGTGCGGATGCAAAGAAACTGATTGAGCAGGTAGCCTTCGCTACCCATGATCTCCACCCCGTCATAACCAGCGCGTTGAGCCAGCATGGCGCAACGGGCATAGTCTTTTATCGTGCTGAGAATAGCGCTTTCGCTGAGTGCCCTTGGACGAAATGGCGAGATGGGCGATTTCAGTGCGGATGCCGACACGGCAAGCGGCTGGTATGCGTAGCGCCCGGCATGCAAAATCTGCATCACGATCTGGCCACCTTCTGCATGAACGGCATCGGTCACACGGCGATGGTTAACGATGTCGCCTGGCCAATTCAAACTACCGCCGAACGGCAGCAACCACCCACGCCGGTCAGGGGCAATGCCGCCGGTGACAATCAAGCCAACACCGCCGCGCGCGCGTTCACGAAAATAAGCGGCCAGTTTGGGATAGTTGTAAAACCGGTCTTCCAGCCCGGTATGCATGGAACCCATGATCACGCGATTGCGCAAAGTCGTAAAACCGAGATCAAGTGGCGCCAGCAAATGCGGATAGGGAGGAGAGATCATTAAATAAATTGGCCTAACTATTAACTATACAAGTTGAAATTCCAGAGCTGACGCAACACTGTTCACATAAGACATGCAGACAAAGGCAATTGGGCTTTACGACATAGGTATCTAGCCAGGAAACATCCCATCGCCAGAGCAGCTTTGCGTAAATTCACCCTTTGTATATTCTCAGATTTACTCTATCATCAAACAGGCGCAAGCTGGCAAGGACTCACCGCTATATCTTAACTATCTGATGTTGCGCAGCGCACAAAGCTTGCAGTTCTGAGTACACCGGGTTGGCAGTGGTATCCCGATCAGTGAAATATAGCGTATCTGCATAACATCAGTTAACTACTTGATTGTGACCGTCCATCGTCTCATGTTGCACCGCAGGTTTCGCCGAATTTAGCCACAAAGGTATCACTCACCTATGCGATGTCTTCACGCCATATTCTTATTGTTTTGTTTCTGTGCTGCCGCGCAGGAACCTGCGCGAATCAAGCCGCTGGAAGTGATCGTCAAACGGGTGCATGCGGGCGACCTGTCTTTTTACGATATCCAGGTTGATGGCTTTGTACGCGCCACACCGCAGCAAATATGGCGGGTACTGACGGATTACGATCAGATGCACCTATTTGTGCCAGACTTGGTGTCATCAAAAATGTTGTCGCGGGAGGGAAATGAAGTCATCGTTACCCAAGACGGCCGCGCACGATTTTTATTTCTTTCCAAAGCTGTCCATTTGGTCTTGCGGGTGACGGAGCAACCTTTTTCCCGCATCGACATCGCGCTCGTGACGGGCGACATGAAACAATATGCGTCGCACTGGGAACTCACACCGGCGACACAAGACAGTGCGAACGGGACGCACATCAGCTATGTCGGAAAGCTAGAACCGGATTTTTTTGCATCCTCGCTATTCGGCTCTTCCACGGTCGAATCAAATGTTCGGAAAATGGTGGAGGCGATGATGGCCGAAGCAGTCCGCATCAAGCCAGTGTCTGCTACAACGACCGGCGTACCTAACTGAGGTAAGCATGCCTCTCACGCAATTCCGCAAAACTCTCGATACTACCCATCGTAATAATTACTGGATTCAAACTCAGGGCGGCCTGAGTCGAGCGCCAGGCGAACAACCATTCCTGTTCTGCAGCATCCGGGGCGGTTTTTGAAAATGCCGCACCCAAGGGACTACGGGCACCGTATTCGACCGCCCCATCAATCCCCATCCAGCTTGGCAACGCACGCTGCACAGCCAGATGCAGGCGTTCGCCAAACAATTCAGTATTGTGAATAATGAGACAGCATTCTGCTTCCGACAAGGTATCGAACAGACTGGGCTCCCATGCCTTGGAAAAACTCAGGGTGAGACAATGGGATGCGGGCCGCAAACGAAATTCACCCAATTTCAGGGAACGTTCCACCCACTGTCTCGCCGCATATCGGTAAAGAGTGGGGGGACGTTGATAATCGGTAACGAGCATAAAAAACCTAATAGATCACTACAACTGCCGCAACGAAGAGCGAGGCGGATTTTCTGGATGTGCCCAAATGACATTGGCTACTCTTTTATTTTCCCCACATTTTATTTCACCATTTTCGCACGTCTTGCAAGGCTGTCCGTAGCGATGAATATTTCACGCAGGAGAAACACAAAGCTGCCGATTAATGCAAGCATGGCCAACACAAAACAACCAGCGATAATTTTGCTCAAAGCCAGGTTCAACGCATCGCCTAAAAATAACGCTGCGATTACAACACAAATCAATAAACCGCACGAAGTACTCAGAGTGATGGCGCGATTAATCAGGTGAGATCGTTCATAGAGGGTTTCCAGCTCCACCCGATCATGTTCGTGCTCATCGCTAGAGAGCCGATCTTCCAACACACGCGAGCGGTCAATAATGCGTGCCAGCCGGTTTGTAAGCACCATGAGATTGGTTCCAATTCCCGCCAATAGAAAAGCAGGCGCAATCGCCAAGTGAATCAGTTGGCCGATGTCTCCCAAATCAATATTCATTATCCATGCCCTAGAAAAGGTCAACGAAAAATACGATGTATCAGTTTATCCAAAATTCAACGGCAGTTCTTTGATCATTAATGGAGAACTAATCAAAATTTCCCTGCCGCTTAAACTGTTCAGTCGCCTCAACCAGCGCCGCTGTAACCGAGGGTTCCATCGCTGCATGACCCGCATCGGCAATCATCCGAAGTGTGGCCTGGGGCCAGGTTTGATGCAAGCGATATGCCGTCAAAGGAGGACAAACCATGTCGTAGCGCCCCTGAATGATAATAGCCGGCAAATGGCTGATGCATCCCACATTGGTGATTAACTGATCGTTCGGCAAGAACCCGTCATGCAGCATGTAATGCACCTCCAGACGCGCTACACACAAGGCGGCATCATCGCCTTGCTTATTTTCCATTGCCGGTTGCGGCAACAAGAATAAACGACGTCCTTCATAGTTGACCCAATCGTGCGCAGCACGCAATTGAATGACCGGATCATCCCCGAACAGGCGTCGCGCATAAGCTTGCAGCAGATTACCTCGCTCGCTCTGGGGAATCAGCGCAATGAACTGTGTGTGCAGCTCAGGATAAATCCATTGGATGCGATTTAAAAACCAATCGATCTCTGGTGGCGTACAGAGGAAAATACCGCGCAATACGAATCCCAGGCAACAGACCGGATGAGCCTGACCATATGCCAGAGCCAGCGTCGACCCCCAGGAACCGCCGAAGACTAGCCATTGCTTGATGTCGAGCATCTGCCGGATGCGTTCGATGTCGTCGATCAACAACTGCGTCGTGTTGTTACGACACTCCCCGCGCGGTGTCGATTGGCCGGCACCGCGCTGCGCAAAAAGAATAATTCGATAATACGCAGGATCGAAAAATTGCCTGTGCACCGGCGACAATCCCGAGCCCGGCCCGCCATGCAGAAACAGAACAGGCAGACCATCAGGATTGCCGCATTCTTCCCAATACAATGTGTGCAGCTCGTCCACCGGCAACATGCCGTGCCGATGGGGTTCCAGCGATGGAAACAGAGGCGGGAAAGAGGGTTTCTGAAGCATAGTCGTAGGCGTAAAAAATGCTGAAAAAAACGGTATAACAAGTGATGAAGTTCAGTGAGTCCCGCACCCTCTGCGGGGAATATATGCCTCGCCTTACGGCAGAAAATGTTTTCGTCGAGCCAAAACTGGTGCAGCTATTTTTCGAGGCTGAACCAACTAACGGGCACGGCATGCAATTTTTAAGGTAATGGACGATTAATTTCTGGCATGGGAAAGCTGGAAACTCTCCACGCCATCAAACAATGCGATTTCACTGGCCAGATCAGACAAGGATGAACCCGATTTTTTACGTAAAGAGATTGCCACGAAATGCCATTCTGGCTGGCCTTTCTCATAAATAACGGAGAGAGAACCGATGGCTATTTCGTAACCGCGATTCAAGGCGGCACGTCGCAACGTTTCTTCACGAGGAACGAATTCTTTCTTGAACCGCAATACGATTTTTACTGCCTGACGAGAGGGAAGCCACGCCTCCAGTTTTGATCCCCATACCATGCAACCAGCAGATAAAAGGGCAAGCGCCATAGCGGCGCCGAAAAACCCTACGCCCACCATTATCCCAATGGCAGAGGAGGCCCAGATCGATGCCGCCGTAGTCAAGCCGCTAATATTCATTCCCTCGCGCATAATCACACCCGCACCCAAAAAACCAATGCCGGTAACTACACCCTGAATAATACGCGTCGGGTCACTGCCAAGAGAAGCAGCCATATGTCCGCCATACCAACTGCCCGGGTAACCGGCAATTACCGTCAGCGCCGCCGAGGCCATGCACACCAGCCCATAGGTACGCATGCCAGCCGCGCGACCATGATAAGAACGCTCATAACCCACCACTAGCCCCAGCAATAATGCGCCGAACAGATTCAGAGTCACGATCAGATTGGTCGTGATCTCAGGACCAGACCAGTAAGCAGCCAACGATTCGAAAGAGAGTAAATTCAAGACAGACTGCCTCCAAAAATAAATAGTTCGTTCTTGCTCAACAATGTCAGAAACGTACCCGTATAGCCAATTGACTGACTACTAGTCTATGCACATTATGGATTAGAGGATACTAAAATTTTCTTTTCTGCCGACGATAGAAAATATCCATTTTTTATTTTGAGGCCTTACGCAAAATCGTCCCGGCAGACGTGCGGACGAAAGCAGTACGCCTGGTCGGCCAGAAGGCGCAACGCCGCCGGGACGATTTTGCGTAATTTAATCCGATAAAAAATGTTTAAATTTATCGTAGAATGTTCACTCTATTGCCACTATCCTATAAAGTAGGATTCATCAAATATTTCCTCCTATTTCCTCCTCTTTCCGGGCCATCCTCATGCTCAATTTTCATTCCGAACGTGCACGCAAGTTGCTGGAAAGTGCAGTCCTGATTTACGATCAGGATGCTGTACACAATGCGATCAAACAAGTTGCCTCCCATTTAAACAGCCACTTCGGACAACAGGACAGCCCTGAATTCCCGCTCGTGCTCGGTGTCATGGGCGGTGCAGTAGTTTTCACCGGCCAGTTGCTACCGCAACTGACTTTCCCCCTGGAATTCGACTACATTCACGTCACCCGTTATGGCGACGAAGATCAAGGCGGCAAAGTGGTATGGAAAGTCATTCCGCGTTCCAACGTCGAAGGTCGCACTGTCATTGTGCTCGATGACATTCTCGATGAGGGAGAAACACTGGCGCAAGTTAAGCAACGATTGCTCGACATGGGCGCATCTGAAGTCGTGCTAGCCGTACTGGCCAATAAAGTCATCGGCAAGGCAAAACCCATCACCGCCAATTATGCAGGCCTCTCGATCCCTGACAAATTTGTCGTGGGTTGTGGCATGGATGCATTTGGCTATTGGCGCAATTTACCTGGGATATGGGCAATACAGCCGGACTGTTTGAAAGAGTAATTAATTTTAGAGAGATATTTTAGAGAGATATATGTGCACACTTATGTGAACACCAGAGCGCTCGCCTGATCAGGCGCTGGTCATCCACAATAGATCTGCAGCCGCTGCACAAAAATTCTCAACCCTCAAGCCGCCCCATGCGTCCGCTTTGATAATCCCGGACAGCCTGATCTAATTCCGATTCGGCATTCATCACAAAAGGACCGCGTGCAGCAATTGGTTCATTGAGTGGCTTGCCGTTGAGCACCATAAACTGCGTATTCTCAAGCGCTTTCAATTCGATATCGTCACCGTCTCGGGTCAACAACGCAAGGTCAGCCGTTCCCAATGTTCTTCCGCCAAAGACGAGCTTGCCAGTGCGCACAAAGATCAACGTCGTGTAACCAGCCGAAAGAGGCAGGTTAATCGTCTTGTTTTCATCAAGAGCGATATCCCAAAGATTGATGGGACTAAATGTGCTGGCAGCGCCATGCACATCCTTGTAGTCGCCGGCAATGACACGCACCGTACCGACCTCGCCCGGCAACGCAATCACCGGAATCGCCCCCTTCACAATAGACTGGTATCGTGGCGCAGACATTTTGAATTCTGTGGGGAGATTGACCCACAGCTGCACCATTTCCAACACACCGCCTTGGCTGGCAAATGCCTGCGAATGAAATTCTTCATGCACGATGCCCGATGCAGCGGTCATCCACTGCACATCTCCAGGACCAATCACGCCCCGATTACCGACCGAATCACCGTGCTCAATTTCTCCCTGAAAGGCGATGGTCACCGTCTCAAAACCGCGATGCGGATGCGCACCGACACCCCGTTTTTTTGTCGTCGCGGTAAACGCCATCGGTCCGCCATAATCGAACATCAAAAAAGGACTGATTTTTTCAGTGAAAGCCAGATCGCCAAATAAAGGCCGCACCGGAAAACCATCGCCGACCCAATGCCCTTGGGCTACTGCGGGGATCAAGGTTTGAATCTGTTTCATGAGAACCCTCACTTTCTACTCTAAATATCGAACTGAAATTCTGGCTCTGGCGGCATCGCATTCCGCCTTCAGTCGCCAGCGGGGCGCTGATCACAGGAATGCACAAATTGCGCGGCGCCGGAGGGTATGCCAGGAAAACCTCGCTTACATTGGACAATGACCGGCGGTATGGATTGAAGCCATTGGATTATCAATTAAAAAGAACGACCGCTCTAAAATTTATGCTAGCATTTTAAAGTACCCACACTAAAAAAATCTTCTCTATTGCAGCTTTCAGACCAATCGTCTAAGCTTAATCCGCATTTGATCACTCTGCTCATCCTTAAGGTGCCTTAACCTCCGACATCCAGAACAGCATGGTTTGAATTTTTAGCATTGGATAAACAATGACTATCGAACAAAGGCAATCTTCACGCAAGGTCTTGCGTATCAAAGCTATTCTAACCATCGGTTCCGCAGAACCCATCACCGTGCGTACCATGGATGTCGGGAAGTTTGGCATGAGTCTGGTCAACGTCCCGGATCAACTCGCGATTGGTCAAGTGGTTGATGCGGCTTTTGAGATGTTCTTCGATGGCATCAACCACCACATTGTCGTCAATGCCAGAATATCGTATTGCGTCCAAACCGAAGACGAGGGCTTTAAGATCGGACTGCAATTTCTTGCGCTCGATTCATCCGAAGGTGCGGCGCTGATCGCACGCTATATCGGCTCCTAAAAAGTCGATCCGCATAGCGGTCACATTTGAATCAACTCTGGTGGGTACGCTGCTTAATGGCCCGCCACACTACCCGCTTTTGCACTTCGCTGGCGCAACGCCACTGCGCAATTTCATCGATAGTGCGCCAACATCCTTCGCATAAGCCCGTGGCTTGATTAATGCGACATACATTGATACAGGGCGAAGGCAGCACGCCGATATAGGTATCAGGATCAATCTCCTCTAACGCGATGAGTGGTGAATCCGGGAGCATTTGTTTTCAGAAAAAAGGGGGGATGTAACCGATCATTTTCAACCGTAGCCATCTACTACAATGAGTCGGACAGTGTAACAATATTAGGGCTTACGACAATTTTGCGTAAGCCCTGAACCTACTGTTACAACAAGAAAACGATGGTCGTGATAAAGTCAAGAAATCGACCGATCAATCAACACGTACATCCCGCAATCAACGACAGAATACGCATCCCGCGTCTCCTACGCAAAGAAATTTTCCATCAATGAACCGATCCATCATTTTCGTTCCATTAGCACAACGTACTCTGAAATATTCTCTTACCGCTGCCCTGGGACTGGGCTTGGGCGGCGCATTAACATTAAGCGCTTGCTCCAGTCTATCTGCAACACATTCACCCGCCCCAGCGAACGCACTGCCCACCACATGGCAAGCGCCGCTTCCGCAGGAGGCGGGAAGCACGCCATTACTCAATTGGTGGCAACAATTTAACGATCCTCTGCTAACCCAATTGATCGATGCGGCACAAGCGGCAAGTCCAACGCTGGCCTCGGCCAAATCACACATTGAACAAGCGCGTTCGCTACGGGTTTCCGCCGGAGCCGCATTATTCCCCACGCTTACCGCCAGTGCCAGCGCCTCTCGCGGCAAGCAGGATTTGATCACCCCGCTAGCTAATATCGGATCAGCCGGAGTACAAACTGCATGGGAAATCGACCTCTTCGGCGCTGCCAGCGCAGGGGGAAATGCAGCCCAGGCGCGATTCGAGGGGGCTCAAGCCTCCTGGTACGCCGCCCAAATTTCGGTAGCGGCCGAAGTAGCCAACAACTATGTCGCTTTGCGCGCCTGCGAAGCGCAAACGAAACAAAAACAAATCGATGCAAATTCACGTACGCAGACAGCAACCCTGACCGAGCAAAGTGCCAAAGCAGGATTCCAGTCACCTGCCAACGCCGCACTATCGCTTGCCAGTGCAGCACAAAGCAGGAGCGCCCTGATCGTACAACGTACACAATGTGATCTGAATATCAAAGCGCTGGTCGCCATGAGTGCCATGCCGGAACCGGCATTACGGGCCGCACTAGCTCCCGGTAACGCGCACCTGCCGCAACCCGCCCAGATCGCCGTCGCCAGTGTGCCCGCCCAAGCATTGGCGCAGCGCCCGGATTTGTACAATGCAGCGACAGAGGTGATTGCTGCTAGCAGTGAAGTCTGGCAAGCCAAGGCGCAGCGCCTGCCGCGCATCAGTTTGTTTGGCAACATCGGACGTACCCGGATTGAATCAAATTCCCAAGTAAATACCGGTACCGTGTGGAGCATCGGCCCAGTGTCGGTGGTTCTGCCTCTGTTTGACGGCGGCGTACGCAGAGCCAATGTGGATGCAGCCCGCGCCCGTTACGATGAAGCTGGCGCGGTCTATCAGTCCAAGTTGCGCAACGCCGTGCGTGAGGTGGAAGAAGCGCTGGTGTCATTGCACAGTTTCGCCGAGCGCCGCAGCGATGCACAGATCGCCGTCGATGGTTTTTCTACTTCATATCAAGCGACCAAAGCGCGTTACGACAACGGGCTGGCGAACTTGTTTGAGCTGGAGGATGCACGTCGCAGCGCAGTGCTGGCGCAAAGTGCCTTGATCGAATTGCAGCGCGAACACATCGCCACATGGATTGCGCTGTACCTTGCGCTCGGTGGCGGATGGGGAAACGACGCGTTGATTGCATCTCCCCACCATTCGATGTCAGCAATACTGGATAAAACAAAGGCGCAGTAGGATACGAACGAAATGGGCCATCCCAGTACGAACCACAATGGAATGGAAGAAAAGTTAAAAACACTGCCCAGGTTTTTTTAGTTTGGTAAAGCCTTGGCGCCCGGACCCACTTTGCTTCCATCCCGAATAATTTTCGATTCAAATTTCAACCTATGAACCCCTCTAAAAAATCTCTCTCATCGATCGGTGCAAGTATATTCATTGGTGCAACGCTGATTACCGTGGCGTTTCATGCAACCGCCGAAAAACCCAGCGTAAGCGCGTCCAAACCAGCCTTGACCGTCACAGTGGATCAACCGCACAGTGCAACGCTGTCGCTTAAACTAACTGCCAACGGGAATGTGACCGCCTGGCAAGAAGCGAGCGTAGGGAGCGAAGCCAACGGGCTGCGCCTGGCCGAAGTACGCGTAAATGTAGGCGATGTAGTCAAGCGTGGCGAAGTCCTCGCTGTGTTTGCTGCCGATAGCGTGCAAGCAGATGTGGCCCAGGCAAACGCGGGCGTCGCCGAAGCGGAGGCCAGCGCAATGGAAGCAGCGGCAAACGCCGAACGCGCCCGAGTCCTGCAAGCCAGCGGCGCTTTAAGCGCGCAACAGATCACGCAATACACGACCGCAGAAAAGACAGCCGGAGCGCGTCTGGAATCCCAGCGTGCGGCAGCCAAAATAGCGCAGCTTCGGCTCGCACACACCCAAGTGGCGGCCCCCGATAGCGGCGTTATTTCGGCCCGCAGCGCGACGGTGGGCGCGGTGTTGCCAGCAGGCCAGGAACTATTTCGCATGATTCGCCAGGGTCGCCTGGAATGGCGGGCAGAAGTCACGGCCGACGAAATGGCGCGTTTAAAACCGGGCCTCGTTGCCCGGGTCCTGACTGCCAACGGCATTATCAAAGGCAAGGTAAGAATGGTCGGACCTACCATCGACCCGCAAAAACGCTCCGGTTTGGTCTACGTTGATTTACCGATCACGTCCGCACTGAAGGCGGGTATGTTTGCCAAAGGGGAGTTTGAACTGGGCAGCTCGGCGGGCTTGACTGTGCCGCAACAAGCGGTCGTTGTGCGCGATGGTTTTAGCTACGTGTTTCGCCTAGGTCCCGATAATCGCGTTGCGCAAGTGAAGGTGCAAACCGGACGGCAATCAGGCGATCAACTTGAAATATTGAGCGGTATCGCAGCCGATGTCCGTCTGGTGACGACTGGCGCGGGCTTTCTCAATGACGGCGATTTAGTCAAAGTGGTGGCCGCAGCTGTCAGCAAGCATGCAGAGATTTCTCCTGCGACAGTCACACCCTAAAGGGACGAAAGACAAGCCATGAATTTCTCAGCCCTTTCCATCAAAAATCCCATCCCGGCGATCATGTTGTTCGCCTTGTTGTCGCTCGCCGGTTTATTGGCGTTCCAATCGAGTGCGGTGCAGGACTTTCCCGATATTGAACTGCCGATGGTCACAGTCAGTGCGACCCTCGACGGTTCGGCGCCCGCCCAGTTAGAAACCGAAGTCGCCCGCAAGATCGAAAATTCGGTCGCCACGCTGCAAGGCGTCAAGCACATTTACACTACTGTGCGTGACGGCGAAGTGAGCATCAACGTCGAATTCATCCTGGAAAAAGATCCCGCCGAAGCGGTCAACGATGTGCGCGATGCAGTGGCGCGCGCACGCGCCGATCTGCCCGCAGAAATGCGTGATCCGAGTGTCACCAAAGCCAGCTTTGCAGGCCGCGTGATCCTGACGCTCACCGCCGAATCGGACAAACTTGATGAGCAGGAAGTGTCGTGGTTCGTCGATAACACGGTCGCCAAAAAACTGCTCACCGTCCCCGGCCTGGGCGCAGTCAAACGCATGGGCGGCGTCACGCGCGAAGCGTTGATCGAACTCGATGCAGCAAAAATGGCCGCGCTCGATGTCAGCGCAATGGACGTGTCGCGGCGGTTGAAATTGGTGCAGCAGGAATCACCCGGCGGACGTGGCGATGTCGGCGGCGCAGAACAAAGCGTGCGCACCATCGCCACCGTCAAATCGACAGCCGACCTGGCGCGAATGGAAATGCCCTTGCCCGACGGACGTAAAATTCGCCTCGACCAAATCGCCAACGTGCGCGACACCGTGGCAGAACAGCGTAGCGTGGCGCTACAGGATGGCAAGCCAGTGGTTGGCATCGAAATTTTTCGCAGCAAAGGCGCGAGCGAAATCGATGTGGCGGCAGGCACGCGCCTCGCCATCGACCAGCTGCGCGCCGAATATCCCAACGTCAAGCTGACCGCCGTGATCGACAACGTCGCACCGGTGCAAGAAAACTTCACAGGCTCGATGGAATTATTATACGAAGGCGCATTGCTAGCCGTGCTGGTAGTGTGGTGGTTTCTACGCGATTGGCGCGCCACGCTAGTGGCCGCTGCCGCCCTTCCCTTGTCGGTGATTCCGGCATTTCTGGGGATGAAATATTTCGGCTTCACGCTCAATACCGTCACTTTGCTATCGCTGGCCTTGGTAGTGGGGATTCTGGTAGACGATGCGATTGTGGAAATCGAGAATATCTCGCGCCATTTACGCATGGGAAAAACACCGATGCAGGCGGCGATGGAAGCGGCCGACGAAATCGGTTTGGCCGTGATCGCCACCACTTTTGCACTGGTCGCCGTGTTCTTGCCAACCGCCTTTATGGGGGGTATTCCGGGGAAATTTTTCAAGCAATTCGGTTGGACGGCCGTGCTAGCGATAGTCGCATCGCTCGTGGTGGCGCGCTTGCTCACGCCGATGATGTCCGCCTATTTGCTCAAGCCCACCAAAGAAGGACAATTAGTCGATGGCTGGATCATGCAAAAATACATGGGCGCCATGCGTGCATGTCTGCGACATCGTTTGCTGACCATGATCGGCGCGGCCCTGTTTTTTGCCGGATCGATTTCTCTGGTGGGATTATTGCCCACGGGTTTTGTGCCGCCATCCGATCGCGGCCAAACCCAAATCAATCTGGAACTGCCACCCGGCAGTACTTTGCAGGAAACCTGGAATCTGGCCGAACGCGCCCGTATCGCCGCGCAAAAAGTGGCGCACGTCAAAACGGTATTCAGTTCGGTAGGCGGCGGCTCCAGCGGCGACGCTTTTGCGCCGGGCGCCGCAGCCGAAGCACGGCGCGCCGTGTTAACCCTGACGCTGACCCACCGCAACCAACGTAAAGCCTCGCTCAAGGATATTGAAGATCAAATTCGCATCCAATTATCGGAACTGCCGGGCGCGCGTTTCAACGTCGGCCCGCCCGATACCGGCGTCAAGATGCAAGTGGTGCTGCGCAGCGAAGATGCACTCGCCCTGACTGCAGCAGCCCAAGCCGCCGAGCGCGACTTGCGCACGCTCAAAGGCGTGGGCGCAGTCAGTTCCAGCGCCAGCCTGGTACGGCCGGAGATCATCGTCCGGCCCGATTTTTCCAAAGCTGCCGACATGGGCGTGACCGCATCGAGTATCGGCGAAACCGTGCGCGTCGCCACCGCTGGCGACTATGATACCAACCTGACCAAGATGAACCTGAGCGAGCGCCAGGTACCGATCCGCGTCAAGCTGCCCGACGCCGTGCGCGCCGATCTGGCTTCGCTGGAACGTCTGACCGTACCGGGCAAAAACGGCCCGGTCATGCTGGCCAACGTCGCTGACATCCAGATCGAATCCGGCCCCGCCGAGATTAGTCGCCTCGACCGCAGCCGCAACGTCATACTGGAAATTGAGCTGGGATCACGCAGCCTGGGCGATGTCTATGCGGAGGCCATGCAATTGCCTGCGCTGAAAAACCTGCCGCCCGCGGTCAAAATCATCGAGCTAGGTGACGCGCAGGAAATGCAAGCCCTGTTCGCCAGCTTCGGCCTCGCCATGCTGATCGGCGTGTTGTGCATTTACGGCGTGCTGGTGCTGTTGTTTAAAGACTTCATGCAACCCATCACCATTCTGGCAGCGCTGCCACTATCGGCGGGCGGCGCATTCGTCGCCCTGCTGGTGACCAACAGCCCCTTGTCGATGCCATCGATGATCGGTCTGATCATGCTCATGGGCGTGGTCACCAAAAATTCGATCCTGCTGGTCGAATACGCCATCGTGGCACGACGCACCGGCATGAACCGTTTCGACGCACTGGTCGACGCCTGCCACAAACGCAGCCGCCCCATCGTCATGACCACCATTGCGATGGGTGCCGGCATGATGCCGCTGGCTTTAGGCTACGGTGCCGACCCCAGCTTCCGCGCACCGATGGCCATTGCCGTGATCGGCGGCCTGATTACTTCCACGCTACTCAGTTTGCTGGTGGTGCCTGCGGTGTATACCTACATCGATGATCTGGAACATTTGCTACCAACGTTACGGCATTTTTTCCAGGCACGGTTACGTCCCAAAAAAACGTGACAACCCAATGCCACTTTAGCCGCATTGCCACATGCCGGGTCCTGCTGGAATAACGGCAAGCGACATAGCGCAACACAACCGTACCATTCGTCCATTATGGCCGGGGTTGATTGGACTAGTGAACGCTACAGATGCTTTGTATGTTACCAACTGCCGACCGCGACCGTACAATTGCGCGTTGTTTTAAAAAAGCGCGTCGGGGAATTTTTTACGCAAAACAAGCGCAAAACAAGGGTAGAGTAGAGCAGCCACTGGCTGCCCTCCCTCATCAAACCGTGCATGCGATTTTCTCGCACACGGCTTTCCGATGTTTTTCACACCTAGGCATGCGCTGATTTCCAGCCTGCTTTTGTCGGCATTTTATACAGCCCATAACGTTCATAAAGATCGACGCTCAGGAACCGACCTTCGCCGATACCTCTGTCCTTCACTTTATGCCGCTTCATCAAGTGCTTGCGCACACGTTGCTCCACATGAGTTTTGAGGTCCCGTCCGCATTACGGTCACCCCAATTTAAAACCGTAAAAGCATTTTTTAAAAATGTTTTTACGGAATTTTTGCCAAGAAACGCAGCAATAAAACAGCATCAAACGAACGCATTGCCTAAAAAACAGGCAGTCGTGCCTAGCAAGCGCAAGCGTTTCCACGGACAGCTTCATCGTCCGGCGTTCTTTCACACTGTGCGCATTCCAGACGGTGAGGCAAGCTAATGCCGCAGCACCACTCCTTTGAGCCGTCCATCCCACGCGCTGAACCCGGTGACTGCGATGGGCGCTCGTTTGTACGGATCAATCCCCGACCACACTTGAGGCGGGTGCGGTCGTGTGTGGTTGTACTGAACCGGAAATCGGGCAACGCTTGCGCAAGGTGCTGCGCAGGCGGGATTTGAAGGTGCCCAACAAACGCTCGATTCTTCCGTTTTCCCACGATTTTGCAGGGCGCGAATATCTAGATTTTTGATTCATAGTCCCCCAATCGCAAAATAATCGTCGCTATCCCATCAAATTACAGCGGAATCTCAACTAGCCTATTTTAAGATGCACCAAAAAGGTTTTCGTTAAGGCATTCGATGTTATTCTGGTTCAGATTCACCGCTCAATTGGGCGCGAAAATCCCCACCACAGACTCAGGGAGATCGCCGTTAATATGTCTAGTGAAAATGGTAAAAAAATCCGCATAGGATTTGTCTCCATTGATCTGAAATTCTCCTATTTCTGGCGCTTGACCGAGAATTGTTTGCGTACCGAGGCCTCAGCGCAGGGGTTTCAGCTAACGACTGTGATTGCCTATGGCATAGCAGAGCAGGCTGGGCGACTGGAAGAACTGCTAAGCGAGGGAGTAGATATTCTTCTGACTAACCCTAAGTCAATCGATGATCCAGCCTTGTTAGCTGTGGTAGCGAAAGCGCTAGCGGCCCATGTTCCCGTGATTCTGCTCGATTCCGGCATTGCAACAGACTTGCCTTTTACGCTGGTGGGTTCCGATAATACCGCTGGGCAGGCTATGGCGGCAGAAACGATTTTCAAGCATCTGGGCGGTCGTGGCAAAGTCGCGTATTTTCAGGGGGATTCCCGCGCCTACTCAGGGGCTGCGCGAACCAACAGCTTTCATGCTTTGTTGCCGCATTACCCGGACATCGAGGTTGTCTATGAATGCATGCTCGACTGGTGCGCTCTCATTTCGCGTCTACAAGAAGGCGCGGATCGCATGCGGGAAGCCTTTGCGCGTTGCCCGGATATTCAAGCCGTTATTTGCAGCACGGATGAATCTGCCTTGGGCGCGATTGCGACAATCGACAATCTGGGTCTCACCGGAAAGATTGTAGTTGCTGGTTTCGACGGCACGCCAGATGCCTTTCTGGCTGTATCAAAGGGAACCATGCTGGCGACCGTGCAACAAATGCCGCGATCGATTGCGCGTGCGGTAATTGACGTTGCCGCCGCTTCTTTGCAGGGGCAGGTCGTGGCTCCCGTTGTGCGTACTCCGACACGTCTGGTGACCTCGGACAATGTGCTTGATGCCATGCTTGAGACGATGCAGATGATGCCGCATATGATCCACGGCTTGGTTGATAGTGCCGAGACACAACGAAACCTGCAACAAAATATTATCGTTGCGCAAAACAACATTTTGCACACTATGGCTGCTGTGTCACAAGCCGTCAGCAGTATCCGCGAACCAGATCGCATGATGCAGGAAGTCGTGAAACTAATACGCGATCGTTTTGTTTTGCACTCAGCGGCGATTTACACCAGCGACAAACCCTTTGAAGCAATGGCCCCTGATGCTCAACTTGACACCCCATTTAATTTACGCGCGAACAGCCGGTCAGACAATAGAGAGGGAGACGTTTCGGACGTTTCAAATGACCCAACACTGGCCTCAATAACACCCATGAACAGCCCACCATTGCGCCCCGCCGCCAACTCGCCTATGGCACAAAGTGTCGCCACACTGGAGTGCCGTGTGGTGACCCATCCCATTGGCTTGCGCTCCCTGGATATGGCGACAGCCGATGGTGTGCGCGCACAAGCATTTTTCCCTTTACGTGTGGGAGTGCAAGCCATCGGTATCATGGTGCTCGATAGTTGGGATGTGCATGCATTCGATGATGATGCAGTGATGGTTTTGCAAACGATTACCGATCAAGTTGCTATCGCTATCAACAGCGCCAACCTGTATGTCGAACAAAAAAGCACAACGGCATTTCTTGATTCGATCCTGGACAATATTCCTATGTCGATTCATGTCAAAGACGTGAAAGAACTACGCTACCTGTTGTGGAACAAGGCAGGAGAGCTGTTACATGGCGACAGCCGCAAAGACCGCATCGGCAAAACCTCACACGACTTATTTCCAAAAGAACGTGCCGATGCCATTGCCCAACGTGATCGGGCTGTGATT
>JANXTY010000072.1 GCA_025352145.1 Oxalobacteraceae bacterium
GCTCGTTATGAAAAACCCCCTCGGTATTTACCCTGGGGGTTTTTGCTTTGAATAGCCACATTAAAAAATAATCGGATTAAAATCCCGTACTCTATCCACATACAATAAAAACTACCCCCCTCCTCCTTCATCCTAAATCGATTTTGGGATGTGATGTTATGAATAGCTTAATGCGTTTGACAATAATTTTGCCGTAATATCTACAATGGGAATGACGCGTTCATAAGCCATTCTTGTTGGGCCAATGACGCCTAGCGTACCCACTATTTTCCCATTGACTTCATATGGCGAGGTAACAATACTCATATCATCCATTGGTACCAAGGTTGAATCCCCCCCGATAAAGATTTGTACTCCTGCAGCCTTACTGGATACATCCAGTAGTTGCATCAATCCGGTTTTTTGTTCAAACATGTCGAATAATTGGCGTAGCGAATTCATATTGGAAGATAAGTCGGCCACGCTTAGTAAATTGCGCTCACCACTAATTACGACATCATCCGAATTGTTGCTCATTGCTTCGCTGCCAGCTTCCACGGCAGCATGCATGAGCGCCGTCATATCATCTCGCAATTGTCGCAATTCATCCTGAAGCCTGATTTTGACGTCGTCGAAACTAAGGCCGCCATAGTTCTGATTGATGTAATTGGCGCTGTGTATCAATTGCGTCGGGGTATAGTCGACTTCAGTGAGTAGGAGGCGATTTTGAACGTCTCCACTAGCCCCAACGATTACGAGCAAAATACGTTTTTGGGAAAGCCGTAGAAACTCAATTTGTCGAAATACTGATTCATGTCGCGGCGTCAAGACCACACCCGCAAATTGGGACAACGAGGACAGCATTTGTGCTGCATTGGCGATGATTTTCTGAGGCTGGCTAGTCTCCAATCGCATTGGTAACCTTGACTCGACAGAGCATTCATCAATATGTTGAACCGTCAACAGTGTGTCGACGAAAACACGGTAGCCGCGAGGAGTAGGGACTCGGCCTGCGGAAGTATGCGGGCTGGATACAAATCCCATCTCTTCTAGATCGGCCATAATATTGCGGATTGTGGCAGGGGAAAGTTCAAGTCCAGATATTTTGGATAATGCCCGCGAACCGACTGGCTGCCCATCGATGATATACCGTCCCACTAGGGTTCTCAGTAAGGTTTGAGCTCGAATATCTAATTGCATGCTGTTTTAAGGTATTTTTTCGATGGATCGTGACATTATTATGAACCCAGATTGTTCTCTACGCTATATACCCTTGCCTGTCTTTAAAGAAATTGATCGAAGGAGCGACTTCATCAAACTATAAGGCCTGCAGAAATCATCCCAGAAATAACGCAGCAATATTCATTTTTAGTAAACTAACACCCTCAGTTGTGGGAGATTAATCTTTTTCAAGGTCATCTTGAATTATGGTTTAATCCTGTACGCACACTTTTTGTATTCAGGGTTCTGTATGTCAAAAACGATTGCCCTTGTTGGTAAACAAAACGCTTCGGGTATTCAGGAGTCCCTGGCTGTTATCGCTGATTTTTTGACTTCTGCTGGTTATGTTGCCGTCCTAGAGGCGGAAACAGCCCAAAATATTTACATTAATAGCGTTGAAATCATGACAGCTGCTGATATAGGGCTTTATGCGGACGCGGCAATTGTCCTGGGTGGCGATGGCACAATGCTCGGTATCGCCCGTCAGTTGGCACCTTATTCGGTGCCGTTAATTGGAATTAATCAGGGGCGCTTAGGCTTTATGACCGATATCCCGCTTGATCGGATGATTCCTGTACTCGCTGACATTCTTGCAGGGGAATGCGATTCTGAGCGGCGCAGTTTGCTGGAGGGCGAAGTGATTCGCGATGAGCAGGTCGTTTTTTTTGGCCTTGCGTTTAATGATGTCGTTGTATCCCGGGGAGCTGGATCTGGGATGGTTGAGCTCAAAGTTAATGTCAATGCCCATTTTATGTACAACCAACGTTCTGATGGCTTGATCGTTGCGACGCCGACTGGTTCGACAGCATACGCGTTATCAGCGGGCGGACCTTTGCTGCATCCGAATCTTGGGGGTATCGTTCTGGTACCGATTGCTCCCCATGCTTTGTCTAATCGACCCATTGTCGTTTCTGATAGCAGCGAAATAATTATCGAAATTATTGGTGGTAGAGACATTAGTGTTAATTTTGATATGCAGACTTTCGCAACTATGCAGCACGGTGATCGCATCGTCATTAAACGTTCTAAACATACTATTACCTTTATGCACCCAGAAGGCTGGAGTTACTATGACACTCTGCGAGAGAAGCTTCATTGGAATGAATATCCTTCTGTAGAAGGTCGATTAAAATAGAAGTTGTATGAGTCAATCCGCCCCCTGATTTGACGCATGTCTGCAGATCTATATATCGTAAATCCAACAACAAAATAAAAAGTTCTTACCTTCATGCTCCGTACTCTTTCTATTCGCGATTTCGTCATTGTTGATTTTGTTGAGCTTGAACTGACTTCTGGATTTACTGTATTTACGGGAGAAACCGGTGCAGGAAAATCAATTTTAATCGATGCCTTGGCGCTCGCTTTGGGGGGGCGCGGTGATGCCAGTGTGGTGCGCGATGGTGCTGCTAAAGCTGACATTACTGTAGATTGCATCGTAAATGGCGATGCTTTGCATTGGTTAGCCACTAATGAATTTGAATGTGCTGAGAGCAATAATGTTCTGATGCGACGTGTGATTGATAATGCGGGGCGCTCAAAAGCATTTATCAACGGCATTGCTGCAACGGCTGGACAATTGCGGGAACTAGGGGAAATGTTGGTCGATATTCACGGCCAGCATGCGCATCAGTCTTTGCTCAAAATAGAGGCACAACGTGCGTTACTAGATAGTCAGGCTGGTTTGCACAATGAACTTAAAGATGTTGATGCTGCTTATAAGGCTTGGCGTTCGCTGGCTAAACAATGTGATGAATTTGAAACCACCGCCAAAAGTGTCTTGCTAGAACGGGAGCGTTTAGAGTGGCAAGTCGGGGAATTAGAAAAGCTCCGTATTAAATCCGGAGAATGGGATGACATCGTTCAAGAGCATAGCCGCTTATCTCATGCGGCCAGTCTGATTGAGGGGGCCAGAGAAGCCCTGATGCTCATTTCCGAGGCGGACAATCCTATCTTGTCGCAGCTCTCGGCATTGAATCAAAAATTGCATAAACTTGCCTCGGTTGATACGACGCTTAATCATATCCTTGAATGTACTGAGCCCGCCCGTATTCATTTACAGGAAGCGGTATATGCGCTCAACGATTATTTGAGCCGGGTCGAGTTAGATCCACAGCGGTTACATGAAGTAGACACAAGGTTAGAGGCCATGCATTCGATCGGACGTAAATTGCGGATTTCGCCCAATGATCTGGCGTCATTTTATGCGTCTTTGTTGGCTCAGCTCCAACAGCTAGCGGGAGCGACTGATTTGGATGGATTGCGTAAACAGGAAGGTTTACTTAAAGCTGCCTATTTAAACGTTGCGCAAAGGTTGTCTGTCGCTCGGGCAAAAGCAGGTCAATCGCTTGGATCTGCCGTCACCACGGCGATGCAAGAGTTGAGTATGAGTGGTGGGCGCTTTGATGTGGCCTTGCATCCATGTGAGCCGACTGCATTTGGCATTGAACAGGTAGAGTTCATGGTGGCCGGACACGCTGGTACTGCACCTAAGCCCCTGGTTAAGGTTGCCTCAGGTGGGGAACTGGCTCGGATTGCTCTTGCGATATCCGTGATTACTTCTAGCGTAACGCACACACCGACATTGATCTTCGATGAGGTTGATAGCGGTATCGGTGGGGCTGTAGCAGAAGTGGTGGGGCGTCTGTTAAAACGTCTTGGACATGACCATCAGGTTTTATGTGTGACGCATTTACCTCAAGTGGCAAGTCAGGCTAATCAGCACTTTCAGGTCGTGAAAATGGCATCCTCTGATGGTAGTAAAACTTTCTCCAGTATCGTCTCTTTAGATGCCCGATCCCGGGTTGAAGAAATTGCCCGCATGTTGGGGGGATTAGAAATTACAGCGACCACCCGAAAACACGCGCGCGAGTTGCTTGCGTCGTAGTTGAAGGCACTTACCGATTTAGCCTGGGCCGGATTGATAATCTCAAGCCGCTCCTTACTTATCCATTTTTAGCTTTGTTAGGCCTGCTATGTCATTTCGAAAAGAACCTTCTTACATCCACGGTGTGATGGAGAAAACGGCGGTAGTCTTAGTCAATCTGGGCACGCCAGATGCACCCACCGCCTCGGCAGTGCGATGTTACTTAAAATTTTTTTTATCTGATAGCCGGGTTGTGGAAATCCCCAAAGTAATCTGGTGGTTTATTTTGCACTGCATTATCTTGCCAAGGCGCGCCAGTAAATCGGCTGAAAAATATGCCATGATTTGGACCAAGGAAGGTTCGCCGCTGAAGGTCCACACAAAAAAACAAACCAGTTTGTTGCGAGGATATTTAGGTGAGCGCGGGCATGATGTGCAGGTCGCATTTGCCATGCGTTATGGCACCCCATCGCTGCCGGAAGTGCTCGACAAACTGAAGTCTGAAGGTTGCGAACGTCTCCTGATTTTACCTGCTTACCCGCAATATTCGGGCACCACTACAGCCTCGGTATTCGATGCAGTTTTTAAGCATTTTTCGGCGGTGCGTAATGTGCCTGAATTGCGTTTTATAAAGCAGTACCATGACCACGAAGGCTATATTCAAGCATTAAAACAATCAGTACTTTCACATTGGGCATTGAGCGGACAGCCGGATAAATTGGTTATCAGTTTTCATGGCGTTCCCAAGCGTACGTTGTTGTTGGGCGATCCTTACCATTGCCAGTGCCATAAGACGGCTCGTTTGTTGGCTGCGCAATTGGGGATTGCGCAGGATCGGTATGTGGTTACTTTTCAATCGCGCTTTGGCAAAGCCGAGTGGTTGCAGCCCTATACTGCGCCGACCTTGCAGCGTTTGGCGAAAGAAGGTATCAGGCGGGTAGACGTGATTTGTCCGGGCTTTATCAGCGATTGCCTTGAAACATTGGAGGAAATTTCGATCGAAGCTAAAAAAGTTTTTTTGACTGCAGGTGGTAAGGACTTCAACTATATTGCTTGCCTCAACGAATCGCCAAGCTGGATTGGCGCATTAGCGCAAATCGTTGAGCAGAACATGGTCGGTTGGCCGACAGTAGTTTCGCCGACTGCGCGTGAGGCAAGAAAAATAGCTGCCGAATTGTCGCGGACAGAGGCCAAGCGTTTGGGCGCAGATCGCTAACGAAAGGTAGTTATATCGCTGAATTCCTTGGTGTTTTAAAAGACATTTCTTTAGAAATTCCCTGTTTTTTCAGTTTGATTGTCAAATTTCCTATTCTGGAAACGAGTGATTTGGTAAATCTCCTCTCTGCGAAAACGTATCCCTCTTGAAAATAGTTGGGATAACCCCATTTGAACTTAATATTGATTCCGCGCGAAACCAGAAATCGATGAATGCAAATTGGACGCGTGCAAAATTTGGTGATGTTTTGGCCCTTTTAATTATTAGGTGATTGTTGGAGATTTTTTGATGTCAGAAATAGATAGAGAAATAGAAAAGCGGGTAGACGAAGTCGCACAGGGTGAGACGGAAACATTGCCCCAGCAACCAACAGTTCAAGTTGAGTCGAATGCCGAGCAACAACTGACTGAGTTGCAATCTAAGGTTGCGGAAATGCAAGATGCCTATATGCGTGCCAAGGCAGAAGGAGAAAATATCCGTCGTCGGGCACAGGAAGACATTGCCAAAGCCTATAAATTTGCAATTGAAGGTTTTGCTGAAGCGATGGTGCCGGTAAAAGATAGTCTCGAAATGGCACTCAAGGTGGAGGCACCGTCGATTGATACGCTTAAGGAAGGTGTTGATATGACGCTAAAACAATTGGCATCCGCTTTCGAGAAAAACAAGCTGATGGAGATTGTGCCAGCGCCAGGCGATAAGCTTGACCCGATGCGGCATCAGGCGGTATCAACAGTACCATCGGAACAAGAGGCGAACACGGTGGTGACGGTGCTGCAAAAAGGCTACATGATTGCGGATCGCCTGCTGCGTCCAGCGATTGTGATCGTTTCACAAGCAAAATAATCGTAGCCGCAAAAGTTTTTTTAGAGAAGACTTGAAAGCGGCCACCTTTTCCACATATTTGAATTATCTGAACTTTAGTTATAAAAGGAAAAATCATGGGCAGAATTATCGGCATCGACTTGGGTACAACAAACTCGTGTGTTTCTATTATGGAGGGTGGGCAACCCAAGGTGATTGAAAACTCGGAGGGTGCGCGTACTACTCCATCGATCATCGCCTATCAAGAAGACGGCGAAATTTTGGTGGGGGCACCAGCCAAGCGCCAGGCAGTTACCAATCCTCAAAATACCTTGTATGCAGTCAAGCGCCTGATTGGCCGCAAATTCGAAGAGAAAGCGGTCCAAAAAGATATTGGCCTGATGCCTTACGCCATTGTCAAGGCGGATAACGGCGATGCCTGGATTTCTGTGCGTGATAAAAAACTGGCGCCACCGCAAATCTCGGCAGAAGTGCTGCGCAAGATGAAAAAAACTGCCGAGGATTATCTTGGCGAAGAAGTGACTGAAGCGGTTATTACGGTGCCCGCGTATTTCAACGATGCACAACGTCAAGCAACCAAAGACGCAGGGCGTATCGCTGGCTTGGAAGTCAAACGTATTATTAATGAGCCGACTGCGGCAGCGCTTGCATTTGGTCTGGACAAAACGGAAAAAGGCGACCGTAAAATTGCTGTATATGACTTGGGCGGCGGTACCTTTGACGTATCGATTATTGAAATTGCCGATGTCGATGGCGAGAAGCAATTTGAGGTGCTCTCGACCAATGGCGATACCTTCCTTGGTGGTGAGGATTTTGATCAGCGCATTATTGATTTTATTATCGACGAATTCAAAAAAATTAATGGATTGGACCTGAAGAAAGATCCAATAGCATTACAACGTATTAAAGCCTCCGCTGAACGTGCCAAGATAGAGTTGTCGTCGTCGCAGCAAACCGAAATTAATGAGCCCTACATTGCAATGGCGAATGGCGCGCCGGTTCATTTGAATATGAAAATGACGCGTGCCAAGCTCGAATCTTTGGTCGAGGAATTGATTGCGCAAACGATCGAGCCATGCCGTATCGCCATCAAGGATGCGGGAGTGTCGGTATCTGACATCGACGATATCATTCTGGTTGGCGGAATGACGCGGATGCCGAAGGTGCAAGAGAAGGTTAAGGAGTTTTTTGGCAAAGAGCCTCGTAAAGACGTGAACCCGGATGAAGCAGTGGCGGTTGGTGCTGCAATTCAAGGATCCGTTTTGTCGGGTGAGCGTAAAGATCTGTTGTTGCTGGACGTGACTCCATTGTCGCTTGGGATTGAGACGCTCGGCGGTGTGATGACTAAGATGATTCACAAAAATACGACGATTCCAACCAAATTTAGTCAAGTGTTTTCAACCGCTGATGACAATCAGCCGGCAGTGACGATCAAGGTATATCAAGGAGAACGCGAAATCGCGGTCGGCAATAAAGGCTTAGGCGAATTTAATCTCGAGGGTATCCCGCCAGCATCACGCGGCACGCCTCAAATCGAGGTAACGTTTGATATTGACGCAAATGGGATTTTGCATGTCGGTGCTAAAGATAAAGCCACCGGTAAGGAAAATAAGATCACGATTAAGGCTAATTCTGGTTTGACAGAAGCAGAAATTCAGAAGATGGTGAAAGATGCTGAGCTGAATGCAGAAGAGGATCATAAGCTGAAAGAATTGGCTGAGTCGCGTAATCAGGGCGATGCGCTGGTGCATTCCACGCGTAAGTCCCTCACTGAGTATGGCGACAAATTGGAAGCGGGAGAAAAAGAAAAAATCGACTCAGCAATCAAAGATCTTGAAACTTCTCTCAAGAGTAATGACAAGGCTGAGATCGATGCGAAGATTGCCGCACTCTCGACAGCATCTCAAAAATTGGGAGAAAAGATGTATGCAGATATGCAGACTCAGCAGGCGGCTGGTGCTGGCGCTGACACCGGTGGGGGGGCATCAGAATCCAAACCGCAGCAAGATGACGTAGTTGATGCCGACTTTAAAGAAGTGAAAGATAAGTAATTTTTCTTTGGTCTAACGGCTGGTGCCGTGACGGCTCGCCGAGTGGATGTCATCGTACTAACGATGCTCTGCTCGGCGTTTTCGCTTAGATGTTGATGCGACCACCAGGAACGTAGTCGTATCTCATCATCCCACCAGCCTCTCTAGTGGCGTAGGGTTTGACGCTGTGAAAAATATTGCAAGGTGTAGACAAGATGGCGAAGCGTGATTATTACGAGACACTTGGCGTGGCAAAAAATGCGTCCGAGGAAGAGATCAAAAAATCTTATCGCAAATTGGCGATGAAATATCATCCGGATCGTAATCCGGATAGCAAAGAATCCGAAGAAAAATTCAAAGAGGCGAAAGAGGCCTACGAAATGTTGACTAACGCTGAGAAGCGTGAAGCTTATGATCGTTATGGGCATGCAGGTGTTGATCCCAATATGGGCGGAGGTGGTTTTGGTGGTAATGCGGGCGGATTCTCGGATGCTTTTGGCGATATATTCGGCGACATATTCGGGGGTGGCGCTGGCGCACGGGGTGGTCGTGGTGGTGGCCCGCAAGTATTCCGTGGCGCCGATTTGCGTTACAACCTTGAGATATCGTTGGAGCAAGCTGCAAGCGGTTTTGATACCACCATCCGTGTACCATCTTGGGATAAATGTGAGACATGCCATGGATCGGGGGCGAAGCCGGGCACCTCGCCCACGACCTGTACGAGCTGTGGCGGTCATGGCCAAGTACGGATGCAGCAGGGGTTCTTTAGCATTCAGCAAACCTGCCCTAAATGTCATGGAACGGGGAAGGTGATTGCTGATCCTTGCGCGCCGTGTGCAGGTGCAGGACGAATCAAGCGAAATAAGACGCTGGAAGTTAAGATTCCAGCGGGCATAGACAATGGAATGCGGATTCGTTCGTCTGGAAACGGCGAGCCGGGAACCAACGGCGGCCCATCCGGTGATTTGTATGTCGAGATACATATCAAGCCTCACTCGGTATTCCAGCGTGAAGGCGACGACCTGCACTGCGAGATGCCGATTTCATTTGCAAAAGCGGCATTGGGTGGCGAGATTGAAGTACCCACTTTGAGTGGCAAAGCATCTTTTACCATTCCTGAAGGGACGCAGTCAGGCAAGACTTTCCGTTTGCGTGGCAAAGGTATCAAAGGTGTGCGCTCCGGCTATGCGGGAGATTTATTCTGCCATGTGCTGATCGAAACCCCAGTCAAACTGACGGATAAACAGAAAGATTTACTGCGAGAATTCGAGCGTCTTACGTCCGAAGGTGGTGGAAAACATAGCCCGCAGAGTAAGTCATGGAGGGATAAGGTAAAGGCTTTTTTTGAGTGAGGTAAAAATTTATTTTGATGACATCCAAGTTGGCGCAACGACCTTTATTTACTCTTTTCAAGAGGTCGATACCGAATAGTTTAATTTTTTTTGCATGTGGGTCCTATGACAGATCTCGATAAAAATGATTCAAAGCTGGATGCGTTATTCCAAAAAAATCGTGCCTGGGCCGCTTCAATGGTAGCAACTGACGCAGATTTTTTTAAGAAACTGACCTCGCAACAATCTCCAAATTATCTATGGATTGGATGTTCAGACAGTCGTGTTCCAGCGAATGAAATTGTCGATCTTTTACCAGGTGAATTATTCGTACATCGTAATGTGGCAAACGTCGTTGTCCATACCGATTTGAATTGTCTATCGGTTCTCCAGTTTGCGATCGATGTACTGGGTGTCAAGCATGTCATCGTCTGTGGACACTATGGTTGTTCCGGTGTGCATGCGGCGTTGACGCGTAAACGGGTAGGCCTCGCCGATAACTGGTTGCGGCATGTGCAGGACGTTCACTCCAAACATGAAAAATATTTGGGCGATGCTTTACCCAGCCGTGTCAGGCAAGATCGCTTATGCGAATTGAATGTGATCGAGCAGGTGGTGAATGTGTGTCAGACCACAATTTTGCATGATGCCTGGGAGCGGGGGCAGCAGGTCACTGTGCATGGCTGGGTATACGGTTTGGCCGACGGCTTGCTGCGTGACTTAAATATGACTATCAGCGCACCGGAGGAATTGGCACCGACACTGGCAAATGCGACTGCGCTTTATCCTGTCTGAGGGGTACATGTTGTATTGCGGGGTCTCGTTCTTATTCTAGTGTCTGTATGGAGTTTTGTGTTGCTGTGCCATAGAGGCTAGGAGCGCCAGGCGGGCGGGTTTTGAATCGCTTATGAGTCCAGAAATATTCTTCCGGGTGTTCCAGTATGCGGGCTTCGATGAATGCATTCATCTGTCTTGTTGCTGCAACGATGTCATCACCGGGGTAGTCGTTCCATTGAGGATAAAACTGCACTTTCCAACCTTGATAATTGGGTAGGTAGGTGGCGACCACTGGAATCACTTTTGCGCCCGTCGTTGCGGCAATGCGCGGCAATGCTGTTAGTGTGGCTGTAGGGATGCCGAAGAACGGAATGAATTCGGCATCTTTGATACCAAAGTCCATGTCTCCTGCTAAAACAAATGGTAAGCCGTCACGCATTGCGCGCAGGATCGGCTTAATGCCTTCACTACGTGAAAAAATCTTGATTGGGCGAAAACGAGTGCGGCCTTTGCGCATCGCTTTGTCAAATACGGGGTTAGATTGACGGGAATAAATCACACATAAGGACGTTTCTTGCATCAGGGCGACACCAACCACATCCAGGCAAACAAAATGAGGACATAAAATAATAGTGGGGCCAGCTTGAATTGCCTGGAGAGGCAGATGAGGCTCGACCACAATTAATTTTTTCAGTCGTGTTTCGGAAGCCCACCACAAAATACCGCGCTCCCAGACACTGCGTGAATAAGCGCGAAAATGTTTTTTCGCCAGCGCCACGCGCTCGGCTTCGTTTAAATCGGGCATACACAAGCGCAGATTTGTTAGCGCGATATGTCGCCGTTTCTTGATCGCATAAAATAGAAGTGATCCAATGCCTTCGCCGATGCGGCCCAAAACAGGTAATGGTAGCCAGTGCATCAGCCACATTAAGACCAATAGTGCCCTCATGTCTTATCCTGCAGTGGGTTATTGGGTGGGGTTTTTACGACAGGGTTTGTCGCTACGTCGTGGGGTGTTTTATACCGATTGTAGCTCCAGAAATATTGCGAAGGGCAACGTGAAATCAGTTTTTCCATTTCCGCATTGATGGCGAGTGTCCTTTGATCCAGGCTACCACGGAGATCTTCTTCGAACGGTACGAAGCGCACAACATAACCTTGCCCGTTCCCTAGTCGCTCAGCGTAAGAAAGAATAATGGTGGCATCTGTCATTTGTTGTAGTTTGGCAGGCAGTGTCATGGTGTAAGCTGCTTTGCCAAAAAAATCAGCCCACACGCCTTCCCCATTTTGTGGCACCTGATCTGGCAGCAATCCAATCGGCTGGGATTTTTTCAGTGCCTTGGCAAGTATGCGTACGCCAGCTAAATTGGCTGGCGCAAGCAATAAATTTTTCCGCGCCCGCGCACCTTCGATCAGGGGTTTCAATCCCGCTTTACGGGGTGGGCGGTACATTACTGTCAATGGTGTGTGCAATGCAATTGACTGGGCAATGATTTCAAAGCAGCCGAGATGCGGCGTGAGAAAAATGACCCCGCGTCCAGTGTCAAGGGCTGCTTGAGCCACCTCCCAATTTTCTACGCTGGCGCAGGCGCTAACACGCTCAGGCGGCGCGCACCAGATAAATGCCAGTTCCAAGATACTTTTGCCTGATTCTCGAATAGCTTGGGGCAGATCGGGTAAAAAACCGGCAAGAGTGATATTCGTGCGCAGTCTTCGCCGGTATGAAGGTGATCCCCAATAAACGATCCACCCAAGCGCAGCTCCCATCCTATGAAGGGCAGGCAACGGTAGTACGGACAGTAATCGAAAGAGGATGACGAGCATAAATAATATGGGGGAATTTCAAAAATATTTCTGACTAGTGTATATCGTTACCTATGGGGTCCAAGATCTGATGATCAACATGGTAAGTGAGACCCATGCCCGGGAATTTGTTCTTGTTAATGTATTTTTACTGTAACCGGGAATATTTCCGAGATTCACCTAGGTTATTGTCAAATTTTTTTCAAGAGGCGTAAAATATCACAAATGTTGTACCCGCCGAGTTAATACAGACAACTTGCGAGGCGGTTAATAAATTTCGCTAAAGCGTCGCAGGTTCATTGGGTTCCGGCGACTGGTCACTTCTCGCTAAAGGCAACTTAAATGACACATGAATACCTCTTTACTTCCGAATCTGTTTCCGAAGGCCATCCCGATAAAGTCGCAGATCAAATTTCCGATGCGATTCTCGATGCCATTTTGACTGAAGATCCAACAGCGCGTGTAGCTGCTGAAACTTTGTGTAATACGGGACTCGTCGTATTGGCGGGTGAAATTACCACTCACGCAAATGTTGACTACATTCAGGTCGCGCGCGAGACCATTAAACGCATTGGCTACGACAATACCGATTTCGGCATCGATTATCGGGGCTGTGCAGTGATGGTTTGCTATGACAAACAATCGCCGGATATTGCACAAGGGGTGGATGAAGGAAAAGGGCTCGATCTCAATCAAGGTGCGGGGGATCAGGGGCTGATGTTTGGTTATGCTTGTGATGAAACTGAAGAGTTGATGCCTGCTGCGATTCACTATGCGCACCGCTTGGTTGAGCGTCAGTCGCAGTTACGTAAAGATGGTCGCTTGCCCTGGTTACGACCTGATGCAAAGTCGCAAGTGACCTTACGTTATGTCGATGGACGTCCAGTCGGCATTGATACGGTGGTGTTGTCGACCCAGCATGCCCCTGAGATGCAGCATAAGGCGATCGAAGAAGCGGTCATCGAAGAAATTATTAAAAAAGTGTTGCCGCACGAGTGGTTGAAAGAAACCCGCTATCTGGTTAATCCCACCGGCCGTTTTGTCATCGGTGGTCCTCAAGGCGATTGCGGTTTGACAGGTCGAAAAATTATTGTTGATACCTATGGCGGTGCGTGCCCGCATGGAGGAGGTGCATTTTCCGGTAAAGACCCTAGCAAGGTAGATCGTTCTGCCGCCTACGCTGCGCGTTATGTGGCCAAGAACATTGTTGCGGCTGGTCTTGCAAGGCAATGCCAGATTCAGGTTAGTTATGCCATTGGTGTGGCCAAGCCGATTAATATTACGGTGTATACGGAAGGGACAGGCATCATCTCTGATGAGAGAATTGCTCAATTGGTGCATGAGCATTTTGATTTGCGCCCGAAAGGTATCGTGCAAATGCTCGATCTGCTGCGTCCGATTTATCAAAAAACCGCAGCCTATGGTCATTTTGGCCGGGAAGAGCCAGAGTTCACTTGGGAACGTACTGATAAGGCCGCAGCGCTACGAGCTGATGCGGGTGTGTAGTTCTTTCAGTTAGGAAAATTATCAAACTTCAGCAAATAGTTTTAGCCCACTTGCGTTGCCAATGGGGATTTTTTGTTGTACGCGGCTGTATGCAGATAGGAGGCTATATTGTTCTATCTTTGATGTTCGTCGGCACAGGGGTGGCTTTTTCTGCACCTGTGCCGATTCGCCCGGTTGATTGGTGCCCGCGTTTGGTTAAATCGCTGCCAGGCGTGACGACGAGCACTTGCCAACATAGCAGCTTGGTTCCGACTGGCGTGCTGTCCCATAATGGTTTTCCGATTCTGGTGCGAGATGTCGCCCCTGTCGCAGCCAAAGCTGTCGGAAAAAAAATAGTACCCGTGCGCGTGTTGTTATTGGGTGGAATCCATGGAGATGAACTGACTGCTTCTGCCATTGTTTTTCAATGGATGCAGCGCATGCAAGGGCCTCTGGCCCAGAGCATTCAGTGGAAAATCGTGCCTGTCGTTAATCCCGATGGGTTGATGGCTGACAAGCCTAAACGGGTCAATGCCAAGGGTGTTGATTTAAATCGTAATTTCCCGACGCCAGGATGGCAGCAAGAAGCCCCAAGTTATTGGGCTAAAGCGACCCATAGCGATCCCCGGCGTTTTCCGGGTGTTGCCCCACTGTCAGAGCCAGAAAGTCGTTGGATCAGCGATGCGATAGAAAAATTTCATCCAGATGTGGTCGTCTCGGTGCATGCACCTTTCGGCGTCCTGGATTTTGATGGCCCTGCGTCTCCACCCCGCCGTTTCGGTCGTCTGTTATATAACCGTGTTGGCGTATATCCGGGATCGTTAGGTAATTACAGTGGTTTGCACAAGCACGTGCCCGTCATTACGATAGAGCTGCCCAATGCCAAAACCATGCCGCCTGATGTAGAGGTGCAACGCATTTGGCAAGACATGCTGAGCTGGATAAAGCGTAACGTGTCGACACGGGCGAATGCACCTGCACCTGTTGCGATGCAAGGAAAAACGTTGTGAGTGCGAGATCAGTGTCCAGCATGCAAATATTTTTAAGGGGATGTGGCAGACGCGCAGATAATGCCACCGCCCAAACATACATCGCCGTCGTAAATGACCGCCGATTGCCCCGGTGTAACTGCCCATTGCGGGTTTGAAAATTCCAGTGAAAAACGATCCGCGTTAGCAGTGCTCAATATACAAGCCATATCCGCTTGGCGATAACGTGTTTTTGCAGATAGTTGCATCGCTTCCGGCGCACTTCCGGTGACCCAGCTGATCTGGTCAGCGTAAAGGGAGGAAGATAGCAGCCAAGGGTGTTCGTGGCCTTGCACTACATAGAGTGTATTGTTGCCGATATCTTTTTTTGCGACATACCAGGCGTCGCTTGTGCCATCGTCATTTTTATACGATCGCATGCCGCCGATGCCGATGCCTTTACGCTGGCCTAGCGTATAAAAACTGAGGCCTACATGTTGGCCGACGATTTCCCCTTCTGGCGTTTTCATCGGCCCCGGATGATAGGACAGATAGCGGTTGAGAAATTCCCGGAAAGGTCGTTCTCCGATAAAGCAAATCCCGGTCGAATCTTTTTTCTTGGCATTGGGCAGCTTGAGTTTTTCTGCGATGACACGTACTTCGGTCTTATGTATTTCACCCAGAGGAAACAGGGTGTTCGACAATTGTGCCTGATTCAGACGATGCAAAAAATAGCTTTGATCCTTGCTGGCATCGACCGCTTTTAATAGCTCAAACTGTCCTGCATTGTTCCTCACCCGTGCGTAATGGCCGGTGGCGATCAGATCGGCGCCTAACTTCATCGCATGATCGAGAAACGATTTGAATTTGATTTCGGCATTGCACAGTACATCTGGATTGGGTGTGCGACCGGCCTGATATTCACGCAAAAATTCGGCAAACACGCGATCTTTATATTCCGCCGCGAAATTAACAGCTTCGATATCGACATCGATAACATCGGCTACGCTGGCAGCATCGATCCAGTCTTGGCGGGTAGAGCAATATTCAGAATCGTCATCGTCCTCCCAATTTTTCATGAACAGGCCAATTACTTCGTAGCCCTGCTCCTTCAGAAGCCAGGCAGCTACCGAGGAATCGACGCCACCAGACATACCGATGACCACTTTTTTCTTAGACATGGGTGGTTTCCAGCGTTGGTGTCGCAAGGGCAGAAGGGTCCGTATAAAACAGCGACAGCGGCGCGCGTTTTCCCAGGATGTAGTCATCGATACATCGCATGACAAGGGGACTACGGTGCGTAGCATGGCATGCGGATAGCTCATCGCGTGACATCCAAACGGTACGCAAGATGCCCTGATCTAAGGGCAGGTTATGGTACTGTCCCAAGTCGCCTGTAAATGCGAAGCGCAGATAAGTAACGTCAACGCCCGTATGGGCCGATAGATAACGCGACATATACATGCCCACCAGTGCGGTTGGAGTAAAGTCGTGCGCTGTTTCTTCCAAGGTTTCACGTACCACCGCATGCGTCATCGATTCGAGCGGCTCGAGATGTCCCGCCGGTTGATTGAAGCGAATACCATCGCCAGTTTCTTCTTCCACTAGCAAAAATAGGCCATTACGTTCGATAATCGCTGCGACGGTGACGGATGGTTTCCAGGTGTCGGTCATAAATTTCCTTGAGAGTGGCGGTATTTTACAGTGCTGGTTTGAGGTTCGCAGAGTTAGAGAAAACACCGGCTAACTGGAAAACATGGACAAATTCACCGGCTGTTCACATTTACGATTTTGACGATTTGCGTGTAAGATTCTGGCAAGAATTTCAACTAGTGGAGAAGTCAATGAAAATCGGCATTCCTCTTGAGTCGCATCCGGGTGAAACCCGTGTCGCCGCGACTCCGGAAACGGTCAAAAAACTGTTGGTCGGCAAGCATAAAGTGGTCATACAGTCTGGCGCCGGTGTTGCGGCCAGCATCCCGGATGACGCTTATCAAGCAGCAGGTGCAGACATCGGTTCTGCCACAGATGTATTTGCTTGTGACATGGTACTGAAAGTGCGCGCACCCAGTGCCGAAGAACGCAGCATGATGAAACCGGGATCGGTGTTGATCGGCATGCTTAATCCATTCGACGCTGACAACACTGCCGCCATGGCGGCCCACGGCTTGACCGCATTTGCATTGGAAGCCGCACCGCGCATCACCCGTGCGCAATCGATGGATGTGTTGTCGTCTCAAGCCAACATCGCCGGTTATAAAGCGGTCATGGTGGCCGCTAATACGTATGGACGATTTATGCCGATGTTGATGACGGCTGCCGGCACTGTCAAAGCGGCCCGCGTGTTGATCATGGGTGTCGGCGTGGCCGGCTTGCAGGCGATTGCAACCGCCAAGCGCCTGGGCGCAGTCATCGAGGCCTCAGATGTGCGCCCACCCGTGAAGGAGCAGGTCGAATCACTCGGGGCAAAATTTATCGATGTGCCCTTTTTGACCGATGAAGAAAAAGAAATCGCAAAAGGAGTTGGTGGCTATGCGCGTCCGATGCCCGCAGACTGGATGCGTCGTCAAAGCGAGTTGGTACATGAGCGTGCAAAACAAGCCGACATCATCATTACTACTGCGCTGATTCCCGGCCGCAAAGCGCCCTTATTGATTTCAGAGGAAACAGTTAAAGCCATGAAACCGGGATCGGTGATCGTTGACCTCGCTGTCGAGCAAGGGGGAAATTGTCCCTTGTCCGAGCTGGGAAAGACCGTCACCAAATACGGCGTCCACATCATCGGCGAACCCAATCTAGCGACTTTGGTGGCGGCCGATGCATCTGCTTTGTATGCGCGCAATGTTCTCGATTTTTTGAAGCTGATTGTGGATAAGGATGCTACGTTAGCGATTAATCGAGAGGATGAAATTGTTGCTGCGACGTTGTTGTGTACCGCTGGAGAGGTGGTTAGAAAATAAACCTGGAATATGCCGTTTGATGGAGTTCCATTGAGTTGGATTGAGTCCGATTGATTTAGCAGATTAGGCTATCGGCATAGTGTTTTGTAGAGTGCACCCGACGGCGCACCAGAATTAGAACAGCCGTGGCAGGACGGGTGTGCGGGGCCCACCTTACTTACCTTTACCTCGGATTGCGATGCGCAGTAAATTAATAGAAGTACCCATGACCAGGAATTAAAGAGAGAAATCATGCAACGTATTATGCTTCGCGCCAAGCTTCATCGTGTCTCGGTCACCGAGTGTGTTCTCAATTATGAAGGCTCATGCGGCATCGATCAAGACCTGCTGGAAGCGGTCGATATTCGCGTCAATGAAAAAATTGATCTTTACAATATTAACAATGGCGAGCGTTTTTCAACGTATGCCATTCCGGGAAAACGCGGTAGCGGCGAAATTTCTCTTAACGGTGCCGCAGCACGTTTGGCACAGTTGGGCGACTTGCTCATCATTTGCACCTATGGACCAATGAGCGATGACGAGATTGTGAACTATGTCCCGAAAATCGGTTTCGTCGATGCCAATAACAAGCTCACCGGACTAAAAAAGTAATCCTGTTTTTTCAGCTGGGATCATGCCTCAGATCACGCCTCAGATCGGGCATTGTCCATTTCGAACCAGCACTGCCCTTATTGAATTGAACCGTCAAGGAGAGTTTCATGGAAGTTGTTAGCCACACCATCACCAACCTTACCATTTTTGTGCTGGCTATTTACGTCGGCTATCACGTTGTCTGGACGGTGACGCCGGCCTTGCATACACCGTTGATGGCTGTGACCAATGCGATCTCCGCGATCATTATTGTCGGTGCGATGCTGGCGGCCGGTTTGACGGAAGGCCCCGTCGGTCAGGTGATGGGGACGCTGGCAGTAGCCCTAGCCGCAGTCAATGTGTTTGGGGGATTTTTGGTGACGCAGCGCATGCTCGAAATGTTCAAGAAAAAAGAACCGAAGGTTTTGCCTAAAACGTTACCTCCTGCGGCAGATGAAAGAGCGCCATCATGAGTCTGAATTTCGTTAGTATGAACCTCGTTACCTTGCTATATCTGATCGCTTCGGTCTGTTTTATTCAAGCATTAAAAGGACTCTCGCATCCATCCACTGCACGGCGTGGGAATGCCTTCGGTATGTCGGGTATGGCGATAGCTGCCATTACGACATTGGCCTTGATCTTCAAGCTCAAAGCGGCTGCGCCGGAATCGGGCATGGGTTTCTGGCTGGTGCTGATCGGCGTTGTGGTGGGCGGTTCGATTGGCGCAGTGCTAGCCAAACGGGTCGAAATGACCAAGATGCCTGAGCTGGTTGCTGCCATGCATTCGCTGATTGGTCTTGCTGCTGTGTGCATCGCTGTGGCGGCGGTCTCGGAGCCTTGGGCCTTTGGCATTGCGCAGCACGGCGATGCCATTCCTTTTGGCAACCGGCTTGAATTATTTATTGGTACTTTTGTCGGTGCGATCACTTTTTCCGGTTCGGTGATTGCTTTCGGCAAGTTGTCGGGTAAATATAAATTTCGCCTTTTTCAAGGTGCCCCCGTCAGTTTCAGCGGCCAGCATTTACTCAATTTAGCGCTCGCTATTGGGATGTTCGCGTTGGGTCTGATTTTCTGCTTTGCACCCGGCACAGAACCGGCCTGGATACCTTTCCTGTTGATGACTGCGATTGCATTTATTCTCGGCGTGCTCATCATCATCCCCATCGGCGGCGCAGATATGCCGGTCGTGGTGTCGATGCTCAATAGTTATTCCGGCTGGGCTGCTGCCGGTATCGGCTTCTCGCTCAATAATTCCATGCTGATCATTGCCGGTTCTCTGGTCGGATCGAGTGGCGCGATCCTGTCCTACATCATGTGCAAAGCGATGAACCGCTCCTTCTTCAACGTGCTGCTGGGTGGCTTTGGCGGTGATGCGGCCACTGCCGTAGCGGGTGCGCAAGAGCAGCGCCCGGTTAAATCCGGCTCCGCCGATGATGCCGCTTTCCTGATGGGCAATGCGGAAACCGTCATCATTGTGCCAGGCTACGGCCTTGCTGTAGCCCGCGCTCAGCATGCACTTAAAGAGCTGACCGAGAAACTGACGCACAAAGGCGTGATCGTTAAATATGCTATTCATCCGGTTGCAGGTCGCATGCCCGGTCACATGAATGTTTTGCTGGCGGAAGCCGAAGTGCCCTATGACCAGGTATTCGAAATGGAGGACATCAACAGCGAATTCGGGCAGGTCGATGTGGTGCTGGTATTGGGTGCAAATGATGTGGTCAATCCTGCGGCGAAAGATCCTAAATCATCGATTGCCGGGATGCCGATTCTGGAGGCGTATAAAGCTAAAACCGTGATTGTGAATAAGCGTTCGATGGCGGCGGGTTATGCGGGGCTGGATAACGAATTGTTTTATATGGATAAGACGATGATGGTGTTTGGGGATGCTAAGAAGGTGATTGAGGATATGGTGAAGGCGGTGGAGTGATTGACATTCCTATCGTGCATTCCATCTTTACGTCATCGGTAATGAAAAAATGAGGTATCAGGATTGTGCAGGATCGTTGGATACGGTCAGGAAAATTCTGAAAGTCAATCATGCTGGTGAATTCGGTGCGGTGAATATTTATCGGGCTCAGATATTAGTGTCGAAATTTTTTCGGCGTCGATATGTTCCAATGCTCCAAAATTTTATGGCGGATGAAACACGGCATTTAAATATTTTTTGGACTGAGATTCAAAAACGTCATGGTGTCAGGTGCAAAAGTTACTGGTTGTGTGGTGTTGGGGGGTGGGCAATGGGAGCGATATCGGCGCTCTTTGGGAAGGCCGGCATGATGGCCTGTACTTGGGCCGTCGAGTCGGTAGTCGTACATCACCTGAAGGAACAACTTATCTATTTGAATCAGCAGCGAGATTGCGGAGTTTATGATGCTGTGAAATTTATCTTGGAGGACGAGGAAAATCACCGGGATATTGGATATGCAGAAGGGGGAGGCAATATTTTTTATTTGCCTTTTCGTTTCATGATTAGTGCTTTTACGGAGATCGTAATTAGATTAGGTATGCGATAAAAAGTGCGGTAACGCGTATTGCGCCGCATGGGAAGCTAAAATATCTGGGCTGTTACTTCGTTGGTTCGGCCTTGCCTTCGTGGTGACATGCCGGGAGTGGCCCGGCGGCCACTCACTTTCTTTGCTTCGCCAAAGAAAGTAAGCAAAGAAAGGCGACCGCAAAACGCTGCCCTTCGGGTTCCCGTGTGGATGGCGGATAAAATGGGAAACGAAATAAACTCGCTTCCCTTGCAGGGCGCATATTCGCTTGCAAGCGAATACCGTTTCGCAGGCACGGGGCATGCCCCGTGAATTCCCTGCTGCACCTCAGACAAATTTCGTTTCTGGTCCATTTTGTCCGCCATCCACACGGCAGCGTTTCAAGCGGAATTCACAGCCAAGTCAATATCAGGATCGTAGCGTTATGTACGTCCTTATTCCCGTTTCACCGATTCCCAAACATCATCAACTCCGCCAGCAGATATCTGGCCGGAGCAACTGTATCTATCGCACCCAGCGATGCACCTAACAACGCCTGACTGATCGCACCAAACGGACTGCCGCCGCCCTTGGTAAATACCCGCGCCATGGTGTCGGTTAAACGCACGGTTAGGTTGCGGTCGCTTTGGCGCAGTTGATGGAATTCGCTGAGTGTCGCCGGAGATGCTTCTTGCGCCAGCAAACGTGCTAGCACCATGGCGTCGCGCAATCCTAGATTTAATCCTTGTCCGGCTACCGGATGCAGGGTCTGTGCGGCGTTGCCGATGGCGACGGTGCGAGGCGAGGTGGCGGGGTGGGCGTTGAGTCCCAGCGGGTAAGCCTTGCGCGGTGTGGTGCTGACGAAACGGCCTAGGCGTTGGCCGAAGGCGTTTTCCAGTTCCGCTAAAAAGGCCGCATCGTCCAGGCTGAGCAAACGTGCGCTGGTCGCCGGTTGTATGCACCACACCAGCGAATAACCTGCGCCGTTCATGTCGTCGTGTTGCGGCAAGAGGGCGAGCGGGCCTTCGTCGCTGAAGCGTTCGTAGGCGCGGTGGGCGATGGTATTGTTGGCGTTGCTGCTGGTGGCGACGTGGGCGAGGATGGCGGTTTGCTGGTAATCGCGGCGCAGGGATTTGCTGGTTTGTTCGGCGAACAGGCCACCTTCGGCCTGTACCAGTATGTCGGTGGTGAGCGCTGTGCCATCGGCCATCTGTAGCTCCACCGAGGAAGCTTGTTCTGAAAAAGATGCCACCCTTGCCGGACGCAGGGTGCTGATGCTGGAAGCTGCGCACGTTGCGGCCAGGGCGCTGACAATGGTGCCGTAGCGGGTGACAACGCCCAGCGCCGGTACGTGATGCTCGGTGCGGTCGATCAGGGTGCGGCCAAAATAACCCCGGCGCGAGACGTGAATCTGGTGAATTTCGGTAGCGGCAATCGGCCACGCGCTGGCTTGTTCCAGAATTTGGCGGCTGCCGTAAGAGAGGGCGATGGAGCGTGGGTCGTTGTGGGTTTGTTCCAGCGTTTTGGCGTCGATCAGGGCGATACGGGCGGGGGGGACTCCGCGCTGAACCAGCAGCACCGCCAGCGCGAGACCGACCGGGCCGGCGCCGCAGATGGCGATATCGACATCCGTGTTAGTGCCAATGCTTGTGCTTGCTGTCGATTTCATCATCTCTTCATCATCTCTTCATCAGCGTTTCAATATCATGCACATTTTTCACTGCCGCGCTGCTGAGGATTTCATGTCCGCACTCCGTAATCAGCACATCGTCTTCGATGCGGATACCGATATTCCAGAATTGCTCCGGCACGCCTTCGCCAGGACGCACGTAGATGCCCGGCTCGACCGTGAGCACCATGCCCGGCTGCAAGGTGCGGTAGGGTTTCTCTTCGCCTTCCGCCGGTGCCACTGCTTCGCGGTAAGCGCCGACGTCGTGGACGTCCATGCCGATCCAGTGACCGGTGCCGTGCATGTAAAACTGTTGATACGATTTTTTGGCGATGACTTCGTCGAGCGTGCCGACTTTGTTGGCATCGAGTAAGCCCAGATCGATCATGCCTTGCGCCAGCACGCGTACTGCTGCTTCGTGGCCGGTGATGTAGCGTTTGCCGGGTTGGGCTTCGGCCAGGGCCGCAGCTTGCGCGGCCAGTACCAGTTCGTACAGGGCTTGTTGCGGTGCGCTGAAGCGGCCGTTGACGGGATAGGTGCGGGTGATGTCGGAGGCGTAGCTGTCGAACTCGCAACCGGCATCGATTAGGATCAGGTCGCCGTCCTTGCAGCGTGCATTGTTGGCGTTGTAATGCAGCACGCAGGCGTTGGCGCCGCTGGCGACAATCGAGGTGTAGGCGGGAAACTGCGAGCCGTTGCGGCGGAATTCGTGCAGCAGTTCAGCTTCGATTTGATATTCAAACATGCCAGCTTGCGTCATGCGCATGGCGCGGCAATGGGCTTCGGCCGAGATGCTGGCAGCGCGTCGCATCAGGTTGATTTCATCGTTGTCTTTGAACAGGCGCATCTCATCGACCAGCGCCAGCACGTCATGGGTGGAGGCGGGACGGCGGATGCCGGTGCGTGACTGGCGGGGCAGGGCGCGCAGCCAGTTTTGTATTTTTCCTTCGAATTTTTCATCATTGCCTAAGCCGTAAAAAAGCGCCGGTGCATCGGGCAAGAGTTTGGCCATTTCCGCATCCAGCGCAGCAATGGGGAAGGCGGCATCGAAACCAAAAGCGCTGCGTGCGGCTTCCGGTCCGTAGCGGAATCCATCCCATATTTCGCGCTCCCTGTTTTTCTCGCGGCAGAACAGGATGGTTTGTGTTTTTCCGGCTAGCGCGACCAGCACGATCACCGCTTCCGGTTCGGTGAAGCCGGACAGATAGTAGAAATAACTGTCGTGCCGAAACGGATAATCGGCGTCGTTATTGCGTGTGCATTCCGGTGCAGTGGAGATGACGGCGATGCCACCGCCTTTGGCTTGCATTTGCGTGATCAGACTGGCGCGACGTGCTGCGTAGGTTTTCATTAGATGTTCCTTATTCGTAGGTAGGGGCACGGCATGCCGTGCCCAATTCACCACCGGTGCCGAATCGCACCCACGTGTATTGATTGCTCATTTTTTTATTGCGTGGATTTCCCCGAGGTCAAAGGCGCATTCAATTCCGCCAGCCGTTCCGGTGTCCCCACATCGACCCAGTCTCCACGATACACTTCACCACCGAGCTGGCCGCGTGCTGCATATTCGCGCATCAGCGTCACCAGCTTGGCCGCTTCGCCCGGCGCGACCGAGTTGAACATCTCCGGCCGATACACGCCGATGCCGGAAAAAGTGAAGCGCGGCGATCCTTCGTTAGCGAGCGAAAAAACATTGACCGCAAAATCCCCCTCGGGATGTTGGGGCGGATTGTTGACCAGGTACAGCCAGGCGATATCGCGCTCATTGGCCGGATAGGGATTGCCCCACATGTCCTTGTCTTCCAGCGTATTTTTAACTTGTTCAAAATCGAAATGCGGGCAGTAAATATCGCCTGCAATGGCGACAAAAGGTTCTTCACCCAGCAAGTGTCTGGCCTTGGCAATGCCGCCGGCGGTTTCCAGCGCCGTACCTTCGGGCGAATACACAATCTGCGCGCCGAATTGGGCACCATCGCCCAAGGCCTCTTCCAGCATGTGACCCAGATGCGCGTGGTTGATGACGATCTTGGTGATACCGGCGCGTACCAGATTGAGGATGTGCCATACGATGAGCGGACGGCCGCGCACTTTCAGCAGCGGCTTGGGGCAAGTGTCGGTTAGCGGACGCATACGCTCGCCACGTCCTGCTGCGAAAATCATGGCTTTCATGGTGGCGTGTCGCTTCTCAATCGGAATGCTTATTTAAAACGTATACCCAACCTGCGGCACCTTATCCTCCAGCACATCCAGCAACTTGATTAAGGGTGCCAGCACCTTGTAGCGATACGCGGTTTTACGGGTGTATTCCATCACCAGCGGCATATCTTTGAGGTAGGCATCCTTGCCATCGCGGTGGCACAGCCTTGCAAAAATTCCCAGCACTTTCAGATGACGCTGCAGGCCCATGAATTCAAAATCGCGGTAGAAGGCGTCGATATCGGGATTGACTGGCAGGCCGGCGCGTTTGGCGCGTTCCCAATAGCGGATTGCCCAGTCGAGTACCATTTCTTCGTCCCACTGCACATAGGCGTCGCGCAGCAGCGAGACCAGATCGTAGGTGATCGGGCCGTAGAGCGCGTCCTGAAAATCGAGCATGCCCGGATTGCCTTGATCGAGCACCATCAGATTGCGCGAATGAAAATCGCGGTGCACATAGACTTGCGCCTGCGCCAGATTGTTGGCCAGAATCTCGTCGAATACTTTGTTGAGCTGCGCAGTTTGGGCCTCAGTCAGGGCGATGCCCAGATGCTTGCCGATATACCATTCCGGAAACAGCATCAGCTCGCGCAGCAGGGTGGCGCGGTCGTATTCCGGCAGCACATCGGGCTGGCTTTGGGCTTGCAGCAAGACCAAGGAATCCATCGCATCCGAATACAGTTTGTGCGCAGTGTCGGTGTTGAGCAGGTGCAGATAAGTGGTCGATCCCAGATCGGATAAGAGCAAAAAACCGGCTTCGACGTTTTGCGCAAGGATGGCCGGAACCGAGATGCCGGTGGCGCCGAAGATGCCAGCGATGTTGATAAAAGGGCGTACATCTTCTTGGGGGGGCGGTGCATCCATCACAATATAGCTTGCGCCCTCATTGGCATCGACTCTGAAATAACGCCGGAAGCTGGCATCGGCCGATGCGGGTCGGATCGATGCGATGTGTAGGGCGGGTGTCGTCAGGGCAGCCAACCAGTTCGTTAGTTGGGATAGGCGCTCGTCGTGCACGGCAATCGCCGGTGTAGTTGCGGATTTTGAAGTCATCAATAAAGACATTAAGGAACCTGGGTAATCGGGTAAAGGGGGAAGATTCCCCTATAATAATGGATTCAATTTAAAAAATCGCCTGTCATGGTGTTCAATAGCGTCTTTTCATGAGCTCGTTTTCAGGCTTTCCCCCTTCCCGCTACATGCCCGGTTCTCTGACGGTGGTCGTTATCATGACGTCCCTGCCATTGTCTGCGTATGGACAAATCTCGTCTAACCCGGTCAAGGTGGACGACAAGAACGCGCCCATCGCTATTTGTGCCGAGCAGATACAAGGCTCGATTACCCGCGACATCGACCTGGTGCGGGAGGTTCAGCTAACGCGCGGCATTACTACCATCAATGCCGACAAGGCGACGTTTCATCAAATCGAAAATGAAGTCGATGCCGCAGGCAATGTACGGGTCACGCGTTTGGGGGATCGCTATACCGGTGATGTGCTCAAACTTAATCTGGATTCGAGCCAAGGTTTTTTGTTGAATCCGACGTATAAACTGGAAAAAAATAATGGGCAAGGCAAAGCCGAGCGCATTGATTTTCAGAGCGATACGGAGGCTAGTGTGGTCAATGGGACTTACAGCACCTGTGAAGGATTGAAGCCAGATTGGTATTTAAAAGCCGATACGTTGAACCTTGATACCGACCGCGATATAGGCACCGCCACCAAGACCATCATTTATTTTAAGGGCGTTCCGATACTGGGAATGCCGAGTATGTCTTTCTCGCTCTCGGGACGAAAATCGGGTTGGTTACCGCCGGTATTCGAATTGGGATCAAAGGGACGACAATCGTTTGAGATGCCCTATTATTTTAATATTGCCCCCAATCGTGACTTGACCTTGTATCCAAAATTTATTCCTCTACGCGGGCTTCAGCTGGGTGCCAATGGTCGTTATTTGGGAGAAACTTATGTGGGGCAGACGAATCTTGAAGTCTTACTCAACGATAAAAAAACACAGACTAACCGCTATGCAATTCAATCACATCATCAACAGGCATTGGCACCGGGCTTGGCTTATTCATGGAATCTGAACACGGCTTCTGATGAGGCTTATCCGAGTGATTTTTCCAAGTCGATTACCGCCAGCGCTGAGCGGCAGTTGTTGCGCGAACTGAGAATCGATTACTCTTCGGCCCAGCATTGGACAGCCAGTGCGCGTCTTCAGAACTATCTGGTGTTGCAGGACCCAGCCTCTATTCTGAATCCTGCACTCCTGCTTGATCGCCCTTATGACCGCTTGCCGCAACTAACGTTTCATCACTGGCTGTATGACGTGCATGGGGTGGATTGGGTATTCGATTCTGAGTTGACGCGGTTTTCCCATCCTGACAAGGTGAGTGGTTCGCGGCTGGTAATCAATCCGCAAGTCTCTTACCCCATCGTTGGGAAAAGTTATTTTGTGACGCCAAAATTATCTTTGCATGCAACTAATTACCAACTTGAGAATCCAACAGCCGGGCAGTCAAGCTTATCAACGGTAGTACCTACCTTGTCGGTGGATAGCGGGATGTTTTTGGAACGGGAAGCGCATTTTTTCGGACGGCAAATGACGCAGACAATAGAGCCGCGTTTGTTCTACGTGAATACTCCCTATCGTAATCAAAGTTTGAATCCTAATTTTGATACAGCTGAAGCAGGCTTTAATTTTGCGCAAATATTTAGTGAAAACCGTTTCGCCGGTTCGGATCGCATCAGCGATGCCAATCAGCTCACCGCTGCACTGGTATCCCGGTATATTGAGCAATCCGGTGAGGAACATTTACGCTTTGCTGTAGGACAGCGGTTTTACTTTAAGGAGCAGAAAGTCGTTCTCGATACTTCTGCGCCGAAGACCGATGTAAGCCGCTCTGATTGGCTATTATCGACCACGGGCCATTTAACATCGAGCCTGAGCATCGATACCGCCATGCAGTATAGTGAGAGCGCACATCGTGTGTATAGCGCCAATACGGGCATTGAATGGCACCCCGCGCCTAAGCATGTGCTCAATGCCGAATATCGTTATTTGCGCAATAACGTTGAACTCGTCAAACAGTTGATCACGTCGACCCAATGGCCGATTGGGCAGCGTTGGTACGGTATGGCAAGAGTCAACTATTCTTTGCAGGATCGTAAGGTAGTCGACAGCGTGGTTGGTTTGGAATATAAAGCCGATTGCTGGGTCATGCGGTTCAGTGCGCAGCATTTTGTCACGACATCGCAACAGTCGAGCACCCCTATTTTTCTTCAGCTGGAGTTGAATGGATTATCCAAAATAGGTGTTGGAAATAATCCATTAGAAGGATTGAGCCGGAGCATTCGTCGCTAATCATTTAACCGAGTATCAAGAGCGTAAAATAATAGCGTTGCATGATCAGGTATTTTTATATTTATTCACCTCAAACTATGAGTGTTTTTCACATTATGCGTACTGTACAGAATCCAATACAAGGTCTCACACTCGTCTTTATTTCATTGATCATGATGTGTGGCTCAGATGCTGCTGTGGCGGCGGAAGAAAAAAAGGTGGGAACCGTAGTGCCAGCTACTGTAGCGCCGTCTACTCAGGCAATAGATTCGATTGCTGTCGTTGTTAATGATGAAGTCATTACGCGCCTTGAGTTGGCTGAACGGTTACGTTCGACGGAAATTCGCATGAAAATGCAGAATATGACGGTGCCGCCGCAGGCGGATCTTCAGCGCCAGGTACTTGAGAGCATGATTATCGAACGCGTTCAGTTGCAAAAAGCCAAAGAAAACGGCATTACGATCGATGATGCGATGCTCGACCGCGCTGTAGGTAAAATTGCCGAGCAAAATAAAATGACCTTGCAGCAGTTGCGTGATCAGGTTGAAAAAGAGGGTACGTACTTCGATCAATTTCGCAACGAAATGCGCGAAGAAATTATTATCCAGCGCTTGCGTCAAAGTTCAGTAGACACCAAAATTTCTGTCTCTGATGCGGAAGTAGATAATTATCTTGCGGCCGAAGCGGCATCGTTGCAAGAAAAAACCGAGCTGAATTTAGCACAGATATTAGTACGGATCCCAGAAAATTCCTCATCGGAACAAATTGCCAAACGTCGTGCTCGTGCAGAGGAGGCATTAGCACAATTGAAGTCAGGGATCGCATTCGAAAAAATTGCAGCAAGCTATTCCGATTCCAGCGACGCTCTAACGGGGGGGCAGATTGGTTGGCGCAGCCGGGACAAGCTACCGCAGTTGTTCAATGACGCTACGGCCAAATTGAAGCCGGGGGAGATATCTGCATTGATCAAAAGTGCTAGCGGATTTTTTATTCTCAAAGTAATCGATCAACGCGTTCCTGCCGCTGTCAAAGCAGCTGACACACCAACGCAGCAGACGCATGCACGACATATTTTGATTAAGGTCAATCAGTTGATGACCTCGTATGAGGTACAGCGAAAAATGCTTGAGATCAAGGGACAGCTTGATCGCAAGGAGGCAAAATTTGAAGATTTGGCCAAGCAGTTTTCAGCCGATTCGACAGCAACAAAAGGCGGCGATATAGGCTGGATTTATCCTGGAGATATGGTGCCGGAATTTGAAAAAGCGATGGATGCTTTAAAAATAGGCCAGGTGAGTGAGCCTATCGAATCGCCTTTTGGGTTTCATCTAATTGAGGTGCTGGAACGTAAATCCGATGATGTCTCTAAGCAGCGTAAGCGCACTGCGGCCCGTCAGGCGCTGCGCGAACGCAAAGCGGAAGAGCAGGCACAAGAACAGGTCGGCCAGCTACGTGATCGCGCTTATATTGAATACCGTACTGAAGACAAATAGTGTCGCCTCCAACCCAGTCTGTTCGCCAAAATGTCGGGGTCACTACCGGTGAACCGGCTGGTATCGGGCCTGAGATAGCGATTAAAGCTGCTTGGCAATTGCGTGACAAAATTAATGGTGTGCTTATCGGTGATGCTGCATTTTTGGCCCTGACTGCGGTGGCGATTGATCCTGCGATTGAATTGGTCGCACTGTCCTTGCAGTCGCTGCGCAACAATGGTCTGCCCCGATTTCCTGCGAATAGAATCGTCGTTATCGACTGTCCGTTACGGGAACACGTTGTTCCCGGCCACCTAAATCCACACAATGGACGGGCTGTATTGCAGATGCTAGATATCGCCATTGAAGGCGCGCTTGCCCATCAGTTTGATGCCATTGTTACCGCGCCGCTTCAAAAAAGCACAATCAATGATGCGGGCGTCCCCTTCACCGGCCACACTGAATATTTGGCAGAGAAAACGGGAGTCAAGCAAGTAGTGATGATGCTCGCAGGTGAAGTGGCGGATGCTGGTGCTTCGACAGAATCCCGCATATTACGCGTGGCATTGGCTACCACGCACCTGGCACTCAAAGTGGTGCCAGCGGCGATTACCTTCGATTCCCTTTCGGCCACGCTGGATATTTTGCATCATGATTTGCGCACCAAATTCGGTTTGCCAAATCCGCGTATTCTGGTGTCCGGTTTAAATCCCCATGCAGGGGAGGGGGGGTATCTGGGGCGGGAAGAGATCGATGTGATTATGCCCGTGATTCAAGCTGCGCGTCTTAAGGGGATTGCAGTGAGCGGCCCCTATCCGGCGGATACCTTATTCCAGCGCAGATATCTCCAGGATGCCGATTGCGTACTGGCTATGTATCATGACCAAGGTTTGCCGGTGTTGAAATACGCGTGCTTTGGGCAGGGCGTCAATATTACGCTCGGTCTGCCTTTGATTCGTACATCGGTTGATCACGGCACCGCGCTGGACATAGCTGCGGCAGGGATAGGCCACGCAGACCACGGTAGCATGGTTGAAGCACTCAAACTCGCCGCTCACATGGCAGGGAGGGGGAAATTATCTCCCCAATCGGTTAACCCTGGGAAGGGCGGTTGACCGCTTCGCACCTTCGTTAATTGTTTGAATTAGTGGAGTTAAATATTACTTTTTCAACTGTCGTTTCTAGGTTAAAGGATGATCCTGAAAATATGAAGCACGTAGCCCGTAAGCGTTTCGGCCAGAATTTTTTGACCGACAATTTGGTGCTTGGTGACATCATCAATGCCATTTCGCCCAGACTTGGCGATACGATGGTTGAAATTGGACCGGGGCTAGGTGCGATGACGCGTTTATTACTGCAGTCGCTCAAGCAACTGCACGTAGTCGAGCTAGATCGTGACTTGGTGGCACGATTGCAAAAAGCATTCAGCGCGGATCACCTCGTCATCCACTCTGGCGATGCATTGAAATTTGATTTCTCGGAAATTGCGGTAGCGCCCGGTCAAAAATTGCGGATAGTCGGTAATCTGCCGTATAACATTTCCAGCCCCATGTTGTTTCATCTGGCGGAGATCGCGCCGTTGATCGAAGATCAGCATTTCATGTTGCAGAAAGAAGTCGTCGAACGGATGGTTGCAGCCCCCGGCAGTAAAACTTATGGGCGACTATCGGTAATGCTGCAATGGCGTTATCACATGGAGCTGATGTTCATTGTGCCGCCAACTGCGTTTGATCCGCCCCCACGCGTGGAATCGGCCATCGTGCGCATGATTCCTATCGCACAGCCGCTCGCATGTGAAGTGAGCAAACTCGAGGCAGTGGTGATGAAGGCATTTTCACAGCGCCGCAAGGTGATTCGGAATTGTTTGGCGGGGATGTTTAATGAAAAACAGTTGATCGAAGTTGGTATCGATCCGACGATGCGACCGGAGACTGTTCCTTTGGAACAGTTCGTCGCGTTGGCGAACGCGCTGAACTTGGATACGGCTTTAGGGAAATAACGCCCTCCGATGTTGTCTCAAACAGGTTTGCGTTCAATCAATTCAATTTTGTAGCCATCAGGATCCTGCACGAATGCGATGACTGAGTGGCCGCCTTTCACCGGCCCGGGTTCGCGCGTCACGTTTCCTCCTTGTGTTTTGACTGCCTCGCATGCTTTATAAATGTCAGGGACTGAAATCGCGATGTGGCCAAAGGCAGTGCCGAGATCATATTTTTCGACACCGTAGTTGTAGGTCAATTCCAGCTCGGCATGCTCTGGGTTTGTGCCGTAGCCAACAAATGCCAGTGTATATTTATATTCAGGGTTGTCGTTTGTGCGCAGCAGATTCATCCCAAGCACATTGGTATAGAAATCGATAGATCGCTGTAAATCGCCAACCCGCAACATGGTGTGAAGTATCCGCATATTTTTTCCTGATCGATGTGGTGAAACCTCGGTACAGCCTCATGCGCGATTAAACCCAGATTTCCCATTAGACCGCTTCCTTTCCCCCCAAAACGGCATGCTTGTTCACGCGGGAGAAAAAATGAGAATCGCGATTTAAGTGAGAGCGCTACGAATCCAATGGCACATCTGGGTTAAACCACTTCCTCCTCACGTTCTCATCCGTATTACTTCCCGTTTGCCACTTTGTGCCTCTCGCAGCAATACGGACGGGAACGTGGCATAGGACTATCGCACGGCGCAAAAACCGAAGGTTTGCGTGCCGTTTGGTTGGACGATATTGTTAAAGCTCAAGCCCTTAGCGGTCAAGGTAGATCCTGTTTGCGTCCATTCCGCACTCCACAGGTTGTTGATTTTTCCTTGAACTGTCAGCTGGATATTCCATTGCACTGCTTGAGTGCCGGAATTTTTCACGACGACGTCAGCGCAATAACCTGCGCCCCAATCTGATGCGATCTTCAGTGTGGCAGATATAGAGCCTGTCGCATTGGTGGTAGTCGTTGTTGTCGCGGTCGTTGTGGTTGTCGAAGGCGCTGTGGTTGTTGTGGTCGTTGATGTTGGTATGGTTGTTGACGTTGTGGTCGTCGTCGTTGCCGTAGAAGAAGTGGTCGTTGATGTTGTTGACGTTGTTGTTGACGTCGATGTTGTTCCTCCTCCCTGTTTCCCATAAACGATCCCGCGTCCGGCAGTACTCATATAGACCACGCCGAATGTACTCATGTCGCCCACCACAAACTGGCCATTAGCCGGTCCGCCGTATTGATGCATATCGTCATTCACCCGCACCCAGCTTGCCCCCGTGTCCGTCGAGCGATACACCCCCCGCACACCGGCCACCGTACCCCAGATATACACGCTAGGGTAACTCGCCCCTGCGGCTGCTTTCCCAAAACCCACCGCGCCGCAATAACTCACATTACCCAATG
>JANXTY010000013.1 GCA_025352145.1 Oxalobacteraceae bacterium
GACTGATCCGACGGGATTTGAACCGAATGGCTGTCGTGAAGAATCTCGTTGCAATGTGTCATCCACGCCAGAGCCGGTTAGAGAGTCCCCACGGGTAGTTGATTCGACGCCGCCTTTTAGTGCGGCGGGCAGAGAATCGGGCACAAACAATGGAACTTGGCTCTCGAATTTGGGGGAACGGTTTAAGAATGCCGTCACTGGCGGTAGTTTCAAAACCAACGCTGAAATGAATGCGTGGGGAGCCGGTTTGCAAGTCGCAATGCTGGATGGGGAGACCTCTCAGTACATGCGCGCTAACCCGTCGTTTGGAGCCACGAAGACAGTCGCGGAAATTGCAACTGGTACGTTCGCTCTCAGAGGGGCAGCAGCAGCGGGTGAAGCTGCCGCAGGCAGTCTTGCAAAGGAACAGGCAGCCGAGAGCCTTGCAGGTGTACCTGGTCGTGTTCTTTCGAGAATTAATGTCTCGTCCGAGGGAATGGAACATATTATTGCCCGACATTTGTCCGGCAAGGCCAATGCCAGTCAGTTTTCAATGTCCGAGGAGGCATTGGGGGGATTGTTGCAAAGTAAGCTCGTAGTAAATACTCCAGTTACCCGCCTCGTTGAAAGCGTAGATGGGTTGCGTTACTTGCGACAAGTGAATGTGGGAACACAGGTTGGATTTGATAAGTTTGCTGGTCGAATGACATCGACGATGACAGTACTGTCGGACCGGTTTGGTAACTTAGTGACGGCGTTTCCTGGAGCTTTGAAATGAGTGTATTGCGCGAGGAGGTAAAAAAATTGAAGGCGGACCTATTAAGGTCGGCCCAAATGTTCGCGACTGGTGAAACAAATCAGTCCTTACGTCACGTTCTAGATAAATTGCGCCCTGAAGTGAGATTTGCGCTTGTATTCAATTGGATACCGGAGCAGGGGGAGGATGTTTATTGGTTGCTGGTCAATAAAGAAGAAGTGCTAATTGTTGACGTCCCACGGCCGAGCTGTGATGAAGGTGTTGCAGCCTTGGAGGTTATCGACATTGGAACCTTTCGCAAGAAAAAGCTTTCCGCCGAGACAAAGAGGCGGTTCGATGCTGCTCTAGAAATAATGAGTGAGCGAAATGGTGCGAATATCTGACCGAGGCCGAGGTCGGCAAGCTGATGAAAGCGGCGCGGCAGCGCGGTCGTTACGGCGTGCGCGATGCCGCGATGATGTTGATCGCGTACCGGTGCCACGTCCATATTACGGTCACCCAGATTTAAAACCGTAAAGGCATTTTTTTAAAAACGTTTCTCTGCATTTTTGCCAAGAAACGCAGCAATAAAATGGCAATAAACGAACGCATTGCCTAAAAACCAGGCAGTCGTGCCCAGCAAGCACAAGCGTTTCCACGGACAGCCTTATCGCCCGAAATTCTTTAACAATTTAGTTTTCGTATTTCCGGAAATCAGCAAAGCTAATGCCGCAGCACCACTCCTTTGAGGCGTCCACCCCACGCGCAAAATTCGGTGACTGCGGTGGGCGCATTTTTGTACGGATCAATCCCCGACCAGACTTGATGGGGCGTTCTTCCGCCAAGATGCTGGTGCGGCCGTGCGTGGTTGTACCAATACCGGAAGTCTGGCAGCGCTTGCACAAGATGTCCTGCATCGCGCATGACCATACCGCGCAGGCACGATTTGAATGTCCCGAACAAGCGCTCGATTCTTCCATTTTCCCACGGCATGGCTGGCCGTGAATACGTCATTTTCACGCCGCTCCAACGCAATATTCGTTTGACCCATCTGACATGAAACACCGGATGATTGTCGGTCTTGATGGCCACAGGCTTGCCGAATTCCCCCCCTTCGGCAACCTCAATAAAACCACCGACCCCAACGGCAACATCATCCGCGTCGAATACGACCGCCTGGGTCGCAAGAGCGCCCTCGTCGACCCCGACCTGGGCCGGATCGACTACAGCGTCGACCCCGTACCGCACCTGGAAACAAACCAGCCCGATCCAGCGCAGCAAAGGCCAGGCCACCACCACGCAATACGACCTGCTCGACCGCATGACGGCGCGAATGGAATCCGATCTGGAAAGTCACTGGAATTACGACAGCGCCGCCACAGGCATCGGGCAGCTGGCGGAAGCCTATACGCTCACCGGCGGCCTCAAAGACTACCGCCGCCAGCACACCTACGACGACAAGGGACGTCCCAAACTGACCACCCAGCTGCTCAGCGACGCCAGCTACACCAGCAATATCGATTACGACGGCTGGGGCAGGCTCATCCGCCAGACCTATCAGCGCGGCAGCGACGCCGCCAAAGTATTCGACAGCCGCTACAACGACAAAGGCTATTTGAACCGCATCGAGCGCGGCAGTCTCAAGCTGTGGCTAGCGGGCACGCAAGATGCCGCCCAGCGCCTCACGCAAGCGCTACTCGGCAACGGCCTGACCGACACCAGAAGCTACAACGCCAATACGGGCCGACTCGAAAGCGGCCTGCTGCAAACCGGCGCCGGCGCCCTGCGTCTGCAAGAAGGCTACAACTACGACGCCATCGGCAATGTCAATACCCGCAACATGCAATGGAACGAAGCCAACGGCAGCAGCGTCGGCACTATCGAAACCTTCGGCTACGACGACCTCAACCGCTTAACCGGCAGCCAGATCACCGGTATGCCGACGGTCAGTCAAAGCTTTACCTACGATGCCGCAGGCAACCTCACCAGCAAGACCGGCCTGAACAACTACAGCTACCCAGCCCAAGGCCCCACTGCTGTGCGGCCGCACGCCGTCAGCAACATCACCAATCTGGGCAATTTTAATTACGACGACAACGGCAACCTCCTCAATGGAGCAGGGCGCAGCGCCACCTGGACCAGCTTCGACATGCCGGACAAGATTACCAAAGGCACGCAAGGCAGCACCTTTGTCTACGGCCCCGAGCATCAACGCACGCGCCAGAGACGCACCAGTAATGGTGTCACTACCAGCACCGTCATCTATGCCGGTGCGCAGGAAGTGGAAACGGCCAATGGGCAAGTCACCGTCAAGACCTACTGGCCCGCAGGCTTAGGGGTGGAAATCGACCGCCCCAATGCCACCGCCACGGAACTGAACTGGACCCACACCGACCGTCTGGGCAGTCCTGTAGCGATCAGCAATGCGCAAGGTGCATGGGTAGAAAAACTCGCCTACGATGCCTGGGGCAAGCGCCGTACGCTCGACGCCAGTCTGGCAGCGGGCAGCAATCCATCCACTGAAGGATTGGCAACACCGGATAACCTGGACGGACAGATCGACAACCGGGGCTATACCGGACATGAGATGCTGGACCAGCTCGACCTGGTGCACATGAATGGACGTGTATATGACCCGCTGACGGGACGGTTCCTGAGTGCCGATCCATTTGTGCAGGATCCGGTGAATGGGCAGAGCTATAACCGGTATAGCTACGTACTGAACAACCCGACGAATTTGACCGATCCGACGGGGTTCGCAGCTGCGGGGGCGCAACCAGATTCTGGACCATGTGGTAGCAATCCTAATTGCTTTGAACAAAAATATGAAAATCACCCGGATAATGCTAATGGGAAGACCAGTGGCGCTGACCAGGCTAAAGCTGTAAATAGAAAAGAACAATCGGCTAAGGGGGAGAGTGGCACAAACAGTGGACTACCTAAGGGGTACCATTGGGAACTGCCTGGTGGTGATCATCAAATTCCAGGGGACGGGCCGCATGGATCGCGAATGGTTCGGGATTTTACAGAGCCTTATGTTGAGCCGACTCAACTTGAAAAAATATGGGAAAGCATTAAGGATGTCGGCGGTGAAATTATTTATAGGGCTCAGGGTATTCCCGGTGAGGGCGTAATTGTTGGTGGGTTGTCTAGGCTTTCACGTGCTGCGACCGCTACTGAAGAGGTAGTGAACGCTGGAAAAGGTTTTGTTGATCCAGCATTAGTGAAATTCACTCAGGACAGCATAAAGGGCACCTTCCGTAACGGCGGTAGCATTAACGAACTAGCGAGCCAGCTGGGAGCCAAGGGGGGCGAGGCTCTGGCTAAAACAATCGAACCAATACGATTGGTGCTTCATGAAGGGTCGCTATATACGCTGGATAATCGACGGTTGGCGGCTTTTGCCGCTGCCGGTCGTGAGATTCCCTACCGGATGGCAACGCAGGCTGAAATCGCATGGGAATGGGCAAGAAAATTCAAGACGACGGTTGAACAAGGAATGGGGCAGTACATCACGGTACGTCCGGGTAAATGATTGAGGATGAAAATATGAATCAAAATGAATATGCCTGTGTTTTTGAAATGATCGATGAATTACGTAGACGCCTTGAACACAATGCCGACGGCATCGAGAACGTTACGTTAGATGACTATCTGGAAGCAATGCGGGCTTGGCTTGAGGCGCATCAGCGGAAGTATGCCGCCCCCGTCAGTTGGGACCTCGTCGCAGAGATGCTTGCGGGGGCTGCGGTGTACGAATGACCGATTAAATAATCGGGGATGTAGCCCGCGTAGGCCCGCTTAGCGAGGCGTAAAAAGACGCTGGGCATGTGGTGCAAGGCGGGTTGTAGCCTTGCACCGCATGCAGATGCGGGTTGGTGCTGCGCGTGCGGCGTAGCCATAAAATTGTAAACGGGACAGTTGCTTGCAGCGCTAAAAACGCTGAGGTACTATCCAAAACAACCTCATGGTTGTGCGTCAACCCGCTGCTCGCGCAGAGCGCCCTTAAAGGCTTTTAGGTTCCGGACGAAGTTGAATGGAGTATTGGGCGGCACTTTCTCGACCGACGCTGAAATGGCAGAGTGGGGGAATGGTTTCAAGGCCGCTCAAGCAAGTGGCGATGTAGCACAGTATTTGCGTGACCATCCCATTGGTAACTCATTGAAAGATGCTGCTTTGTTAGCCGCAACCCCTGCGGCAGGAGCGCTGCAAGGTGCTATTATCAAAGAGGCGGAGGCGAGGGCTGCGTTGAGTGCAACGCAGCTTAGCGTTGATAGCAAGCTTTCTGGTTACCTGTTGAATGCTGAACATCCGGTAGGTGGCGCGAAGGCGAAATGGTTTGAACAAGCGCTAGGATTCAACAAGTCGAATATGGATGGGCTGTCAAAACAAATTATCTTTGATCCCCGTAGTGCCATTGAAACTGGCGCAACGCAGTATGGGACGAAATTTAACCAAGTAATTCCCATCTCAGGAACAAACGGCCGAGTAATTGATGTGACGTTCGGTTGGATCCGAAATAATGATGGGATTACACGTCTTGTTACCGCGATTCCTACTCCGAGATGAGATTAATCATGTACAACGAATACGATGTTGTGAAGTTGCGCGAAGATCGAGATGAAGATGGGTTAAAAAAAGGTACTATCGGTGCGGTTTTAATCGTGCATGATGCTGACCCTGTCGCCTATGAAGTCGAATTTTGTGATTCAGAAGGCTTTACATTGGCGCTATTGACGTTGAAGGATGACGACCTGTCGCCAGCATAGACGGCGACAGGATCAGTGGCCGACAAACGGATATCCGAACTAATTGGTGCCATCGTGAATGTAATTGAGAACAAGGCAAGCTGATACTCGCGTCATCCTCGGCGGCTGGTTATAAAATCTTTTGCAATTGGCCTGAAAATCCATAATCTGTGTGGGAGATGCAAAGCAATTTGCACTCTTCTACGAACCCGCTTAGTGCCAACCACACTACTCGCGTTCTGAACATTGCCAGGTCAGGCCAGTGTTCAGGGCGCGAGCCGGCGGGAATTTCTTTTGGGGTGATTTGGATGGTGATAATCGAGATGATGTAATCATAAGCGGCCAAGAGTCGAACGGCGACCTTAAGTGGACTTATTGCATGAATACTTTGGGTGTAAGTGGCAATGTTCAGTTTATTTGTCATCCAAGTCCGATAGTAGAAACAAACCAGAATAATGGTGCGTTCATGGTGGATTTGCATCATGATCGAAAAATGCACCTCATT
>JANXTY010000016.1 GCA_025352145.1 Oxalobacteraceae bacterium
GCCACGGCCGGCCACGTCGACCACGGGAAGTCGACCTTGGTGCGGGCGCTGACCGGAATGGAACCGGACCGGTGGGCCGAAGAACGTGCCCGCGGCATGACGATCGACTTGCTCAGCCAACTTTCCCTGATTTCCTTTCAGCCCCAGCACATAGTGCGCGCCCTTTTCGATAATCCTTGTTGCAATCGCACTCTGACAACCCATCGCATCAATCGTGACCGTACAGCCTTTCACGTCGAGCATATCGAGCAACTCAGGTATGGCCGTGATCTCGTTGGATTTGGCATAGCACTTAAGCGCCTGGACAAGCGGTTTGAAGAAATAGATACATACCGGCGGCCTTGCCGCCCAACTCTCGGCATGTGCTCCTAAAGAAATAACAGGCGAGCCACCATATCAGACGCCCCAAACCCAAAACCATAGCATCGACAGTGATCTAAAGAGTGGAACTAAGCGCCCAGGCATCTCGTTCAGAATCATGAAACCGTTTAGCAATGGCGATGAACTCCTCCTCAATCTCGAAAAACGCATCCAGCACATCTGGATCGAAATGCGTACCGTGGCCTTTACGCATAATGTCGATTGCTTCCTGATGACTAAAAGCAGGCTTGTAAACGCGTTTGGAAATGAGTGCATCATATACGTCGGCCACTGCCATCAAGCGCGCCGATACTGGAATCTCTTCGCCCTTCAAATTTTCTGGATATCCCGATCCATCCCATTTTTCCTGGTGAGAGTAAGCAATTTCACGCGCAAAGGTGAGGAAATCATTGCTGCCCCCGATATATTTTTCTACGGAAATGATGGTGTCTCGCCCATATACGGTGTGTAGTTTCATGATCTCAAACTCATCTGCCGTCAGCTTTCCCGGTTTGAGCAAAATGTGATCGGGGATGCCCACCTTTCCAATATCATGGAGCGGCGCCGACTTGTATAGCAAAGCGATATTTTCATCAGTCAGCACTGACGAAAAACGTGGGTGAGATTGTAGTTGCCGGGCTAGGGCAGCCACATAATTTTGGGTGCGCCGAATATGGTTGCCGGTTTCGTTATCGCGCGTTTCTGCCAATGAGGCCATTGCCATGATGGTGGCATCCTGCATCAATGTCAGTTGACTGGTGCGATCACATACTAATTTTTCCAGGTGATAATTCTGGTTTTGCAGCATCTCACGTGCGCTCTTGAGATTTAACTGGGTTGCAACGCGGGCAAATAAAATCGGCGGACTAATTGGCTTGGTAATGTAATCAACCGCACCTAATTTCAACCCCATTTCTTCATCTTCGACCTGGGTTTTGGCGGTTAAAAAAATGATCGGAATCTCTGCCGTTTCGGGACTCGCTTTTAATCGACGGCAAGTATCGTAACCATCGACTTCTGGCATCATGACGTCGAGCAAAATCAGGTCAGGATAAGGTTCAGTGCGTGCTATTTGCAGCGCTTTCATGCCACTGGTGGCAATTTTTGTTTTGTACTGGTCTTTGAGCAGGGCCGATAATAATGCAATATTGTCCGGCGTATCGTCGACGATCAGAATGGTTCGCTTTTCTTTACTCTCAAAAATACTATTCATTTTTAGCCGTCTTTCTATTCATATCGCCGGTCGTGCCCAGCACACACCCCGCATCAGCAGCACCCTTTTTCAATGCTTCAAGCGCATTGTCAAAATCGAATTTCCTCACCGCACTTTCTATCCGTTTATATGCGTCAATACCCAACACGACCACCACCGACTGCATTGAAGCCGCCAGAAAATCGGTGGCCTCACCATTGTATTCTTTCAACAAATCCGCAAGACGTTTGATCACCACATGCGCGGCGTCAATATCAACCTTGCTAGCCGCCAGTGTCTCGGCTTCATTGAGGGGAGAAGTACTCGGAATAATACGTGATAAATTAGCGGCCAGCGCAGTCATCTCCAACCCAAGCGCAGTCACTTGCTGCAATAAATCTGCGCTTTGAGTATCACTACGAATAGCCATTTCAAGTTGGGCCGCCAATGCAGTAATCCGAGTGGCGCTGATCGTCCCCGACACGCCTTTCAAGGTATGCGTCAAACGCTCGGCCAAGATGCGGTCGCCGTCTTGCAATGCGCGGTGAATTTTATCTGGAGCATCAAATTGATCATCGCGGAAGCGTAACAACATTTCTTGATAAAACGCGCGATTGCCAAGGGTTCGACTTAGCCCATCTTGCACGTCAATTCCATCAATGATTAACGGTTTATTTTCTATTGTCATGGCGTCGTTTTTACTCATTGCTAGGGAAGATTCGGTATCCAAGTAAAGTGGGCACCAGCGTCCAATGGAACGATATAACTGGCTAGGATTAATCGGTTTGGTAAGGTGATCGCTCATCCCAGAGGCAAGACAACGATCGCGTTCTTCGGTCATAGCATGGGCGGTCATGGCAACGATAGGCAATCCGGCAAAACGGCTGTCGGCCCGGATTTTTTCTGTCGCTTCGTAACCATCCATTTCGGGCATCTGCACGTCCATAAACACCAACCCGTAATAGGTGGGGCCAACCGCCAACAGCCGCTCTAACGCGATGCGGCCATTACCCGCAACCTCCACTTGCACGCCAACGGCCTTTAGCAATTCTGTGGCAATTTGCTGGTTCACATCATTATCTTCCGTCACCAGTACCGTGAGTTGATGAAAATGCGGTAAAACATCGTGCTGCCGGATCGGAGTAATGTGATGCGTGGCCGGACCAAACAATGCGGCCAAGGTCTGTATGAGGGTCGAGGGATTAACTGGCTTGGTTAAGAAGCCGTCAGCCAGAGTATTGTCGGCCCGATAGCGAATTTCATCACCACCGTCTGCACTTAATAAAACCAGAAACGGCTGCATTATCAGGCTGGTGTCTTTTCTTATCTTTGCGATGAGTTCAATTCCGTCGCCACCAGGCATTTCCAAATCGGTAAACACGACGGCATAAGGTCGGCTAGCGTCACAAGCGCGAAGCGCCATGAGGGCCGTCGTCACATTTTCTGCCTGATCTACCTCAATGTCCAACGCCGATAAGGTATCGGCCAACACCCTGCGGGCGGCCGGATTGTCATCGACCACCAGTATGCGCATGCCGCCCATATGTTGGGGTAAAAGCGGTGCGCTTTGCTGATCAGCACAAACCCCGAACCACGCATTAAAATAAATTGTGGTTCCCTGGCCTGGTTCGCTTTCAAGCCATATGGCACCGTCCATTAATTCAACGATACCCTTCGAGATCGACAATCCCAGTCCTGTCCCCCCGTATTTTCGCGTGGTCGAACCATCTGCCTGGCTAAATGCATGAAATAGTTTGTTGGCCTCTTCCCGACTCATTCCAATGCCGGTATCACGTACTGAAAATCGGAGCTGGACCTTGTTGGCACCCACATCGAGCTGTTGACACCCGACATGGATTTCTCCGTGTTCGGTAAATTTGATCGCGTTATTGATAAGATTGATCAAGATCTGCCCTAAACGCAATGGATCACCGACCAAACCACGTGGAATGTCGAAGGGAACCTGATAGAGATATTCCAGTCCTTTCTCATGCGCCTTGGCGCTGGTAATAGTGGAAACATGACTAAGTACATTGTCGAGACTAAAATCGACACGCTCTATAGCTAGTTTGCCCGCCTCAATTTTTGAAAAATCAAGAATGTCGTTAATGATCCCAAGCAGCGAAATACCGGCGCCGTGGATTTTGGTGACATAGTCGTGTTGTTTTAGATTTAGTTCGGATTTGAGTGCTAGGTGTGCCATACCAATAATGGCGTTCATGGGGGTGCGTATCTCGTGGCTCATATTGGCCAGAAACATGGATTTTGCTTTGGTAGTTTCTTCAGCATGGCGGCGCGCACCCTCTGCTTCGTTGAGCTCGCTTTGAAATTGCAGTGTCTGTAGACGTGCACTTTCCGCCATGCTGTGTTTGAGGCTGTCCTCCAATCGACGCCGTTCGGTAATATCGGTCATGAAAGATAACGTTGCAGGCCGACCTTCCCACTCGATAATCACAGAAGATACTTCCATCCACAAAATCGCTTTCTGCTTGCGATTAATAATTCGGACCGGATAGTGCGTCACCTGCTCGCCGCGTTCGCGCCGCATAAATTGATCAAGGACTAGCGCTTTGTCATCAGGATGCACGTCGTTGAGCATGGGCATGCCGATCACTTCTGCTTCCGTGTAGCCAGTAATCTGCAGCACGCGCGGATTAGCGAACACAATGTGTGCCTCCTGAATAACCAAAATTCCTTCCGTCACATTGTTGACCACCTGCCGATAATGCTCTTCGGATTTATTGAGATCTTCTTCCAGTTGACGACGTGCCGTAATATCCATCAATGCCCAAACCGTGCCTAACGACAAGTCGCTTGGGTGAACGGCTTTGCCAGAAAGATAGGCCCAAAATATCGACCCATCCTGGCGTCGCATACGGAGCTCGGTTTCATAAGACTGGCCCTTGGTTACTGCCGCAAAAACTGCCGCCCCGGTCTTCAAATATTCTTCGCGGGAAGGGTAATGTGGCTCAAGGGATTTTCCGAGATATTGTGTACCCGCAACGCCGAACATATTGACCATCGCACGATTGGCCCAGTGCACACGACCATCGACTGTCAGCATGGCAATTCCCACAATCGATTGTTCAAGCACCGTTTCGCGTTCGGCTAAGCTTTGCTTCAAACTATGTTCCAGCTGTTGACGTTCCTCCATCGCCTGTTGCGCATGATGGCGCGCCAGTTCGGCATTTTTCAATTCGTTCCTAATATGCAGCGTTTGCAATCGCCCTCGTGTGGCCTGATCCTGCGCACTGGCGAATAAGGCGTGGAAGCGTTGATGTTCTTGGAAAGCCTTCTGCCAATCGCCCAGTCCGGCGTAAATTTCGGCCAGCTCCTCAATCGCGCGCAACCGCATATACACATATCCCTTTTCGCCCACGGCAAGAAGCGCGATGGTTAGCGACTCGATAGCCAATGCGATACGGCCACGACGGTGGTGCAAATGTCCACGCACCCACCAGACATACGGTTTGAGTTGGCGGTCTTCAAATTGGTTAAGCAGACCTCCAGCGAGATCGCTCAAATTCTCGGCCTCATCTAGTTGATCTTGCATGGCAAAGGTGTACGCCGCCACAGAGAGGCAAAAAGCACGATTGGCAATGTTAGATGGCTTATCGTTTTCGACGGCGGTCACATAACCGGCAACATGCTCATATGCCTCGTCGTATTTTTTTAGGGCCAATTTGCATAAAGCCATCATCGACGCCACATACGAAATAAGCCAAGGTTCGGCAGATGCAAGGGCCATCTGACTTGCCTCAGTGAGCATGTTCTCGGCATCTTCAACGTTGCCGCTCAGGTAAAATAATTCGCTGATGTTGACCGTGATTTGCACAACGCGTTTTGGTAATCCAACCAAGCGGGCAGCTTCCAATGCACGGTAATAATGCGTTAACGCCTCGTCCGTATTACCACAACCCTGGGCCACAATCGCCATCACATTCAGGACGAGAACCGTCTCCTGGGTGGGTACGATGGGCAGCATCGAAAGAAGGCGATGATGGCCCAGATCATAGGCTTCGTGCATCAGCCCGCGGTGGCGCAATACTCTGAGCATACCGTACAGGCACATCAAAAAAATACGCTGCTCGCCAAGTACTTCGCACAGAAAAGCCAAACGCCCAAACTCTGCCTCAGCCTGATCCAAATTGCCGCGGTAATAATCCGCAAATGCCATCACCATTTCTGCGCTGCATAGCTCATGCTCAACGCCACTAGCGCGCGCTTCTTCCATTAACAAATGACTCGCTCGATGCCCCTCCTCGAAGGCATTGCGCATCAATTCGATCGTCTCGTGGCAACGCGCTAACCAATCAGGAGTCAATTTATTTCACCACATTCATTCGTTTGATCTGTGAGAGAGGCAACGCCAAAATAAAAATAACACTGAAATCAGAACGCCATCGTCCGCTATCGATGACGACTTGACGTGGACGGATTTGTCGGAATCGGACCTGGTCGAATGCTAGCGGGATTTTTTGATGTCAAGCTGGCGGCAACATTGCCCGCATTTTGGTAATGACCTGCGCCACGCTCAATAATAATTCGTCAGACTTGAATGGTTTTTGAATAAAACCATCGGCACCATTGCGGAGGGCCGTCGCCATGGTTTCGCTCTGGTTATTGCCGGTTACAATAAGCACGGCCGTACGCGGTAATTTCTGTTTAATCTCCGTTAACACATCCAATCCACTGCTGACGGGCATCAAGACATCGAGGCAAATCAAGTCCGGCTGCAACTGACATGCCAGAGTTATGCCAGGCTCGCCATCAACTGCCTCGCCCACCACTTCGTAACCGCCGGCAGTAAGGATATGCCGCAGCATGTAGCGAATTACCACGTTGTCGTCAATGATCAGAACACTTGCCAATTTGGGACTAACCATGAAGCCCTCTCAAAATAATGCAGGGTGAAACGCCCTGCTCGACATACCGCCGCAAGCACTTTCGCACAACCTCCAAATGCGTGAGCCTTCATTGTCCGAACGGGCAATAAGAGAGGCGTTATGTGCAAAAAAACAGCAGTATTTTGATCATACTCCTTGCCTATCATGGCTTACAGCAATATTTTCTGTGGTGTGTGGACGCCAAACCACGTGCGAACCCCGCTCAGGCCAAAACCTCTCGATTATCGCAGGATAACCCTTGGGCTATCGTTAGTTAAACTCCGGTTCAATGCCCGAATATGGGGCGCTTATTTTGGCATTACCGTGTCGTAAACGACCATGCACGGGTAACCAGAATGCCATTCGCCGTTCCGATAAAATTCACATCATAGGTCGTGTGCGAGGTCAGTGGTTGGATCGGAACAATGGCCACAGCACTATTAAAGTCATCATAAATGAAGGACGTGACTGCCAAGATGCCTCCCCCACGTGGGGCAACTGAAAAAGTGCTTGCCGTTAAACTGGCATTGATATTGGCATGCACACTAATAGGAAACCCCACCTCGTTATGACCGGCAACTGGATCCGGTGATTCCTGATCACTAAGAAAATTAGGCTGTACGTTAGTTTGATTCGCAAAGGGGTAGGTTACGACATTACCAACACCCGAAAGGCCTGCGGCATAGCCATTGGTAGCGCCCAAATTCGTAGTGAAATAGACCAAGCCATTACTTGCGGTCGCGCTAGCCGAACCAGCATCACGGTACGATGGCTGCAAGATAAGGAAACGATGGCCGACTGCTGTCATCAAAGCATCCGCCATATAGAACCCTGAGCTACTATTGATAGAAGAAATCACTTCGCCAACAACATAGGGCGATACCAAAACATATCCGGCGGCTCTCATTCGATCTGCTACTGACGTGCCTGTAAAACCCGATTTTCCAAGAACTTCCTCATGGGTGGTGGTGTCATTGGTTTTTTGGTAATCAGAATGTTTTTGCGCAGCAGTTTGGAGATAAACGTTAGAAACCAAAGGCGCTAATCCTATCTGCCCACGGCGGTAATTAAACCAATTAAAACCGTCAGTGGCGATATTGTTGCTAACAACCGGCGCGCCCGGCTCGGCAGCAAGCTGGGTCGGTGTCGCTGCCTGTGACCCAGAGGTATCCTCCCCATTATGACCGCCGCAGGCAGATAAGATGAAAGAAGCCCCCAATGCCAAAAGCAACGTGTTCCAACGTAAAGTACCGCGCATGGCAACCCTTTTGTTTTGAAAAGAAATAAACGTCAATATACCCCGCCTTGGCTATGATAGACCACTCCTATTCAGTCGGAACGGCTGTCAATTGAGCGGACATTGGAGATCTCCGCCTATAACAGCATGTAAGCCTCCATTTCCAGCTACGGCCCCAAACCAAATTGCTACGGTATTACAAAACAAAGCTCACGCTACCATTGAATCCGTGTCAGCACCGCGTCACCAAGCCAACTTTGCAGCCATCCGGCGATTTTGGGGGTGATATCTTCCTCACGCGCGCTAATGGATGCTTCTTCACAAACTGCAGAAAAACGCCGGCCTTGCTGCAAGCCGCTCAAGGCCAATGCTTCGTAGGTATCAAGCGAGCGGAAATGGGGTTGCAATTGTTTGCGCCAAACCAACCAGGAGGGGGACAATGGCGTGGCGATTTCTGTAGCCTCAGGCGGGATTTGTTTTTGCTCTAAGGCCAGCCAAATGGCAACCACGTTCCATTGCAAAGACAGAATACGTAGTGAGGGATGCAACGCCAACGAGAGTCGTTCCCACTGCTCGGGCGTTAGTATGCGCAATTCGTCGGCACTCAATAAAGGGGCATCGTCGGCATCAAATGCCAAGCCCAAAGTCCATTCAAACGTAGCCAATTCTGCCACGCAGGGATGATCGTTCAGTGCCCCTTTTAAATAAGCGGGAAAACCGTCGCCATACCAACGAAGGTTTCGCGATTGGGAAGGGGTGGCTTGTATGTAGCCATCGGACAACTCGGCAAATAAATCATCCCCAAGATAGCTATGCGTTTTTTCGAATGCTTCCCCCAAAGCTTCTCGCAAGCGCGCGCGGTAAGCGTTGTGGTAAATCGCCAGCCGGTCGCCCGCATTGAGGCCATGTTGCTGAGCAATGAATTGCACAATCGCGGGCGTTTCGGAATGCGGCGCAAGGACGTATTCTTGGAAATCGGTCTGGATGTTTTGCAGAGAAAGCTTCATGCTGCTTGCCCCCTCAGAACCTGGCTGGCAATTCGGCGCGCCTGTTGCAATTCGACGATCAATTCCGATAAAGGCGGAATATGGTCGTCCCGTTCGATCATGGTAGCCACCGGGCCAAAGCGCTGCAACGCATCGGCATACAACGCCCACACTGGATCGGCGATCGGATGGTCGTGGGTGTCAACGATATAGTCTCCGTGATCGCTGTGCCCTGCCAAATGAATTTGCTGGACCCGATCGGCGGGAATACCCTGCAGATATTGTTGCGGATCGAAACCATGGTTGACACTGCTGACATAGATGTTGTTAACGTCGAGCAGAATCAAGCTATCCGACTCGTGCGCCACTGCCGTGATAAATTCCCATTCACTCAAACTATCGCAGGTAAATGAAACGTAGCTGGAAACGTTTTCCATTAACAGCGGGCGCTCCAGATAATCTTGGACGCGACGAATATTACGGGCCACTTGCTTGACGGCTTCTTCTGTGTACGGCAAGGGGAACAAATCATGCAGATTGCGCCCATGCACGCCAGTCCAGCACAGGTGGTCCGACACCCAAAGCGGCTCTACGCGCCGCATTAATTTTTTTAAGTCTTTTAGATAAGCGTCAGATGGGCCCTCGGGCGTACCAATCGACATCGATACCCCATGCATGACTACGGGATACTCCTCGCAAATTCGATCCAGCATGGATAGTGGTTTGCCGCCAGGCACCATGTAATTTTCGGACAAAATTTCGAACCAGTCGACCGCGCACGGGGCCGCCAGAATTTCATGGTAATGATCGGTACGCAGTCCAAGACCGAAACCCGGCGAAGCAATTAAAGAGGGTACAGGCATCGGGCGTTCCTCTATGAAATCGGACGTCGGAAATAAACAATAAAAGTGGGCAAAAAAATTGCCGGGGGCGACAAGGCACTCCCGGCAATCCGTCGTTCTTGATTACTTAGCGCTAGCGACCTTGCCGCCTTTTTTTGAGCATTCCTCTTTAGAAGCTTTAACAAAGCCGTGACCTTTGCAAACGTTTTTACCCTTGCAAGCATTTTCAGCTGTTTTGCAATCGCTGGTACCTTTGCAGCTATTGATGCCTGTGCAATGCACAGTATCGGCAGCAACCGCTGCGGTGTCTGCGGCAACAACCGAACCAGACAAAGCCATTGCAGCGGCAGCGGCAGCGATCAAAGCACCTGTTTTAAATGTTTGTTTCATGTGATCTCCAGAATGATTGGGTAAGTAAGTAAGTGAATAAATGAAATTTTAGTTGCAATTGCAAGTTTGCAGCCAACCCCCGAAAGTCGTCTTTTAACTTGACGCACTTTGCATGAGCAAAGGCATGCTACAACGATTTATGCGTTCTCACAAGATTGCAAGTTGGATTAAAGACACGATGCCTTGAGCCCCCTTTGCCCTGTATACGACAACACCAGCGCTGCGGATGAAGCGTGGTCAAGTAGGTTTGGCCTGGTTTCACCGCGTCGATGTAAGCATCGGTCGGGGCCACCCGCCGATACTTACACTTGATATGAAAATATTTTTGTCGAGGCATTTACGTTACCTGTAATCGCTATTTTTATGCGGGGATCGATCATGTTTCTACATTATGATAGAGGCCAGTTTCAAGGAATTTCTCCCTGCACTTCTATTCCCCAGAATGGTGATTCATGAACCCAATCGACCAGCGCTATCAGGTACGCCAGAAAAAAACCCATGCTACTGAAAAAGATGTGCCTGTGTATGCCAAGACCATGCGCAGCAAGACCGGCGAATTTGAAGGGGTTTCCTTTATTCGCAATAAAGAAAAAGCCTCAGTGATGACACTGGCTGAAGCACAGCAGGTGGTAGAGTGGGTAATAGCAAAAAAAGATCAGGCAATGATGTATGTCACCACCATTATCTGCAAGGGTCAATAAGCTTGTTGTTCAGCGCTTGCCTCTGCTGCAATCCGTTTCCAGCCGCCGTTTATACCGCACCGATGACCACAGCGAAGCCAGAATGAACACTACGCCGACCAAACCCGTAAAAATTTCCGGGATGTGAAACTTGATGCTCGCCAGCATGATGATGGCAAGAATGCCGATTGCGTAATGCGCACCATGCTCCAAAAAAACAAATTCATCCAGTGTACCCTTACGTAACAGATAGACAGTAATGGACCGCACAAACACAGCACCAATGGCAAGGCCCAGCATGATGATGACAATATCTTTGGTGATGGCAAACGCACCGATCACACCGTCGAATGAAAATGAAGCATCAAGCACCTCAAGGTAAAGAAAGCCTGCGATGCCGCCCCTCGCTACTTTGCCTACGCCGGGATCAGCCTCATCTTTTTCGAGCAGGTTGCTGATAACATCAACGCCCATGTAAATCAATATGCCCCACAGGCCAGCCACCAGTACTGCAAATTTCTTTTGTTCCCCGACCAAAGACAAGCAAGCCAGCAAAGTGGCGAGGGTCAGCATCAAAGAGAGCGAGGTGACTTTCCCGAAGGAGGCGATTTTCTTTTCCACATTGCCGAGCCAGTGCAAGCGCTTGTTTTCGTCCAATAAGAAATTAAGGAATACCAACAGCAAAAAGACCCCACCGAAAGACGCCACTTCCGCATGATGATTGGTCAGATGAAGTGCATAGTCATCTGGATAGTCTATCGCCATATTCCATACTTCGAGCATGTCGATATCAGCTGCTTGCGCAACAATTACCAGCGGGAACAAAAGGCGCATGCCAAACACAGCAACCAGCATGCCGACCGTCATGAACAAGCCTTGCCAAAATTTATCCCAATTTTTTAAGGTGGATGCATTGACGACCGCGTTGTCGAAAGAAAGTGATACTTCCATGATGGCAAGAACCGATGCGAGCGCGACGGCTTGAAGCGCCCCCATCAAACCTGCTCGGCTATATCCCCACCAAGCGGCAAGACATAGGCATAGAAACGCAATAAAAAAAGAACCGCGAAAATGACGCATATCACCCCTTATACTGAGAAGCTGCGGCCTGCCGCATAACTAATGTAATGCATACTTTATTTTGTTATTTGGATTTCGAAGAAGAAAATATGCTAACCCATGAAATTTTGGGGAGTGTAACGCGGATTCGGATTTAATTCTTGATTCGAGCGCTATGAAGCTTGTGTAGGATACGCCCCCGCGCACCAACTAGTTCCAGGAGACCGTTTTTCATCAACAATAACGACCTTCCCTACTTTGCACTCCCCTCATATGAGAATCGCCATACTCGTTCGTGACCCCAGCCAAATGAACATGGCGCATAAAGTCCTCACCTCAGGGGGCCATGTCTGCCAACTTTTTGATAGTGGCAAAAAGCTGCAGCATCGTCTACAGCGCGACAGTATCGATATGCTGATACTCGATTGGCAGGTAACGGATATGTGTGCGGGAAATATTGTGCGCTGGGTTAGGAATCATCTAGCAGTCAACTTGCCGGTGTTGTTTATTGCGAACTATTCAGACCAAAACGCTATAGCCGCCGGTTTAGCTGCAGGTGCCAACGACTACCTATTGAAACCGCTTCGGCGTGGCGAACTGGCAGCGCGGGTGCTGGCACAGTTGCGCCGGAGTTATCCAGAACATTATGTCGATGAAACAAAACAGGTCGGCGACTATGTGTTTGACATTCGCGCAGGTCGCCTATTGAGAGACGAAAAAATCGTTGTGCTAACTCAAAAAGAATTTGATTTGGCCCTGTTTTTATTTAACAATGTGGGCCGACCTTTATCACGGGCAACCATTCATGAAGCCGTATGGCCGGCCAATAATGACATCCCTTCTCGAACACTGGACACCCATGTCTCCCGGATTCGTACCAAGTTGCAGTTGCGGCCAGAAAATGGTTTTCGTCTTGCGCCCGTTTATAGCTACGGGTATCTACTGGAGCAAATTTCAAGGAATGTCTAAAGTGAGTGGGATAGCCTAACGTTAGCGAAGTTTTGGTTCACGCGCATATGCGGGCAGGCCCTTGCGATGCCGCGAGCTATAATGCCGAATTATTACCGTCCGCGCTTTTCACTCAAAAATGCAACTTCTTGCTGTCGGCCTCAACCACACCACGGCCCCGCTTTCCATGCGAGAAAAAGTCGCGTTCGCACCGGATCAAATTGGACAGGCAGTGATAGCTGCACGGGCTTGGTTTGCGCGTATTGACGAGGCGCGCTTTAGCGATGAGGCAGCAATTTTATCGACCTGTAATCGCACCGAATTGTATGTGGCAAGCCAAGCTCCCGATTCCATTGATGCCATGGCACATTTTTTAGCCGACTACCATAAATTCCCTTATGCCGAACTGCGGCCGCACTTGTACACCAGACCGCAAGACGATGCTGTACGCCATGCCTTTCGGGTGGCATCGGGTCTCGATTCGATGGTGTTGGGGGAGCCTCAAATTCTGGGCCAAATGAAAGAGGCAGTGCGTCAGGCCGACGATGCGGGCGGACTCGGCACCTATCTGCATCAAATGTTTCAACGCACATTTTCGGTGGCCAAAGAAGTACGTAGCACGACGGCTATCGGTGCCCACAGCGTATCGATGGCAGCGGCTGCCGTGCGCTTATCGCAACGCATTTTCGACAAGGTGTCTGAACAACACGTGTTGTTTATCGGTGCGGGTGAGATGATCGAATTGTGCGCCACCCATTTCGCGGCATCCCAACCGCTTTCCATGACCATTGCTAATCGCTCCTTAGAGCGCGGCGAACATCTGGCACAGCGTTTCAATGGCCGTGCGATTCGTCTGGCACAGTTGCCGGATCAGTTAGCGCAATTTGACATCGTGGTCTCATGCACGGCTTCTTCGCTGCCGCTGATCGGCCTAGGCATGGTCGAACGCGCCATCAAGAAGCGTCGTCACAAGCCGATTTTCATGGTGGATTTAGCGGTGCCGCGCGATATCGAATCGGAGGTAGGACGACTCGATGACGTTTTTCTCTATACGGTCGATGACCTTAGTGCGGTCGTACAAACCGGACTCGAAAATCGTCAAGCTGCTGTCAGCCAGGCTGAAGCCATCATCGAAGTACGGGTGCAGTCTTTTATGCATTGGGTGGATAGCCGCGCCGTGGTACCGCTGATTCAAGATTTGCAGGAATCGAGTGAAATAATGCGCTTGGCGGAACTGGATCGCGCCAAGAAAATGCTGGCGCGCGGAGAAGATATCGAGGCGGTGCTGGAGGCATTTTCCAAAGGACTGACTGCCAAATTCCTGCATGGCCCTCAACATGCTTTACACCAGGCACAAGGCGATGAACGCGCACGTCTTGCCGCTTTGCTGCCGCAATTATTCCGTACCAAACGTTAGCGCCGCTGTCCCCACTCTCAATACGCCTGTAATGGCCTGCCGTGCCTGAGCTCCACAAGCAAACAAGCCAGCGATCCCCGCCGAATATCCCATAAAAGCGACTGTTGCAGTTGCCCCCTGATTTAGAAACGAATAATTTTATGAAACCTTCACTGCTGGCAAAACTAGACCAACTGGCAAATCGATTGGTCGAGCTCGACGAACTATTAATGCATCCCGAGGTCACGTCCAATATGGATAATTATCGCAAAATGACGCGCGAGCATGCCGAGCTCGGACCGCTTGTTGCACTATATAAAAACTATCAACAGGCCGACAACGATGTCTCCGCAGCTCAGGAAATGTTGTCCGACCCAGACATGAAAGATTTCGCCCAGGAAGAAATTGGTACGGCCAAAATGCGTATGACGCAGCTCGAAATCGACCTGCAAAAAATGCTCCTGCCCAAGGACACCAACGATGAACGCAATATATTCCTGGAGGTACGCGCCGGTACCGGGGGTGACGAAGCGGCATTGTTCGCGGGCGATTTGCTGCGCATGTACACGCGCTTCGCCGAACGTAATCGTTGGCAAGTGGAGATGGTTTCCGAATCTTCATCCGAGGTTGGGGGATACAAAGAAGCGATCGTACGTATCGTCGGATTCGGGGCATATTCTCGTCTCAAGTTTGAATCCGGCGGGCACCGCGTGCAACGTGTACCGACAACGGAAACTCAAGGTCGCATTCACACTTCCGCCTGCACGGTTGCAGTAATGCCGGAGGCAGATGAAGTAAGCGACGTCAATATTAATCCCGCCGATTTACGCATCGATACCTACCGCGCCTCCGGTGCCGGGGGACAGCACATCAACAAGACCGATTCCGCCGTGCGCATCACGCATATACCCAGCGGCATCGTGGTTGAATGCCAGGACGATCGCAGTCAGCACAAGAACAAGGCTTCGGCCATGAAAGTGCTCGCCGCTCGTATCAAGGACGTGCAATTACGGGAACAACAAGCCAAAGAAGCCGCCACCCGTAAAAGCTTGATCGGCTCAGGCGATCGTAGCGAACGCATACGCACGTATAATTTTCCGCAAGGTCGCATGACCGACCATCGTATTAATTTGACCCTGTATAAACTCGACTTCATCATGGACGGCGATTTGGAAGATCTCAGCAACGCGTTAGCGGCGGAACATCAGGCGGAATTGTTAGCTGCGTTGGGTGAGAATGCTTAAGTTTTCTCTGAAGTGAATTTATTACAAAAATCAATGCCTTTTTTTACCGGACCGCGAACCATGAAATCACGCTACCTACTTCTTCTCACTGCCTTCGCTTGCATCAGCTTGCTTTCCTTTGCGCTTTACCTGCAATTTTATCGGGACATGTTGCCCTGTCCGTTATGTGTATTGCAGCGCTATGCCTTTATTGCGCTGGCGGTTTTCTGCCTTATTGGCGCTGCCGCGAACATTCCCAGAGTCGGTGCCGGTTTTGGTTTAATCGCGGCACTCGGCGGCAGTGGCATAGCGGCCCGCCATTTATGGGTGCAAGCCCATCCCAACGTATCGTGTGGAATCGATCCGCTGGAAACTTTCCTTAACGTCGCCGCTAGCGCAAAATTATGGCCCGCCATGTTCAAGGCCGATGGCATGTGTACTACCGATTACGCGCCGATTCTGGGGCTGTCGATTCCACAATGGTCCCTCGCCTGGTTCGTCCTGTTTACCCTGATCCTGCTGTTCATATTTTTCCGGCGTCGTTGATTACGCATGAACATCCCTCCAGTTGGCAACACGCTCAAACAATTACAGCAAAATCCGCCGCTCGACCCACTTGAAAACCGCCTCTTGCTAGGCCATATACTCGGCCTAACCCGGATCGAATTAATCACCCAATCCGAGCGCTGCATCAACGCCGATGAAGCGAAACGTCTGGGTGCTGTTTTTCAACGACGCATCAATGGTGAGCCAATTGCCTATATCGTCGGTTACCGTGAATTTTACGGGCTGTCATTCAACGTCACGTCCGACGTACTGATCCCCCGGCCCGAGACAGAACACCTGGTTGAATTGGCACTGGAACGCCTGCCCAAAAATGGCCGTATCTTAGACATGGGAACCGGCTCCGGCGCCATCGCCATCGCCATCGCCCATACCCGCCCTGATGCACAAGTGACAGCGATTGACGTCAGCAATGCAGCGCTGACCATCGCCCGCAAGAATGCCCTGCAACACGGTGTCGATGTCAACTTCCTGCAAAGTGACTGGTATGTGACATTGCCTGGCCAGCGCTTCGACCTCATCGTGGCCAATCCGCCCTACATCGTCGAAAACGACATGCACCTCGCGCAGGGCGATTTGCGCTTTGAACCCATTGACGCACTCACCGATCACGCTGACGGCTTGAGCGCTTTACGGCGCATCATCTTCAACGCTAATGAGTATCTCAACCTCGGTGGCTGGTTGTTGATGGAACACGGGTACGATCAAGCAGGAGCGGTTGCAGCAATGCTTGCGGAAAAATGTTTTAGCAAAGTGCAAAGCTGGCGTGATTTAGCTGAGATAGAACGGGTTACCGGAGGAGTATGCGCAACATCTTCCGTAGAATCTGCGAATCGCACTTGCTGATTCACCCTCAATGACGATGGCCTTGCCCTGTCAAAAACAACACAATCCCCACACCCAAAGCTACCAATAAAATCTGCGGGATCGTTTCCCGCAAAGTGGCTCGTCTTTGCATCTGCGGCATCAAATCGCTTACCGCAATGTAGATAAACCCAGACGAGGCAAACACCAATACGTAGGGAATGAGGCCTTCGGCATGCCCCAGCGTGAAATAGCCAAGCAAGCCCCCAAGTATCGCCATGAGGCTACAACCCAGATTAAAAAGATAGGCGCGAGCGCGGGAAAAACCAGCGTTGAGCAGGACGATAAAGTCGCCAATTTCCTGCGGAATTTCGTGCGCGATGATGGCCAGACCGGTAACAATGCCAAGCTTGGGGTTGGCGAGAAACGCAGCGGCTATAAGAATGCCGTCGGAGAAATTATGCAGACCGTCGCCGACCAAAATCATCCACCCCGATTTGCCTGCCTCATGTGCATCATGGCCGTGGGCATGATCATGACCATCTCCTTCGTGATGATGCGAATGGCGCAAAATGGCGAATTTTTCGAGCAGAAAAAACCCGAGCAAACCTCCAAGCAAGGTAGCGAACAACGTATGGGTATCGGCTTTAGATTCAAACGCTTCGGGCAGGGCATGCAATAAGGATGTCGAGAGCATAATGCCGACTGACAGGCTAACCAAGCGCTCGACCATTTTTGACAACAGCGCAAATGAAAAAATGGCCGCTGCGGTAATGCTAACTACACCCGCTATGGTAGTTGCCAGCAAAATGGAAATGAGTGTGGAATTAATTTTGAACCTCGGATAGATTTTGCGTGCAGGTACAACAATGCCGCAAATTAGAACACACGCACTCTCTTTCGGCAAATGAGGCCCGGATGACCGAAAAGAATTATTGGTAACCAGCAGTAAAAATGTTTGGCCGTCTTTAAAATAATGGGCATGATGCGGACTGATAAAAATACGGGAGCAATTATGAAACAAAAGACCAGCAAAATTTCGCCGCGCAGCAGGTTGTGCAGCAGTCTCTTAATAATGATTAGTTTTTTCTGTGCAATACCGGCGGTTGCATCAAGCCAATTGATTCGCAATGATGTGTTCTGGAAGGACACCTCGGGCAATCCCATCTATTCTCAGGGCGGCGGCATATTAAAAGTGGGCAATATCTACTATTGGTATGGCGTGAAGTACGAGCGCGCCGTCACTTATGCCGCACAACCGGAGTGGCAGAAATCACCGAGCAATTTCTCTGCGGTGACAGCGTATTCATCGACCGATCTGGTGCATTGGAAGTTCGAGGGCGATATCATCAAGGCCGGTGCTCCCGGCAAAATGTTTGAACCCTCTGCATGGGTCGGTCGCCTGGGTGTGGTGTATAACAGCACGTCCCATCAATATGTTCTCATTACGCAGTACTCAAGCAAAACTAAAGGCGGCGGCATTTTGTTTGCCACCAGCGATGCACCAACCGGCGCGTTTACCTACCATCATATTCAAAAGCAGATTGAAAACGTTGTGGTGCCAGGCACTGGCGATCAGACGGTGTTTATCGACGATGATGGGAAGCCCTATTTGATATTTAGTAATGCCAAAGGACGCTCGCATTTATACGTAGCTCCGCTCAGGGCTTCTGATTATCTCAATATTGAACCGGCCACCAATATCTACAACAGCGCAGCGGGCGGCCGCGAAGGCAATGCCATGTTTAAATACAACGGTCTTTATTATTTCTGCTCCTCAGACCTGCATGGTTGGAATGCATCGCATACCTACTGCATGACCGCAAGCAATATAACGGGGCCGTATTCTGCTGAAGCGATGATGTCTGGGACAGAGGCGGATTTTTCTCACGTTTCGCAAACCGGATTTTTTATTCCGGTGCAGGGAAGTGCCGCTACAACAATTTTGTTCGCAGGTGATCGATGGAGCAATTTTGCCGGAAACGGGCTGGGCTACAACCAATGGATGCCGCTTTCTTTTAATGGAACGGTTCCGCATTTGCATTCGGTAAGCGAATTTAATCTCGATGCAGATGCGGGAACGTGGACTGTCGGCAGCCGTAATAATTACATTCTTAACCCGAGCTTCGAAGCTGATCGCGTAGTACAAACCAGCTTAACGGGATGGGTTACAAGCTGGACCAATTTGACCGAAGTCAGCCCACATAATAATGTTGTCGGTGGTCATACGGGTCGTTGGGCCTTGACACAAACTCACAACGCACCGTACATGGGTAGCACTTACCAGAATGTGGTTCTGCCCAATGGCACCTATACGTTGAAGACCTGGGTAAAAAGTAGTGGGGGTCAAAGCGTGGCAAAAATTTATGTGCATGGTTATGGCGGGGCTGAAATAGCTTATTCCATTAATACGGCGATCGATCATTGGACCGAAATTACATTTCCGCATATCGTCGTAAGTAATGGTAGCGCACAGGTTGGGGTCTATTCAGAAGGCAAGGCAAACGATTGGCTTAAGGTCGATGACTTCAGCTTGATACGTGAAATTGAAGATGGCCCTTTTGCATACGCAAGACCTGAACAGCTTAGACCACACCAAGTGCAAACAAGCGCGTGGGACGAAAATCGGATCGATGGGGCATGGATGCAAATTTTTTTGAAGACGAGGGAATAGAGAAAATGCGAGCGGCTTAAGCATCGCCCAAACGTAACACCAATTCCCGAAGGATTCCTTAGTTTTTACGTTGATAGATTTTTGAAAATCCATTCCGCGCATTGGTGACGGTAAATGTCCCATCCTCCTGTGCCGACACTTTGATCCAATAGGCGGGATCATGGTCGGGGTTGCCCATCGCCGCACGCGGAACGGGCGCTACGATACCAGCCGGCCGTGGTCCGGTTGGACTGGTTGCAGGTGACGGTGGATGGGCAATGAGGCCTGAAGTAATAAGGGGCTCCTCCATATTGGCAATGAATCTGCCCGGCACGTTGTGCTCAAGCAGGCCATTGGCGGACCAGTGAAGTTGCCACAGATTCTCCAAGCCTGGGGCAGATTCCAAGGTTTCGAAGGTTTCAATTTGCGCACCTTTGCGAATACCGTTGTTCATCACCACTACGCGCGGTTGCAGTGCGTAGACCAAGGCTTTAGGCCCGGACCAACTCATCCCATGATGCGTCGTAAGCAGCACGTCGACTGTACCGATCCGATTAACTGGACAAGCGAGTTCGGCTTCCACATTCCACAACAGATCACCGAGATCGACCGTGCGGAACTTGCCATAGCTAATCACGCTGCCCATCGATTGCGCGTTTTCCAAATCGACCTGCACATCTTTACCCACAAAACCAGCGCAATAAGGATTCGGTTTTCCTGCACCGGGAGCACCCAACATATTGTCGGCGAGCGTTTTGCCGGCAGAAGATACAATGGCCCAATCGATACCACTAATCGGCAATTTGTCACCAGGCTTGACAATGATGTGCGCCCCTTTGGCAACGGCAGCGTCGTAAGCCTGTTTTGAAGGAATATTTTGCTCTGGCTGCACGGTGGGTCCATGATCGACATAGTGCAGGATGGGAATTTGCTTCGACAATTCCAGAAAACCCCCAATGTGATCAGCGTGGTAATGCGTAATGACCAAGTAATCAATTTGCTTGGCGCCCGCTGCCTTCACTGCTTCGAGGATGCGTTTAGGGTCGCGTGTTCCTGGAAATCCGGTATCAATTAAGGCGGTTTCACCACTTGGGGAAACAAACAAGGTCGCTTGTCCGCCTTCAACATCAATGTAGTAAATATCGAGTGTTTTCGCAAACATGTTGACCAACGTTTTGTCCGTTGTCTGCGTTGTTTGAGCAACAGCAATTACCGCTGGGACGATCCAAACTGACACCAGAAAAATAATTTTTTGTACGAAGTTAGGTTTCATAAATTCGTGCTTCTCATGTGTAAAGTGTACCGGCGCAATTAAGGTGCCCAGTGAGATTTTGTTTGGGCAACCTATCATAACTGAATTCTTTCACCCGCTTTTACTCTAAATGTAATCAGAATTAATCGCAACAGCCAGACTATTCTGTCGTATCCTATTCACCTTCTTTTTCATTTCAAGACACGAGATATCTAATGGCAAATTACGTTTACACCATGAACAAAGTGGGGAAAATTGTTCCACCCAAACGCCAAATTTTAAAAGACATTTCTTTGTCTTTTTTCCCGGGAGCTAAAATTGGCGTACTGGGAGTGAATGGCTCTGGAAAATCAACACTACTTAAAATTATGGCCGGATTAGATACCGATATTCAGGGCGAGGCAGTACCTATGCCTGGCCTGAACATCGGGTATCTACCGCAAGAACCCGTGCTTGACCCTGAACAAACCGTACGCCAAGTGGTCGAAAGCAGTCTGGGCGAAGTATTTGAAGCGCAAGCCAAGCTCGACGCGGTGTATGCGGCATACGCTGAGCCCGATGCCGATTTCGATGCGCTGGCAGCCGAGCAGGGCCGTTTGGAAGCGATCATTTCTACCAGCGACGGCGGTAATCTGAACCTGCAATTGGAAATGGCCGCCGATGCCCTGCGTTTGCCGCCGTGGGACGCGAAAGTGGGTGTGTTATCAGGTGGTGAAAAACGCCGCGTTGCCTTATGCCGTCTGCTACTTTCAAAACCGGACATGTTATTGCTCGATGAGCCGACCAACCATCTTGACGCTGAATCCGTGGACTGGCTCGAACAATTTCTGCTACGCTTTCCTGGCACTGTGGTTGGTATTACCCATGATCGCTATTTCTTGGATAACGCGGCAGAATGGATTTTGGAGCTCGACCGTGGTCATGGCATTCCTTGGAAAGGCAATTACAGCTCGTGGTTGGACCAGAAACAGGCGCGTTTAAAGCAGGAGGAAGCGAGCGAATCAGCGCGCCAGAAAGCCCTGCAAAAAGAACTTGAGTGGTCACGTCAAAATCCGAAAGCGCGCCAAGCCAAAAGTAAAGCCCGTCTGGCCCGCTTCAATGAATTAAGCGAACACGAATACCAGAAACGTAATGAGACACAGGAGATTTTTATCCCCGTCGCTGAACGCCTGGGCAATGAAGTGATCGAGTTCAAAAATGTGTCGAAAGCGTTCGGCGATCGCCTGCTTATTGACAACCTCAGCTTCAAGATCCCGCCCGGTGCTATTGTCGGCATCATCGGCCCTAACGGTGCCGGTAAGTCAACATTGTTCAAAATGATTACCGGCAAAGAACAGCCCGACAGCGGCGAAGTGGTCATCGGGCAAACTGCCAAGGTTTCCATTGTGGACCAGTCGCGCGATTCTTTGTCTGATGGTAAAACGGTGTTTGAAGACGTGTGTGGCGGAGCAGACAATTTGACCGTCGGTCGCTTTGAAATGCCTTCGCGGGCTTACTTGGGGCGCTTCAACTTCAAGGGCGGCGATCAACAAAAAATCGTGGGTAATTTATCCGGCGGTGAACGCGGACGCTTGCATCTGGCAAAGACTCTGCTAATGGGAGGCAATGTCTTATTGCTCGATGAACCATCAAATGATTTGGACGTTGAAACCTTACGGGCATTAGAAGATGCCTTACTTGAATTTGCCGGCAGTGTAATGGTAATTTCACATGACCGTTGGTTCCTGGATCGGATCGCTACTCATATTTTGGCATTCGAAGGAAATTCCCAGGTGTCGTTTTTTGACGGCAATTATCAAGAGTACGAAGCCGACAAGAAAAAGCGCCTGGGTGAGGAAGGTGCTAAACCTAAGCGGATCCGGTATAAGCCACTGACCGTGCAATGAAACCAATTACAGCTCTATATGTGTTCCGGTTGAAGCTGGAACCCAGTTGCTTTGCGTGGTTAAAACTATGAGTCTCGATCTTAAACTGCGGGGGAATATTTGCTAACGGTCCGGTATTGTTTTCAATTTAATGCCGCCTCCAAAAAACTTATACACAAAAATGGAAAACTGCGAAATTAATTGAAGAATTTATTTTCAGCCCTCAGATGAAAATATAAGTCATTGATTTTAAATAGCTATTTTTTTGCTTGGACTTTGAGCAAAGTATTGAAACCCGCATAGAATCTAGCATTGGCCGCTGTCAATCAGCCTTTTTCCACAAAGTTATCCACAGTGTTTGTGGATAGTCCAAAAAGTGCTTATTAAACTGATGGTTAGCGTATCTCTACAGGCTTTACATTAGCTTTATGCTGCGTCGCACTAATTCACTTAAAGCCTGACATCGCCAAAATTCCGCGTAAACTTTTGTATGGAAAATGGGTTGAATAGTTGTTTCTCAGCTCGTTCTAATACGCCCAATAGCTATTTCCCATTGATACATCAATTCTTGGGCCGCATCGCGTTGCATGGTCGGCAAAAAAATGCGTCCCACGTTCCACTGAGATTCCAATTGGGTCGTACTGTCGTAAACCCCAGCGGCTAATCCAGCCAGATAGGCAGCACCAAGTGCCGTGGTTTCTGTTATTTGTGGTCTAACGACAGGAATACCTACTAAGTCTGCTTGAAATTGCAGCAGTAAATTATTAGCTGAGGCGCCCCCGTCTACTCGAAGTTCGGTTATGGGGGTAACCACATCGCGTGCCATCGCTAATAATAAAGCTGTGCTTTGGAACGTAATGGACTCCAACGCCGCCCGAGCTATATGGGCAACGCTGGTACCGCGACTGATACCAAGAATAGCGCCCTTCGCGGCAGGATCCCAATAAGGTGCACCAAGGCCCGTAAATGCCGGTACAAGGATTACGCCACCGCTGTCTGGCACGGATGCAGCCAATGCTTCAATTTCATTTGCATGACGGATTACTTTGAGGCCATCGCGTAACCATTGCACTACCGCACCACCAATGAATACACTGCCCTCCAGTGCGTACTGTTTTTGTTCCGCTAATTGGCAAGTTACTGTACTAATCAGGTTGTTGTTTGAAGTAGGACAGATGTTGCCTGTATTAAGCAACATGAAGCATCCTGTGCCATAGGTATTTTTCGCCATGCCCGGATGAAAGCAGGCTTGACCAAAAAGTGCGGATTGCTGATCGCCTGCGATGCCGCCTATCGTAACGGAACTCCCGAGTATTTCCATGTCGGTTTGTGCAAATAAGTGACTCGATGGGTAAACTTGGGGCAACACTTCGCGTGGAATATTAAACCACTTGAGCAAATCCTGATCCCAACTTCCCGTGTGAATATTCCACAGCATTGTGCGAGAGGCATTGGTGACATCTGTCAAGTGATGACGTCCGGCGGTGAGATTCCACACTAGCCAGCTATCAACCGTACCAAACGCTAACTCCCCGCGCTCGGCGCGCTTGCGTGCGCCCGGCACGGTATCCAGAATCCAACTTAATTTAGTTGCGGAGAAATAAGGATCAAGCACCAGGCCTGTTTTTTGTGCGATGACCTCCGCATATCCATCCGAGCGTAATTGCTGGCACCGATTTTCTGTGCGCCGATCTTGCCAAACAATAGCGTTAAAAATAGGCTTACCACTGCTGCGCTCCCACACGATGGTGGTTTCACGCTGATTGGTAATACCCAGTGCGGCTAGTTCGTCGGCACCTATGCCGACTTTTTTTAACACTTTTTGACATGTGGCTAACTGACTTTCCCAAATTTCTATTGGGTCATGTTCGACCCAGCCAGGTTGAGGAAAAATTTGTTTGAATTCTTTTTGCGCACTAGCAACAATTTCGCCATTTTTCTTAAAGATAATGCTGCGTGAACTCGAGGTACCCTGATCTAGCGCTAACAAATAGCTCATTTTATTTCTCTCAAAGCACGCTCTTTAAACCATTCAGTAACGCGAGAGAAATGTTTAGCCTGGCAATACAAACCTCGCTTTGTTCTACGCCAAAGGATATCGTCAGCACTGCTTGCCCATTCAACTTCTTGTAAATACACGGCTTCGGCTACATACAACCCTGGTGCTAATTGCTCTCCTAAATCGGATAGTCCTTTTGCATTTTTTAAAAACCGTTCAGCGCGAGTGCCATAATTATGTGCGTAACGTTGTGCCAATTCTGTCGGCAACCAAGCATATTTTTGTTTGAAATGCGTAAAAAATTTGTCAAAATCAACCTGCTTTACCAATTCACCAGCCTCCTCCAAATCCCCGCCCGGTAACGGCACCTTGCCCGTCCAGGCAGGCTTATTCAAAGCGAGTCGAGGTAACAAAATGTCCATCGCATCTTCTGCCAATTTACGATAGGTCGTAATTTTTCCACCCCACACATTTAATAAAGGTGCTCCAGGTTTATCTTGATTGCCCAGGCACTCCAATAAATAGTCACGCGTCACTGCGGCAGCTTTTTGAGCGCTATCGTCCAACAAAGGACGCACACCAGAATAAGTCCACACCACATCTTTTTTCTCTATTTGGCGTGAAAAATAGCGGTTGGCCATTTCACATAGATAATCTATTTCATGGGAATCTATAGCAACTTGGTGTGCATCGCCTTGATAGTCTAAGTCCGTGGTACCAATGAGCGTGAAATCATGCTCATAAGGAATCGCAAAAATTATGCGTTTGTCTGGATTTTGAAACAGGTAAGCATAAGGATGATCGAACAAACGAGGTACAACAATATGACTCCCCTTGATTAACCGCAAACCGTGGGAATTTGGTGCACTCGTAACACTTCCGGCAAATTGCGCAGCCCAAGGGCCTGCGGCATTCACTAGCGCGCGAGCGGATATTTCAATTGCTTCGGACGGAGTATTTCGTAATGTGGCACGCCAGATATCGCCTTCGCGCCACGCTTTTTCACATTTTGTTTGCGTTAATATGCATGCGCCACGCTCGCGGGCATCAAGCGCATTTAATATGACTAAACGGGCATCATCAACCCAACCATCAGAATAGATAAACCCTTTGTTAAAAACATTTTTAAGAGGTTCGCCTGCGATATGTGCCCTCAGTGAGATACCAGACGATGCTGGTAATATCTGGCGTTTAGCTAAATGATCATAGAGGAATAACCCCGTACGTATCATCCATGCTGGACGTTGGGTAGTATCGTGTGGCATTACAAATCGTAATGGAGAGATGATATGAGGGGCTAAGCGTAAAAGTACTTCACGCTCTTGTAAAGCTTTGCGTACTAATTTGAATTCGTAGTATTCCAAATAGCGCAAACCCCCATGAATCAGTTTAGTGCTAGCAGAGGAAGTGTGTTGTGCCAAGTCGTTTTGCTCACACAAAAGAACATGCAAACCACGACCTGCTGCATCGCGTGCAATGCCAGCGCCATTAATACCACCACCAACCACTAGCAGATCGTATTCTAAAATTTCTTGATGAATGGTGGGCGAAGTTCTATTAATTTTTAATCCTATCTTTGCATAGTCTGCAGATAAACAAAACCGCCCTAAGGCGGCTTTAAAAATAAGTGGTAACTAAATTTCCAATGCAGACTAATTATTGTCTTGTACTGGAATTGCGCGTACCGCTAGTACCCCCTCAATAGCTGACACAGCAGCGAGTACTGCTGACGGTATAGCGCTATCTACATCAACTAAAGTATACGCTAAATCGCCACGGGATTTATTTACCATATTATGAATATTGAGTCCAGAAGCTGCTAAGGCCGTTGAAATCTGTCCTAACATATTTGGCATATTGGTATTGGCAATAGACAGACGATAAGGTGACTCACGCGACATTTCAACATTGGGGAAATTAACTGCATTCATAATTGTGCCGTTTTCCAAATATTCACGGACTTGATCTGCCACCATAATTGCGCAATTTTCTTCAGCCTCATCGGTCGATGCGCCTAAATGCGGTAGTGCTACAACGGATGGTTCACCCAATAATATAGGGCTAGGAAAATCACACAGATAAGCTTTAAGTTTTTTGGCACGCAAAGCAGCTACTATCGCAGAATCATCAACAATTGCATCCCGAGAAAAATTCAAAAGAACGGCATCGGTTTTCATTAATGCTAATCGTTCTGTATTTAATAAATGGCGTGTTGACGGAATAAGAGGGATATGTAGAGTTATAAAATCGGATTGACGTAATACATCTTCAATTCGATTTGCTTTGGTGACGCTAGAAGGTAAGCGCCATGCGCCATCAACCGTAATTTCAGGATCGTACCCTATTACTTTCATGCCTAATTTAAGCGCTGTATCAGCAACCATGCTACCAATGGCTCCTAAACCAACAATCCCTAATGTGCGATTTGGTAATTCCACGCCACCAAATTGTTTTTTTCCATCTTCAACTTGTTTTTCCAAATCTGCTGCTACTGGATCTAACTTAGAAACATAATTAATAGCCGGAATTAAGTTACGTGCTGCCAAAAGTAATGAAGCAAGTACTAACTCTTTAACCGCATTTGCATTTGCACCAGGTGCGTTAAAAACGGGTATTCCACGTTTTGAGAGTTCTGCTACCGGAATATTATTTGTGCCCGCACCCGCTCTTCCTATAGCCAATACACTGGATGCAATTTCCATCTCATGCATTTTATGTGAACGAACTAATATGGCATCAGCTCGTTCAACTGAATTTCCGACTGTATAACGTGTACTTGGAAAACGTTGTAAACCTTTAGTTGAAATTTGATTCAGCGTTTTAATTTGATAGTGGGCCATAGGGAAAATAATAGGTGATGTTAAGAGAAATAGTCAAAATTTGAGATTCGTTAAAAAATCAGCCGTTCTTACGCTCAAATTCTTTCATATACTCAATAAGTGCTTTTACACCTTCTACCGGCATAGCGTTATAAATTGAGGCGCGCATACCACCAACAGAACGATGTCCTTTTAATTGCAACATACCATTTTCTTGAGCGCCTTTTAAAAATGCTTCATCAAGCGATTCATCATTTAATTTAAATGGCACATTCATCCGTGAACGATCCGCTTTTGTAATGGGATTTTGGTAAAAACCTGATTGATCCAAGTAATCGTATAACAGAGCCGCCTTGGCAATATTTTTTTGTTCCATAGCTGCAACCCCACCTTGGGCTTGTAACCATTCAAAGACCAAACCTGCTATATAAATTGAATAGGTCGGTGGAGTATTAAGCATGGAATCGTTGTCTGCTTGCTCCTTCCAATTCAATGCGGATGGTGTGATCGATAGAGCATGCCCTAGCAAATCTTCACGAACAACAACCAATGTTAAACCAGCAGGACCAATATTTTTTTGTGCGCCACCATAAATTACGCCATATTTTGCGATATCGATTTTACGCGAAAGGATATGAGAAGACATATCTGCGACGAGTGGAACACCATTAGTGTCAGGAATCCAATGATATTCAACACCCCCAATCGTTTCATTTGTACAGATATGCACATACGCGGCGTCCGCATTAAGCCGCCAATTTTCACGTAAGGGAACATAAGTAAAATTCTTATCTTCCGCTGTTGCAGCAACATTTACGGCGCAATATTTTTTTGCTTCTTTAATTGATTTTTTCGACCATTCGCCTGTATTAATATAATCCGCTGTAGTTTTACTGCCCAGTAAATTCAACGGAATAGCCGCATTTTCGGCCATTGCGCCACCCTGAAGAAATAAAACTTTATAAGTTTCTGGAATTTCCAGCAACGTTCTTAAATCGGTTTCTGCTTTATTCGCAATACTAATAAATTCTTTGCCACGATGACTCATTTCCATGACTGACATGCCACTACCATGCCAATCAAGCATTTCTTCTGCAGCACTTTGTAACACTTGCTCAGGTAATACAGCAGGCCCAGCACTAAAATTAAAAACTCGCATGAGATTTTCCAGATGTGATCAATTATTGGCGTCGTTTTTTTGAAGGAAAAAACGTGTTCCATTATGACTGAACTGGCTCATTTTTTGCAAGACAAGGTCATACTCTTTACTTGTTTAGTTTTAGTGATGGAGTGAAAGGGTTTTGAATTACTTTATTTGTTTATATATAGTCTTAGTAGTTATAGTAATACCCCCTCTTCTAGGCGTATAAGTCACTATTTCTAATTGAAATCAAGCGTTTATAGTTTGAATAACTGCGGTGTGACCAGTGTATTTTTGAAGGATAGTTTAGGGATAATAAAAATAATTATTAATAAATCAGAGTTTTGCACAAGTGTTCCTACTCATATCTACAGAGTTATCCACAGTAAAAATAATTCCCGCTTATTTGAAGATTGAAAAATGAAGAAGAATTTTAAGGCTTTTGCTTGTGGTTTCCCTTCTAATTTTAAGAGTAAGCCACACGGCATTTTTCATAGCATGGCTGTTCCACGTGAAACAGTTCGTTGAAATTTTTAGATTATTGAGAGAGTTGTATAAATAAACCTTATAATCTCGCCTCTAATTACCGTCTCGTAGAGGCGAACTATGCAATATCCTACAGAATTTGACGTCATTGTGGTTGGCGGTGGCCATGCTGGTACGGAAGCAGCACTTGCTTCCGCACGGATGGGTCAGAAAACTTTGCTGCTTACGCACAACATAGAAACACTTGGTCAAATGTCTTGTAATCCATCAATTGGGGGAATCGGAAAAGGACACCTAGTCAGAGAAGTCGACGCGATGGGTGGCGCAATGGCGATTGCTACGGATGAGGCGGGTATTCAGTTTCGCATCCTTAATTCGTCCAAGGGGCCAGCCGTCAGGGCTACTCGAGCGCAAGCCGACCGCATTCTTTATAAACAGGCCATCCGTTCAAGATTAGAAAATCAGAAAAATCTCTGGCTGTTCCAGCAAGCGGTTGATGATTTGATGGTGGAAGGTAATCGGGTTGTGGGTGCCGTTACACAGATAGGTATTCGATTTCGTAGTCGTGCCGTGGTATTAACCGCAGGGACTTTCCTGGATGGAAAAATTCATGTTGGTTTAAATAATTACTCCGCAGGTCGTGCGGGTGATCCTCCTGCAATTTCATTGTCTTCACGTTTGAAAGAATTGAGGCTGCCTCAAGGTAGGTTGAAGACAGGGACGCCACCACGCATCGATGGGCGTAGCATTGATTTTTCTAAGATGTTGGAACAGCCTGGTAATGTTGATCCTATTCCGGTATTTTCTGTGATGGGTTCAGTAGCTATGCATCCTGAACAAATGTCTTGTTGGATTACGCATACGAATGAGCGCACGCATGACATTATCCGTGCAGGTTTAGATCGTAGCCCAATGTATACGGGAGTAATAGAGGGCGTTGGCCCGCGCTATTGCCCCTCCATCGAAGATAAAATTCACCGGTTTGCCGGTAAGGATTCCCATCAGATATTTTTGGAGCCGGAAGGTTTGACCACCAATGAGTTTTATCCGAATGGTATCTCGACGAGTTTGCCATTCGATGTGCAACTTGCTTTGGTGCGATCTATGCAAGGTATGGAAAATGCATACATTTTGCGTCCAGGTTATGCGATTGAATACGATTATTTTGACCCCCGTGATTTGAAAGCATCGCTTGAAACCAAAGCAATTCAAGGCCTGTATTTTGCTGGGCAAATTAACGGTACAACTGGGTATGAAGAGGCGGCAGCACAAGGCATGTTGGCGGGTTTAAACGCGGCGTTGCAAACCCAAGATCGGCCGACCTGGATCCCCGGTCGGGAGGATGCTTATTTGGGTGTGTTGGTTGATGATCTGATCACCCAAGGTGTGCAGGAACCCTATCGCATGTTTACTAGTCGTGCAGAATATCGCCTTAGCTTGCGAGAAGACAATGCTGATATGCGCCTGACCGAAATGGGGCGTGAACTTGGTTGTGTCGGTGACGCACAATGGGCTGTATTTGAGGCTAAACGTGAAGCAGTGGCACGAGAGTTAGAGCGCTTGAAATCGACTTGGGTGAATCCCCGGATCCTTGCAAATGCTGAAGCAGAGCGCGTGATAGGTAAGGCGATTGAGCGAGAGTATGCACTTGCTGACTTGTTGTGTCGGCCTAATGTAACTTATGAAAATTTGATGACATTAACCGGAATCGATGGCCAGCATCTGGCTGGTCCAGGTGTGGCTCAAGCTGATGTCAGGGAGCAAGTGGAGATTCAACTTAAATACGCTGGCTATATCGAACGACAAGCTAAAGAAGTCGAGCGTCATGAGCATTATGAAAATCTAAAATTGCCGACGGACTTCAATTATTTGGAGGTCCGTGCTCTGTCAAATGAAGTACGACAAAAGTTAAATAAGCAGCGCCCCGAGACGCTGGGTCAGGCGTCTCGAATTTCCGGCGTTACGCCAGCAGCAATTTCTTTATTGTTAGTTCATCTAAAAAAACGGGGATGTGCCGGATTTGGAAGGGGAAAAACTGAGCCGGTAATTTCTGCGACAGATTGCATGGAAAAAACTTCATGAAAGGATTTGATCGAGAAATTTTGTCTGGCAAATTAAAGCGGGGCCTCTACCAACTTGCACTTGAATTAAGTGAGGAACAACAAACAAAATTGATCGACTATCTGGGGCTATTGTCGAAATGGAATGCTGTCTACAATTTGACGGCTGTCCGTGATCCTATGCAAATGGTGGCATATCACTTGCTTGATTCTTTGGCGATAATTCCAGCATTTTTGGAGGCAAAAAACGTATTAGATGTGGGTGCTGGCGGCGGATTGCCTGGTATGGTATTGGCCATCGCTCGGCCGGATATACAAGTATCACTGGTTGATACAGTACATAAAAAAACGGCTTTTCTTACCCAGGTAAAAGCCGAGCTCGGCTTATCAAACGCGACCGTGTACACCGCACGGGTAGAAAACTTGGTAGTACAAAAGAAATTTGATGTGATCACTTCACGGGCGTTTGCCGAGTTGTTTGATTTTGTGAGTTGGGCAGCACATTTATTGAAAGAAGGCGGTCGTTTTATTGCGATGAAAGGGGTTGCGCCGGATGAAGAAATAGCGCATCTGCCGCAGGGGTGGCAGGTGATCGCGCTCAAACCTTTGATCGTCCCTGAGTTACAGGCAGAACGCCATCTCGTTTTTATTGAAAAAATCAGCGAACCAGTTCGATCCGGCGGTTTGCATGCGTGACTGATACCGAAGCAGCATTGTCCAAATCATTTCCACATCAAAGCATCCATGGCCAAAATTTTCTGCATTGCAAATCAAAAGGGCGGTGTCGGCAAAACGACCACGACGGTCAACCTTGCCGCCGGTTTAGCACAAATTGGTCAACGGGTACTATTGGTTGATCTGGATCCGCAAGGTAATGCCACTATGGGTGCCGGAATTAATAAGGCGTTATTAAAAGCGTCTACTTATGAAGTTTTGCTTGGTTTGGCGAATTCGAAAATTGCGAGGGTAACCTCGGAAGTAGGCAAGTTTGATGTGCTCCCTGCAAACCGAGAACTAGCTGGTGCCGAGGTTGAATTAGTTGACATGGAAAAGCGTGAGCGGCGTCTTAAGGACGCTCTGGCAGAGGTTGATGGCGAGTATGATTTTATCTTGATAGATTGTCCACCCGCGCTTTCCATGCTCACCTTAAATGGACTTTGCGCGGCACACGGTGTCATTATTCCGATGCAATGTGAGTACTACGCGCTGGAAGGCTTATCCGACCTCGTCAATACCATCAAGAAAGTTCACGCTAATCTCAACCCCGACCTGAAAATTATCGGTTTATTACGAGTTATGTTTGACCCCCGCATGACCTTATCGCAACAGGTTTCCGCACAATTGGAACAACATTTTGGCGATAAGGTTTTTAAAACTATTATCCCGCGCAATGTGCGACTGGCAGAGGCACCATCTTATGGTGTGCCTGGCGTTTGCTTCGATCCTACCTCCAAAGGAGCGCAAGCTTATGTAGCATTTGGTGCCGAGATGGTGGAGCGGATCGAGTCCATGTAACCACCTCTTCATTAACCTGCATTCTATGAAGACAGGCTGGATTGCTCCTTGCGCCAAATTTTCTGAATCACCTCACATACATGAATTGAAAGAAGTAAATGGTAACAAAAAAATCGAAAGGGCTCGGTCGTGGTCTGGAGGCATTGCTTGGCGGGCCCACTGATTTTGCGGACACGATGCCTGGATTAGCGGGGGCGCCAACCAATTTACTCCTGACTCAAATGCAGGCGGGTAAATATCAGCCTCGTACGCGGATGGATGAGGGGGCTTTAAATGAATTGGCGGCCTCGATAAAGGCCCAAGGCCTAATCCAACCCATTTTGGTTCGTCCCGTTGGTCAGAACAACGGCACTACCGGCCCTGAAATTAAATATGAAATTATTGCAGGCGAAAGACGTTTTCGTGCCGCGCATCTGGCTGGTCTTGATCAAGTTCCAGTATTGGTGAAGGATGTTGACGATCAGGCTGCGGCGGCCATGGCATTGATTGAAAATATTCAACGCGAAGATCTCAACCCGCTTGAAGAAGCGCAAGGAATACACCGCCTCATAACTGATTTTAGCTTTACACATGAACAGGCAGCGGGCGCAGTCGGGCGTTCGCGTAGTGCGGTTTCAAACTTACTTCGTTTACTTAATCTGGCCAAACCTGTTCAGACCATGCTGATGGCCGGGGACATTGACATGGGCCATGCAAGAGCTTTACTTGCAGTTGACAGCGCGACCCAAATTACTTTAGCCAATCAAGTCGTCGCCAAACGCATGTCAGTGCGAGACGCTGAGAAGTTAGTGGTGCGCACCACCGCAGAGCAATCGGCCAGCAATAATAAGCCGCGCGAAAAAGAAAAATCACGTGACATCGCACGTCTGGAAGAGGAACTCTCCGACCTATTAGCAACGCAAGTAATTTTCAAAATGGGTAGCAAGGGACGGGGACAGCTGATTATTGATTTTTTAAGTTTGGACAGCCTTGATGGATTGATTGCACGCTTAAAATCCTAATCCCGCTTTTGTTCACCTGTCACTGAGATGGTGCGCCGCGCTGCAGTAAGAGTTTGACGGGGCTTACATAAAGCCCTTATAATTTCGTGCTTTGCCTCATCCTTGGTTGTGTAAAGGGATTTTCTGTGAGCGATTTAGAGCATCAAGTGTCTAAGCCCATTTATAAGGTAGTGATGTTGCAGCTCCTATTTGCGTTGGTGTTTGCTGTTGGAGTTGCGGTGTTTGTCGGCAGTCGCAGTGGAATTTCGGCGCTTGTTGGCGGTGGGATTGCCGTCATCGGGAGTAGCATTTACGCGATGATTATCGTTGGAAAGTCTGGCGAGGCCGCAAGTGTACTAAAGGCGCATTTTCGTGCTGAGACGGTAAAGATTTTTATCACGGCAGTATTGTTTATGTTGGTGCTGCTGCTGTTTCATTCGGTTGCTTCGTTGTGGCTGATTTTGGGTTTTGCGGTTGCAACACTGTCGTATTGGTTTGCACTGCTCACGGTTTAATCATTAGTTTTGATGCTGCTTCTCCCGCATTTTAACCAAAAAAAGTAAATTCACTATGTCCACTGAACACGCTGTTGAGCTCGCCCATGCGGGTCCGGCAAACTCCACTGAATACATCAAGCATCACCTTACGCACCTCAATAATGGTGGCATGAATCTGGATACTTTCTGGGTTTCGTTGATGTTGGGGCTAGTGTTCCTTGCTATTTTTATTTATGTGGCGCGCAAGGCAACGTCCGGTGTTCCAGGACGTTTGCAGTCTTTTGTTGAGATGGTTTTGGAGCTGGTTCAGGATCTGGTTAAGAGCGCGTTTCATGCTAAAAGTAATGTAATTGGCCCTTTGTCTCTGACAATCTTTGTCTGGGTTTGGTTGCTTAATGCAATGGATTTTTTGCCGGTGGATCTGCTGCCTAAGATAGGCGATCTGTTCGGCGTTCATCATCTGCGTGTGGTGCCGACTGCGGACGTGAACCATACTTTTGGGATGTCGCTTTCCGTACTTGTTATGATCATCGCCTTCTCTATTAAGGCGAAAGGCGTTGGCGGTTGGACCAAGGAGTTATTTACTGCGCCATTTCATGCGCATGGCTTCGCCGCCATTATTTTGGCACCCATTAATTTTGTTTTTCAAATGATTGAATTGTTGGCTAAGCCAATTTCGTTGGCATTGCGTTTGTTCGGCAATATGTATGCGGGCGAATTAATCTTCATCTTGATCGCATTGCTGCCTTGGTATGTGCAGTGGATGCTCGGCGGCCCTTGGGCAATTTTTCATATTCTGGTCGTAACGCTGCAAGCATTCGTCTTTATGATTTTAACGATCGTGTATCTCAGTCTTGCCGTTGAGAAGCACTAATGTGGTTTTTGGTTTTTTACTTATCAAGTAATTTCAGCTTTTTAATTTAGGAGAAATACAATGCAAGCTCTCATCGCGCAAGTTCAAGGTATGACCGTTATCGCTGCTGCTATCATCATCGGTCTCGGCGCAATTGGCACCGCAATTGGCTTCGGTCTGCTCGGTGGTAAATTTCTCGAAGCGTCAGCACGTCAACCGGAGCTAATGCCGCAATTGCAAACAAAATTATTTGTTATCGCGGGCTTGCTGGATGCGATCTCGATGATTGGTGTTGGCGTTGCATTGCTTTATACATTTAACAATCCGTTCCTCGCTGCTGTCCGTGCCGCATCCGGTTCGTAATTTTCTCCAGCCCGCAGGAAATTTTTAGTCAGGATCAAGGTATGGACATCAATAGCTCCTCGCTCATCGGCCAGATGATCACTTTTGCGGTGTTGGTCTGGTTCTCGATGAAGTTTGTATTTCCGCCGCTTACCAAGGCGTTGGATGAGCGTTCTCAAAAAATAGCGGACGGATTGGCGGCGGCTGATCAAGGGAAAAGAGCAATGGTTGACGCAGAAGAGCGCGCTCAGGTTTTGCTGGCCTCTGCTGTGGCTGAAGGGAAGCAACGAGTATCGGATGCGGAAAAACGAGCGCAATTGTCTGCCGACGAAATCAAGCAAAATGCTCAGGTCGAAGCAGCGCGCATTATTGCGCAAGCTAAAGCCGATGCAGACCAACAAGTAACTAAAGCGCGCGAAGAACTGCGTGCCCAGGTTGCTGGTTTGGCAGTGAAAGGCGCGGAGCAAATTTTGAAGCGGGAAGTCAATGCATCGGCGCATGCCGATTTGTTGAAACAACTCGCAGTTGAGCTGTAATCATGGCTGAACTTGCAACCGTTGCTCGTCCTTACGCAGAAGCGTTATTCCGTGTGGCCAAATCAGGAAATTTATCTTCTTGGTCCGACTTGGTGTCAGAAATGGCGCAAGCCGGGAGCCAGCCGGATGTTTTGGCGTTTGCGAGTAATCCGAATGTATCGGAAGCGCGGATCGTCGACGCACTTTTGTCTATCTTGAAGTCCCCTGTTAATGCAGAAGCCAAAAACTTCGTCCACATGCTAGTGGAAAATGGCCGCGTTAGTTTGTTGCCAGAAATTGGCGTGCAATTCCATGCATTGAAAAATGCAGAAGAAGGCGCGGCCGATGCACAAATTAACAGCGCGTTTGAAATGTCGGGCGTGCAGGTACAGGAGTTGGTCGCAACGCTGGAAAAAAAATTCGGACGTAAGCTAAATCCGTCGGTAACCGTAGATGCTTCGCTCATCGGTGGTGTACGTGTTGTCGTTGGTGACGAAGTACTCGACACCTCGGTACGGGCCAAACTGCAACAGATGCAAGTTGCGTTGGTGTCATAAGCGGCATTTCACAGACTGATAGACCATCACCCCAAAGCGCAAGCTGAGAAAAAACATTAGGAGTTTGTATGCAACTCAACCCATCAGAAATCAGCGAATTGATCAAGAGCCGGATTCAAGGTCTCGAAGGCAATGCTGAAGTTCGTAATCAAGGCACGGTTATTTCCGTTGCTGACGGCATCTGCCGCATTCATGGTTTGTCTGACGTGATGCAAGGCGAGATGCTGGAATTTCCAGGTAATACGTTTGGCCTCGCAATGAACCTCGAGCGTGACTCGGTCGGTTCCGTTGTTTTAGGTGAATACGAACACATCTCTGAAGGCGATACGGTTAAATGCACCGGCCGTATTTTGGAAGTGCCAATCGGGCCTGAATTGCTTGGACGTGTTGTCAATGCACTCGGACAACCGATCGATGGCAAAGGCCCGATTAATGCAAAATTATCCGCGCCGATTGAAAAAATCGCACCGGGCGTGATTGCACGTCAATCCGTATCCCAGCCCATGCAAACCGGTCTGAAATCCATCGATGCGATGGTGCCTATCGGACGCGGTCAGCGTGAATTGATTATCGGCGATCGTCAAACCGGCAAGACAGCGGTGGCGATCGATGCGATCATCAATCAAAAAGGTCAGGGCATGAAGTGTATTTATGTCGCCATCGGCCAAAAAGCTTCATCGATCAAAAATATCGTGCGTTCGCTGGAAAAGCACGGCGCGATGGAATACACCATCGTCGTTGCCGCGTCTGCTTCCGAGTCTGCTGCGATGCAATACATCTCACCGTACTCTGGATGTGCGATGGGCGAATATTTTCGCGATCGTGGCGAAGATGCACTGATCGTCTACGATGACTTGTCCAAGCAAGCTGTGGCGTATCGCCAGATCTCCTTGCTGTTGCGTCGTCCACCAGGACGTGAAGCGTATCCTGGCGACGTGTTCTACTTGCATTCCCGTTTGCTGGAACGTGCAGCACGCGTCAATCCGGACTACGTCGAAAAATTCACCAATGGTGAAGTCAAAGGTAAAACGGGCTCATTGACAGCATTGCCGATCATTGAAACCCAGGCTGGTGACGTTTCTGCTTTCGTCCCAACCAACGTGATTTCGATTACTGACGGGCAGATTTTTCTGGAAACCTCCTTGTTCAACGCCGGTATCCGTCCTGCGATTAACGCCGGTATTTCAGTGTCGCGCGTCGGTGGTGCGGCACAAACCAAGGTCATCAAAGGTTTGTCCGGTGGTATCCGTACCGATTTGGCCCAGTACCGTGAACTGGCTGCGTTCGCGCAGTTTGCATCGGATCTGGACGAGTCGACGCGTAAGCAGCTTGACCGTGGTGCACGCGTGACCGAATTGCTCAAGCAGGCACAATATGCGCCTTTGCCGATTTCCTTGATGGCCGTGTCATTGTTCGCAGTGAACAAAGGCTACTTCGATGATATTGCTGTGAAGACAGTATTGGCTTTTGAAGCTGGTTTGCACGGTTACATGAAGACCAAACAGGCTGCGTTGCTGCAAAAGATTGAAGAAACCAAGCAACTCGACAAAGACGGTGAAGCTGCACTTGCCGCTGCAGTTGCTGATTTCAAAAAATCTGGCGCATATTAAGTCAACAGCCTAGAAGGAGTAAACACGCATGGCTGTAGGCAAAGAGATACGTGGCAAGATCAAGAGCGTAGAAAACACGAAAAAAATCACCAAGGCGATGGAAATGGTCGCCGCCTCCAAAATGCGTAAAGCGCAAGACCGGATGCGGGCGGCTCGTCCCTACAGTGACAAAATTCGGAATATCGCCTCTAGTTTGGCGCAAGCCAATCCAGAGTATACGCATCCGTTTTTGGTTAAGCAGGACAAGGCAAAAAATGTGGGATTTATTGTTGTCACGACCGACAAAGGTCTGTGCGGTGGTTTGAACACTAATTCCTTGCGCATAGTTACCAGCAAAATTCGGGAACTGGAAGCTGCCGGCAATAAAATCGAAGCTGTCGCAATCGGTAACAAAGGTCTAGGCTTTCTGAATCGCATCGGCGTCAAAGTCGTATCCCATGTCGTGCAAATCGGTGACACGCCGCATCTGGACAAGTTGATTGGTCCGGTTAAGGTGTTGCTCGATGCGTACCAGGAAGGCAAGCTCGATGCGGTTTATTTGTGCTATACCAAGTTCATTAACACCATGAAGCAAGAGCCGATGATGGAGCAATTACTGCCATTGTCGGCGGATAAACTGCAGGCTGATAAAGGATCCCATTCATGGGATTACATTTATGAGCCTGAAGCACAGACGGTGATTGATGAATTGTTGGTGCGTTATGTCGAAGCGTTGATTTATCAGGGTGTTGCCGAAAATCTGGCATCTGAACAATCAGCGCGGATGGTCGCCATGAAGTCGGCCAGTGATAATGCAGGCAATGTGATCGGCGAGCTCAAGCTGATCTATAACAAGACCCGTCAAGCAGCGATTACCAAAGAACTGTCCGAAATCGTCGCCGGTGCGGCTGCGGTTTAACGAATTTACGAATCCGAATTTAGAAATCTAATTTACTTGACTTGAAGGAACGAAACATGGCTGATGGCAAAATCGTTCAGTGTATCGGCGCTGTGGTGGACGTTGAGTTCCCACGTAACGCGATGCCTAAGGTATACGATGCCTTGAAAATGGAAGGCTCTGAGCTTACCCTCGAAGTACAACAGCAGCTTGGCGACGGCATTGTTCGTACCATTGCGTTGGGTACATCCGATGGTTTGCGTCGCGGCATGATCATCCAGAACACAGGTAAGGCGATTACCGTCCCCGTTGGTAAGGCAACACTAGGCCGCATTATGGATGTACTCGGTAATCCAATCGATGAATGTGGTTCGGTAAGCCACGCGCAAACCGCGTCGATTCATCGCAAGGCACCCGTCTACGACGAACTGTCCCCTTCCCAAGATTTGCTAGAAACAGGCATTAAGGTGATCGACTTGGTTTGCCCGTTTGCAAAAGGCGGTAAAGTCGGCCTGTTCGGTGGCGCTGGTGTCGGTAAAACAGTCAACATGATGGAACTGATCAACAACATCGCTAAAGCACACAGCGGCTTGTCCGTGTTTGCTGGTGTGGGCGAACGTACTCGTGAGGGTAACGACTTCTACCACGAGATGGCCGATGCGAAGGTGGTCGATCTGGAAAATCCAGAAAACTCCAAAGTAGCCATGGTTTACGGCCAGATGAATGAGCCGCCAGGAAATCGACTCCGCGTTGCATTGACCGGCTTGACCATTGCCGAAAGCTTTCGCGATGAAGGTAAAGACGTGTTGTTCTTCGTCGATAACATCTATCGCTTTACGCTCGCCGGTACCGAAGTATCTGCGTTGTTGGGCCGTATGCCTTCGGCCGTGGGTTATCAGCCGACATTGGCCGAAGAAATGGGCCGTTTGCAGGAACGTATTACTTCGACTAAGGTCGGCTCAATTACCTCGATTCAAGCCGTGTATGTTCCAGCCGATGACTTGACCGATCCATCGCCGGCGACCACCTTTGCCCACTTGGATTCCACAGTTGTGTTGTCGCGTGACATCGCCTCGCTTGGTATTTATCCAGCGGTTGATCCACTGGATTCGACATCGCGTCAGTTGGATCCGCTCGTGGTTGGCCAAGAACACTACGACACGGCGCGCGCTGTTCAAGGTACCTTACAACGCTACAAGGAATTGCGCGACATTATCGCGATTCTGGGCATGGACGAGTTGGCACCGGAAGATAAATTGCTGGTAGCGCGTGCTCGCAAGATGCAGCGTTTCCTGTCCCAACCATTCCACGTGGCCGAAGTATTTACTGGTTCGCCAGGAAAATACGTTTCACTGAAAGATACGATCAAAGGCTTCAAGATGATCGCCTCCGGTGAACTCGATCATCTGCCGGAACAAGCGTTTTACATGGTTGGCACGATCGAAGAAGCAATCGAAAAAGCTAAAAAACTTAATTAATTCCTGGTAACTCAGTCTAGGTTAATAAGGGTAAATTCTGGCGCGTCAATCTCATCAAACGGTGGGATTGACTAACCGAACAGGAAACAACATGGCACATACTATTCACGTGGACGTCGTCTCTGCCGAAGCGTTGATCTTCACAGGCGAGGCGGAATTCGTCGCATTACCGGGCGAGGCCGGTGAGTTGGGGATCTATCCTCAACATACGCCTTTAATCACACGCATTAAACCGGGTGCAGTTCGTATCAAGGTCGCTGGACAGGCAGACGAAGAATTCGTCTTTGTTGCCGGCGGGATCCTTGAGGTGCAACCCAATAAGGTAACGGTCTTAGCTGATACTGCGATAAGGGGGAATGATTTGGACGAGGCAAAAGCCACCGAAGCAAAGAAATTGGCAGAAGAAGCGTTGCTCAATAAAGACTCTAAAATCGATTACGCAAAAGCACAGGCAGAGTTGTCTGTTGCCATCGCGCAGCTAGCCGCGATTCAAAAATTACGTTTGAAACGGTAAGAAAAAGTGTCGTGAGATGACGACAATCAAAGGCAGCTTCGGCTGCCTTTTTGCATGGCGAAGCGGGGTCGTTTAGATTTTCCGTTTAGATTTTTCATTAGTACCTGGCCCAGTACGTTTGTCGCTCACACTGGGCTTATGTTGCCCCGTGGGGAGTCGTCGCTTTGGACGCCGTGCCGCGAGGAAAAGGGTGTTCACGGAGGGCCGAAATGGTCAGCCAGCGCGGTACTCTTAGCTGCATAGTGTGCCCTCATCAAATTGTGGAGTGGAATACAAAAAGACGTGTCAAATTAATTGAGAGGCTATATGATGACGAACTTGGGTTCCGGCGAATGAACCGCAAATTAATTTTCCTGCTTGAATAGGAGCATATGAGGCCGATTAGGAAACATGTCCTCATATCTTTAAATGAAACAAAGCGCGGCAAAAGAAAATTTTTCTATCCTCACTTAATAAAATTAAACTGACTTCATGCTCCAAATTTCTCGTTGTGCATTGGCTTTTACGTTAGCACTGATAAGTGTTTCAGCTGCATCGCAAGAGACAACTAATAAAACAGTCCAACCGGATCAGACGTCAAATATTGGAGAGTTGCCATTAATCGGAATGGCTCCGTCCGCGAGCAAGGGGAAAATTAGCAATATTGATTCCGTCGCGACCGATACCAGCACAACTACTAAGGGCGTGGCCCTTGCCAGTAAAGATGTTCAGCAGCAGCAAACTGCGACTCAAAATGGGAAAGTAGTATCCGCATATGGCGGTGCACCAAATGAGCTTCAGGCATTTTTACAAGAGGCGACAGGAAAGGTGCTACCAATATTTGGCGCCGAGTTTTTTATTAATACTCCATCAACTTTTGCGCCAATACTCAACTCGCCAATTCCATCTGCCTACCTACTGGGGCCGGGCGATGAAATTTTGATCCGTGGCTGGGGCACCATTGACATAAATTATCGCGCTACTATTGACCGCAACGGGCTCATTACAATCCCACAAATTGGTACAGTGTTGCTCGGCGGTGTGAAAGCAGGCGATGCCGAAAGTGTGGTTCGCGGGGCAATAGAAAAGTTTTATAAAGGTGTAACCGTCAACGTTACCTTTGGACAATTGCGGGCTATAACTATCTATGTTGTAGGTCAGGCCAGCAGGCCTGGCACGTACACTGTGTCGAGTTTGTCGACATTGATAACGGCATTATTTGCCAGTGGTGGCCCCAATGCCAACGGCAGCATGCGTCGGGTGCAAGTCAAGCGCACGGGTAAAGTGGTTGCTGAATTGGACTTGTATGCATTTATTACTAAGGGGGATAATTCGGCCGACATCAAGCTGCAAGACGGGGATACCATTTATATACCGTCGGCTGGTGGCTATGTTGCCTTGACTGGCAAGGTTAACAGTCCTGCTATTTATGAAGTGCGTACGGCCAAAGACACCATTGAATCTATCCTTGATTTTGCGGGCGGTTTGCCAATTATTGCTGACCCGCGCCGTGCTTTTCTTGAGCGCATCGATCCCAAGGAGCGTAATCCACGTAGTGTCGAACAGTTTGCATTGAATGCGGAGGGCCTAAAAAAGACATTGAAAAATGGCGATCTCATCAACATCACATCGATCACGCCTAATTTCTCCAATGCGGTTGTACTTCGTGGCAATGTCGACCAACCTATTCGTGCCCCGTTTAAAGCCGGTATGCGGATCAGTGATTTAATTCCCAATCGTGAATACCTGATTACACGAAGCTCAATTCAGCGCCAAAACAATACTATTGGCACCGGAGATGGAACGACGACAGGCAGTATAGCGTCGCGCATAGGTGGATTGATTGATGAAATTAATTGGGACTATGCAGTTGTGGAACGTGTCAATCGGGCAGATCTGACGGTTAGTTTGATTCCTTTTAATCTGGGCAAGGTATTCGAAAGCGCAGCCAATCCTGACAATGTTGAGCTTCAGGCCGGCGATACAGTGACGATTTTTTCGCAAAATGATGTAGCCGTGCCGATCAATAAACGCCGGGTATTTGTGCGTATTGAGGGAGAAGTTAATGTGCCGGGCGTGTATCAGATGGCCCCGGGTGAAAATCTGCAGATGCTGCTGGCTAAAGCTGGTGGCCCCACCCAAAATGCTTATCTGTTTGGTACGGCCTTTTATCGCGAGCAAGTTCGTCTGGAGCAGCAAGCCAATCTGGAAAAAGTGATCGACCGCTTAGAGTCCCAGTTGAGATTAGAACAGGCAAAAGGTGTTGTTGATATTCGCGGGCAATCGCAGGGTGAAGTGCAGATCGCCGAAATGAAACACCAAGCAGAATTGCTTGCTGCGCACGAAACCATTTTACGCATGCGCAAGTTAGGTGCAACCGGCCGCGTGTCCTTTGGACTTGATCCGGCAGAACGTTCGTTTAATAAGTTGCCGCCGTTGAAATTGGAAAATGCCGACCGCCTGGTTGTCCCCTTCCGTCCGGAGTTCGTGCATATTTTTGGCGCAGTCAATACAGAGGCATCGCTCCTTTGGCGTCCAGGCAAAGTGGTGGGCGCCTACATAGAAAAGGCGGGAATGCGTCAGGAGGCTGATGTAGATAACTTGTTTATCATCAGAGCTGACGGCTCTGTTGTATCCGAAGGTGGACGGGGTTGGTCGTTTAGAAGCCCACTTAACATTGAGGTGCAGCCTGGCGACAGCATTGTGATTCCTGAAAAGAATTTCGTAAGGGAAAGTGCTTGGTCTAAATTCACCAATGGCACCAAAGAATGGGCGCAGATACTTGCCAACTTTGGGTTGGGTGCGGCTGCTCTTAAAGTATTAAAGTAAGCTAAGGGTGTGCGCTGCACATCATGCGTGTACGGTATGGCCGTGCCAATCGCGGCTCATCAATAGAAAACGACTGAATTGACAATTACGTATGGGTGAATCACAAATAGTACGGCCTGCTGTGGAGGAAAATATAGAGGTGGATGAATTGGAGTTGATTGATATTTTGCTTATCCTAGCAAAACGCAAAAAGCTGATTTTCTTTTTCCCTTTGGTAGTCGCAGCGCTTACCGCTGGATTAACCCTTATTTTTCCAAATGTGTACAAGGCCAGCGTAAAGTTGCTTCCACCTCAACAGTCGCAGTCTGGTGCTGCGGCCATGATGGCGCAGCTTGGGGGCTTTGCAGGAGCTGCAGCCAGTGCCGCTGGTATAAAAAATCCAAGTGACTTGTATATGGGAATGCTGAGGAGCCGTACGATTGCTGAGAAAATAATTGCTAAATATGACCTAAAAAAAGTCTATGCGACAGACTCTTTAGAGTATGCCATTAAGACCTTGGCAGGTAATACAGTTATTGCTACAGGTAAAGACGGGATTATTGCAATTGATGTTGAGGATGAAGATAAGCACCTTGTTCCAAAGCTCGCAAACGCATACGCGGATGAATTGCTTAAATTAACAAATGTCATTTTAGCAACTGAGGCGTCTCAGAAAAGGATATTTTTTGAGCAACAGTTAGTGCTGGCTAAGGATAAATTGGCCGATGCAGAAATTGCTTTGAAAGGCGGCTTAGAAAAAAACGGTGTCATTAGTGTCGATGGGGAAAGCCGTACGATCTTGGAAATTGTAAGTCGTTTAAGATCCAAAATTGCACTAAAGGAAATACAATTAAATGCGATGCGTGCATTTGTGACACCGAACAATCAAGAATTTAAACGAACAGAAGAGGAATTAGGCAGTTTGCGAGGAGAGCTCTTAAAGCTAGAAAATGGCCGCTCGGAGCTTGTGTCGCCAATTAGTAGCAAAAAAGTTGGTTTGGAGAGCATTAAGATTGTGCGAGAAGTGAAGTATCGAGAAATGCTCTATGAATTGTTGGCTAGGCAATATGAGGCAGCACGTCTTGAGGAAGCCAAGGACACATCTATTATTCAGGTGTTGGATTTCGCTGTGGAACCGGAGCGCAAATCTAAACCAAAGCGTTTAATCATTGCTCTATTGGCAGCATTCTTCACTTTTTTTATTTCACTTGGGTGGGCGTTTCTTTCTGATATGCGTGAGAGGGCACTCGTTTCCTCCGTGAGTATGGCTAAATGGGATAAGTTAAGATTGATGCTAGGTTTTAGGAATTAATGCCAGGTGTAACATCATCGCTGTTTCAATGGCAAGATCGGCATAGAGAGCCTGACGCCCCAAGCGTCATTTGCCGTTTGTCGCTCGCCCCATCATTCGCTACAGCCTCATTCGAGTTGGCGCGTCAGAAATTTGGGGATATCAACAAGCAAAAGAAGGCCTAGCCCCTGTTACTCACCGCACACAATGCTATTAAAACAGAAGAGAACTAACCCATGAACATCACCATCATCGGCACCGGTTATGTAGGTCTTGTCACCGGCGCCTGCCTAGCCGACTTGGGCAACAATATATTTTGCCTCGACGTGGACCAGGCTAAGATTGACCTGCTCAACAGCGGCGGCGTGCCAATTTATGAGCCCGGCCTGAAAGAAGTGATTGAGCGAAATGTGGAAGCTGGCCGCCTGGCCTTCTCCACCGACGTAGCCGCCAGCGTAGCTCACGGCAGCGTGCAGTTCGTCGCTGTAGGTACTCCTCCTGATGAAGACGGTAGCACCGACCTTCAATACGTGTTGGCCGCCGCCCGCAACATCGGTCGCTATATGACCGAACCCAAGGTGGTGGTCGACAAATCTACAGTGCCCGTGGGCACCGCCGACAAGGTCAGCGTCGTTATCCATCAAGAACTCGCACAGCGCGGCCAGCCAGACCTCGCTTTTTCAGTCGTCAGCAACCCCGAATTCCTTAAAGAAGGCGCCGCCGTAGAAGACTTCACCCGCCCCGACCGTATTGTGCTAGGCGTGGCCGACGACGCTGCTGGCCAGCAGGCCCTAGCTACCATGCGCCAGCTCTACGCTCCCTTTAACCGCAATCACGAGCGCACCCGCGTCATGGACGTAAAAAGCGCCGAATTTACCAAATACGCCGCCAACGCCATGCTGGCCACCCGTATCAGTTTCATGAACGAGCTAGCCAACCTGGCCGAGCAGGTTGGGGCCGACATCGAACTGGTGCGCCAAGGCATAGGCTCAGACCCCCGCATTGGTTACAGCTTTCTGTATGCCGGCACCGGCTACGGCGGCAGCTGCTTTCCCAAAGACGTACAGGCCCTGATCCGCACCGGGCGCGAGCATGGCCAAACCCTGCGCATGCTGGAAGCCGTAGAGGCCGTCAACCATAATCAGAAACAGGCGCTGGTGCAAAAGATATTTGCCCGTTATGGCCGCGACCTGAAGGGTAAAACTTTTGCGCTGTGGGGTTTGGCCTTCAAGCCCAACACCAACGATATGCGCGATGCACCCAGCCGCGTGGTCATTAACGCACTGCTACGTGCCGGTGCGAATATTGTGGCGCACGACCCTGTGGCCATTACGGAAGCGCGTCGTGTGCTGGCAATCGATCTGGTCGACGCACCAGCCTATCTGGAGCGCATCCGGTTTGTGGCTCAGTCCGTGGAAGCTGCGCAGGGTGCGGATGCACTGATCATTGTGACCGAGTGGAAAGATTACCTTTGTCCAAACTGGACTGCGCTGAAGGCTGGAATGAAAGCGTTCATGATCTTTGATGGGCGTAATTTGTATGAACCAGCAGCAGTGGCAGAGGCTGGTTTTCATTACTCGGCTATTGGCAGATCAACGAAACGATGGGAATTATCATGACAAATAAATCAGTTCTTAGCTTTGCCCTTGTTGGTTGTGGTCGTATAGCCAAGCGTCATTCGGAATTGTTAGGTCATCAACAAATCAAAAATGCGCGAATGACAGCTGTGTGTGACCTAGTGGAAAATAAGGCCCAAAACATTGGGGTCGAATTTGGTGTGCCTTATTTCACAGATATGCATCAAATGATGCAGCAGTCAAATATAGATGTTGTAGTTGTTTTGACTGAAACCGGATACCACGCAAAACATGTCATTGAACTGGCATCTTATGGGAAACATATTGTTGTTGAAAAGCCGATGGCTTTAACACTAGACGATGCAGATGCAATGATCCAAGCATGCGATGCGGCCAATATTAAGCTCTTTATTGTCAAGCAAAATCGTTTTAATGTACCCGTCGTGAAACTGCGTGAAGCACTAATGCAGAAACGGTTTGGCAAGTTGGTAATGGGCACGGTGAGAGTTCGCTGGTGTCGGCAGCAATCTTATTACGATCAGGCGCCATGGCGTGGGACGTGGGCATTAGATGGTGGCGTGCTCTCTAATCAAGCAAGTCATCATGTTGACCTACTTGAGTGGATGATGGGAGATGTAGATAGCGTATTTGCCATGAGCACAACTGCCCTTGCAAATATTGAAGCAGAAGATACAGCAGTTGTTGCTCTGCGATTTAAAAATGGCGCACTTGGTGTAATTGAGGCAACAACTGCTGCGAGACCGACTGATCTTGAAGGTTCCATCTCTGTTCTTGGTGAAGGTGGAACGGTTGAAATCGGTGGGTTTGCAGTGAATAAAATGAAAGTTTGGAACTTTGTTAAGCCCGAAGCAAACGATGAGGATGTGATGGAAAACTTTTCCGTCAACCCGCCAAGTGTCTATGGTTTCGGACACCAAGCGTACTACGAACATGTCGTTGATTGCATTTTGAATGACAAACAGCAACTTGTGGATGGCTTTGTTGGAAGGAAAAGTCTGGAATTAATTAACGCAATTTATGAGTCAATCGAAACAGGTCGTGAGATACCCTTGCGTTTCCGCGCACAGAAATGCCGTCTTGGGATACTCTAATGGGAGCACCATTATTAAAAAAATCAGGCATTGTTAATGTCAAGTTTGGTGATAATGTTGTAGTCATTGAGCCGAGCAATATCTACGGGTGCACTATTGGCGATGGCGTCTTTATCGGGCCGTTCGTTGAAATACAAAAAAATGTGTTAATAGGTGCGCGTACAAAAATACAATCCCATGCTTTTGTTTGTGAATTGGTGCACCTTGGTGAAGATTGTTTTATCGGACACGGCGTAATGTTTATCAATGATTTATTTGTCAATGGTGGTCCGGCATGTGGCGATAGATCATTATGGAAATCGACGCTGATTGGAAGCCATGTATCAATTGGCAGTAATGCGACTATTCTACCGGTCAACATTTGCGACAATGTGGTGATTGGCGCCGGTTCGGTTGTATTAAGAGATATTACTGAATCGGGCATTTATGCTGGGAATCCAGCAAGAAAAATTAGTGGTATTGAATGATCAAGTTTCTTGACCTTGCGGCACAGTATCGTTCAATCAAGTCAGAAATTGATTGTGCAATACAAAATGTAATTCGTGATTCTGCATTTATTGGCGGTAAGTATGTCCAAGAGTTTGAAAAACATTTTGCTGACCATGTAGGCGCTAAACATTGCTTAGGTGTTGGCAATGGTACCGACGCACTAGAGATTGCAATAGAGGCGGCACAACTTCCCGCAGGAAGCGAAATAATTGTCCCTGGCAACAGCTTCATTGCCAGTTCAGAGGCGGTTACAAGGTGTGGACACAAAGTTGTTTTTGCTGACGTAGACGAAGGTTGCTATACGCTTACTCCTGAATCTGTTCGGAGTCATCTCACACCCTGCACCAAGGCGGTTGTGGCCGTTCATCTTTATGGACACCCTTGCGATATGGATCCTCTGATGGATCTAGCTCGTGAATATGGTCTATCAATTATTGAAGATTGCGCGCAGGCGCATGGTGCTGAATACAAGGGTCATCGTGTTGGTGGCATTGGACATATTGCCGCGTTTAGTTTTTATCCGGGAAAAAATCTCGGTGCCTATGGCGACGCAGGCGCAATTACAACGCAGGATGATGACTTGGCAAAGCGCTGCAGGATGATTGCCAATCACGGGCGAATCGCCAAGTACGACCATGAATTTGAGGGGCGTAACTCTCGGCTGGACGGCCTACAAGCAGCCGTGTTAAGTGTGAAATTGCGGCATCTCGATTCATGGACAGATCATCGTATTGCTGCTGCAGAACAGTATCTCGCTGGCCTTGCTGGAGTTGGCGATCTTGTACTGCCAGTGCGTCAGGAATGGGCGAAGCAGGTCTATCACCTTTTTGTCATTCGAACCGATTTCCGCGACCAATTAAAAAGCTTCCTCGGTGATCAAGGTATCGAAGCAGGGGTTCACTACCCCATTGCCCTTCCTAAGCTCAATGCCTACCAGTACCTTGGGGTGCCAGACTTGAGCGCTTCCTACAATTGTGCGGATGCCAAGTTGCTCAGCCTGCCAATCGGTGAGCATGTTATGCCGGAAGATGTTTCGTTTGTTGTCGATCAGGTCCGTCGGTTCTTCCAACGTAACTGATACGCCACCCCGAAAAATTTGACTCAGAACGTCACAACATTCAACTATTACTGGGACATCAAGATGATCTATATCGGCAAAAAACCAAAACAATACTACAAAAACATCTTAATGATGGTCGATCTCGGTATGCACGAACAGATTTTTGCTGAGCTATCGCAGCTGGTTCCTGTGGGCGCGACAATCCTCGATTTGGGTTGCGGGGAGGGGGCTCTTTCACAGCGACTGGTCGACAATGGATACAAGGTTTACTCGGTCGACAAGAACTCAGGGTACTTTAAGTGTGTAGGGTCGACCTTCATTGAGGTTGACTTTGATAAGCAGGGGGAGCTCAACGCTTTTATCGCGAAGCATGAGGAATCGTTCGATGCAGTGATCGGTATCGAGGTAATCGAGCATGTGGAGAACCAGTGGGAGTACATTCGGGGACTCAAGCGGATGTGCAAGACCGGCGGACACCTATTTGTTAGTACTCCCAATACTCAGTCATGGCTGAGTCGTCTACAGTTCCTTCGGACTGGAAGGTTCCACCAGTTTTCGGACCCTGATCTCGAGTATGGGCACATTTCGCCAGTGACGTTGTGGGAACTCGACGTAATACTGAAAGCATCAGGGTTATCCAAGATTAAGTCGATTGGGGTAGGCACGCTTCCTCCTTTGTACTTTACATCAGTCAAAACTATCATTGCCAGCTTGATCGGGCTGCTGCTACGTCCATTTATGAATGGCCAGGTCGATGACTGGTGTGTCCTGTCTATATGTCGCAAATGAAACAAATCTTTGTCATCCCTTCGTGGTATCCCTCGAAGGATGATCCGGTATCTGGCATATTCGTGAAGAAGCAGGCCGAGGCTTTTTGTCAATATTCTGCGCAGTACATGCCCATCGTTGGCTTGTGGGGTCAGTGTGACGAGAACATTCCACTAAATCACCCGAAACGCATTCCATCCTGGCTTCGTGACTATACCAGGCGACCGCAAGGTCAATGGACTACCGAGAACGGCGTGGAGGTCGTGTCTGACCGCGTGATTTCCTGGTCACACAGACTGCCTTTCGGTGGGGCAGCTCGGCTGCTAGCCGTGACCCGCCGGAACATTCAACGGGCAATCCAACGGTTTGGTCAGATCGATTTGCTGCATGCTTATGTCTCGTATCCAGCAGGCTTTGTTGCGAGCCAAATGTCTCGAGAATTTGGCATCCCATATGTAATAACTGAGTTCATGGGGCCTTTCCCTTTCCTTGCGCACCAGCAGAAAAACGGAGAGCCGCGCACGGAAATTCGGCAAGCAATCCAAGGCAGTGCCTGCACGATCGTGTTGAGTGAATACCTGCGATGCAGATTTTCCGAACTATTACTGCCCGAGCCGACTGTTATCCCGTTTTCTGTTGATCACTCCCGTTTCTCGCCGCAGACGCGTACGCCCGACGGTATAGTTCGCATGGTCTGCTGTTGTCGACTGGTCGCGGAGAAAGGCGTATTTGAATTGATCATGAGTTTTTCGCACGCGCTGGAAACGCATCGAACGCTGCGTCTAACCTTGATTGGCAGCGGTCCGGACGAAACCGCACTGCGTGCACATGCCCGTCAATTCGGCGTTTATGAGCTGATCGATTGGAAGGGGCAGCTTGAAAACGACGCTGTTGCGGACATCATGGCCGGGTCGGATTTTTTCGTGCTACCAAGTCACTTCGACACCTTTGGCGTGGTCTACATTGAGGCCATGGCTTGCGGACTCCCGATAATTGCCACTCGATGTGGCGGGCCGGATGGATTCATCCATGAAGCGCAAGGCATCCTTGTTGAGGTCAAGAATACCGCACAACTGACGGCGGCGATGTGTCAGATGGTCGAAGATTATGCGAACTATGATCGTCATGGGATCCGCGCTTATTCCGAAGGTTGCTTCGCAGACGCCATGGTCGTTGATTCAGTATCGAAGGTATATGACCGTGTCTTGAATATGGGTTCTAGTGTGCGTCAGCTAAAAGATAACCGGCACGAAATCAAGGCGAGGAATTTCTGATGTGCGGTGTCTCCGGCTTCGTCTCCACAAACCCGCGCCCCGCGTTTCCGATACTTGGTATGACCGACATCATCCGGCATCGTGGACCTGACGATGAGGGATTTGCGCTATTTAATAATGGCAGACAGGCACCTCTGTTGCTCGGGAATGGTGACTACATCGCTCGCTACTCAAGAAGCAGCTTGCCGTATGCTCCGTCTGCCTCAAAGGTGGAGGCACTTACAAATTCAGCCACCGTGGCGCTGGGACATCGGCGCCTAGCAATCGTTGACCTCTCAATCGCAGGGCATCAGCCGATGTGCGGCGCAGACGAACGATACTGGATCGTCTTCAACGGAGAAATATACAACCACGAAGCGCTAAGACATGATCTGGAGGACGTCGGTTATCAGTTTCGCTCAGGATCAGACACCGAGGTAATCCTCGCGGCATACGTGCATTGGGGTCGCGATTGTCTTTCCCGGCTGAACGGGATGTGGGCGTTTGCGATTTTTGATGTCCAGAACCAGGAACTATTTTTATCGCGAGACCGTTTCGGTATTAAACCGCTGTATTACTGGGTAGCGCCCGATGGTACGTTCTGCTTTGCATCTGAAATTAAACAGTTCACTCAATTTCCTGGGTGGGCGGCACACCTGAATGCAGAGCGGGCGTATGACTTCCTTGCTTGGGGCTTGACCGATCACACCGACGAAACGTTGTTCTCGCAGGTCTATCAATTGCGGCCAGGCCATTTGATGGTGCTTAATGTAGGCGGTTTTGTACCCGACAAGACCGGGCGTTTGCCGGTCACAAGGTGGTATGAACTGAGGCCACGGGAATTTGCCGGCTCCTATGAACAGGCTGCAGCCGAGTTCAAGGAGCGGTTGACGAATTCGGTCGGTCTGGAGCTACATGCTGATGTCCCAGTGGGTTCGTGTCTTTCTGGTGGTCTCGATTCTTCCTCCATTGTTTGCATTATCAATGGCCTGCTTAAGACGCAAGGTACCGTCGATTTGCAGAGAACTTTCTCAGCTGTTTCCGATGTGGCGCGTTTCGACGAGAGCAATTGGATATCAGCCGTCGTCGACGCAGTCCAAGTCAGGGATTATTATGTTGAGCCCCCACTCGACCACCTTTTCGACGAAATTACATCAATCACTTGGCACCAAGACGAGCCATTCGGTTCGACTAGCGTCTATGCACAATGGAACGTGTTCCGGCTCGCCGCCGAGAATGATGTAAAGGTTATGCTTGACGGTCAAGGGGCTGACGAGCAGTTGGCTGGATACCATGGCTACTTTGGCCCGCGGTTTGCGGGACTACTTCGTTCCGGTCGATTAAGGGAGCTATGGAAGGAGATGCAAGCTGTCAAGAGTCTCCATGGTTACTCCGAACTGCGGTCGCTTATGTACATTGGCAATGTAATGCTTCCACATCGAATTAAGCAGAGATTACGGGCCCTAAATAACCGAAATCATGACAGCCCCTCATGGCTAGATATTCAGAAGCTCGGCGTGTCCCCGAGCGACCCATTGCATCAACTCGGCAACTATTCGACCAACATCCGGTCAATGTCTGCCGCACAGTTGACAGCGACCAATTTGCAGATGCTCCTGCACTGGGAAGATCGCGATTCGATGGCACATTCAATCGAAGCTCGCGTACCTTTTCTGGATCATGAGCTCGTGGAGTTCGTTTTGGGGTTGCCTGATGAGTTCAAACTCCATCGGGCTGTAACAAAGCGGGTGCAACGCACGGCGATGAGTGGCATTCTCCCAGATCGAATACGTGATCGTTTCGACAAAATGGGATTCGTAACGCCCGAAGAGACTTGGATGCTGGAACGAGCGCCGGAAATTTTCCGGCAGAGGCTCCAAACCGCAGTCGAAACTTCGCGAGGAATTCTGAACTCGAATGCCGTTGAGCTTTTTGATAACATGCTGACAGGTAAAGCAAAGTTCTCGTTTGCACCATGGAGGATGATCAGTTTCGGCGAGTGGATGCGTAGTTTTCAAGTCGAGGTGACGCCGAGATGACAAACAAAAATACGGTGCCAGAGATCTGGTTCCTAAACACAGAGCTTGAGGGCGAGCGCGCAGGGGGATTCAGGCAGGAGCGTTGGTGCAGGGTATTCCTTGACAGTGGCTTCCGCATCCGTATTTTCAACTTGCGAGGTGCCTTTCGCAGGACAGAATTCGAATGCGGCACGGTTGACGCATTTGACGCATTTCGTCGGCGTTGCCGCGCGAATGCACCCGCTGTTGCTTCGCTGCGTGAAGGCGTGGGTAGCCGCCTTGGTAGAACGATAAAGCATTATCTCCTAATTGACTTGTACCTACCGAACGTCGTCGGGCTCTTTCTTCGTGTTTTGCATCTTCTTCGGCAGCACCCAGCCCCAGTCCTCATCATGGCATCGTCGCCTCCGTTTTCTATTGCGTTGGTGGGGGCGCTGTTGAAATGGAAGTATCCAAAAAAACTTTGGCTAACCATCGATATGCGTGACGCTTGGGCATTGCACAACGCTCTAGGCGGCTTCAAGTGGTTGAGGCGGTTCATTGAAAGAAAAGTGCTTCGGCGCGCGGATCATATTATTACGGTGTCGCGGTGGCTAGCGAACGAATTCGGTCAGGCGCAGGGTATCGTGGTGAAGGTCATGTACAACGTTGCGACGCATTACTTTGGCATAACAACTGAGCAACCTAAGATTAATTGGGCGGGTATCAGCAACGACATCGATACGGGTCGCATCAAGATAATTTACACAGGAAGCACGCCGCGTGGTCACTATGATATAGCCACATTTGTTGGTGCCGTGGCGCTACTTAGGGCCGAGCGCGCGGACTTGGCGGACCGGGTCCAGTTTATTTTTGTCGGTGCCTGCTCAGAAGTTGCACGTGAGGTGACAGCGCAGGCGATTCACCCAAAGGACATAGTCTTCGTCGGCCATCTGCCGCACCAACTTGTCAGGTCGGTGCAGGCGGCAGCTGACCTGCTACTATTTTTCGCCCATTTTGGGGAGGGTAACAAAGGAGTCGTGTCGACGAAATTGTTTGAGTACATTTGCCTCGGACAACCTTTGTTGCCAATTTCGCTTCACGCCGGATCCGATGTCGACCAATTGTTACAACGTTTTTGCACTAGCAGTATCTGTGTTCACGGCGTTGCCGACATGGCAGCTGTTTTTACGGAGGTTGCGACGTCCGGAGTGTCCAGTATGCCTCGTCTTAAGCAGCCAGACCGTACTGCAGAGCTCTTAGACGACTATGTCCGGTATGCGCAAGAACAGCGTGCCGCCTACAGCACATATTTCAGTGCGAGTGGACGGGCATTGCGTGGACAAATAGAGCCTGGGATTTCCCCGATGGGTTGCGTAGCCGTTTGTCTGGCAGCTTACAACGGCGTTAGATGGATCGACGAGCAGCTCAATTCGATCCTTGGTCAGACCGATGTAGCACTAACGGTATTCGTGAGTGTTGACCGCTCAGATGACGGCACCGAGGCGCTTGTCGATCATCGTGCATCCACTGACCCTCGCCTTGTGGTGCTTCCACATGGTGAACGCTATGGAAGCGCGGCGCAAAATTTCTTTCGCCTGCTACGCGACGTCGATTTCACCCCATTCAGTCACGTTTGTTTTGCAGACCAAGACGATATTTGGCATATCAACAAGCTTAGTCATGCGATAGCAGTTATGCAGCACCAGTGTGCAGACGCCGTGTCGACAAATGTTACCGCTTTCTGGCCAGATGGTCGCGAACTGCTAATTCGCAAGGATCAGGCGGTGGGCAGGTGGAACCACCTGTTCGAGTCTGCAGGTCCAGGTTGTACCTACGTCTTTACCGCAATTATTGCGCGCGAATTGGGTGCTGCACTGCGGGCTTTGCCACAAAGTAGTATTCAGGCAATAGCGCTTCACGACTGGCTGGTGTTTGCGTGGGTGCGCGCGCATGGTGGAAGTTGGTGGATCGACGCGACGAGCACAGTGTGGTATAGACAGCATGCCTCTAATGAGTTCGGTGCGAATCAAGGCGTCGCTGCAGCGATGTCACGATGGCAGCGGCTAACTGGTGGTTGGTACCGGGATCAAGTGTTGGCAATAGCTACCTTTGTCGGTCAGTGTAGATCCGAGCCGATTCAGTGTCTCCAGCGATTGAATGTTGCAGACCGCTTGGCTCTGCTTACATTCGTCCCGCAGTTGCGGCGTCGTTGGCGCGATCGTTTTTTTCTTGCAGTTGCCTTCCTTCTAATGCAAAACTAGGCACGTTTAAATTAATGATTTCCTTTGCCATGACTAATATGTACATTCCGATAAAATGGTTCCCGCTCGTGCATTTGCCGACTTCTACTGGAATTTACTGTGATAATCATTTCGTCAAACCTTCAACTCCTGCCATTGAGAACACATATTTAAGACGGATTATGCATTAGCGGGGATTCTGGTCTTGAAGGTAACTACACCATCGGGATATGATGTTTTTCGAATTTATGTTTTCAAACCGTTCTGCGGGGAATAGTTTGCCTCTTAATTACCACCTTGCTATTTTAGTCAATAGAAAGGAGCATCTTGCAAAAGTAATTTGACCTCTTTAAAAATATCCTCCTGCCTGAGGTGGTGCATTTTGACCCGCATGGTCCCAAACAGGTCAAAATTGCTCACCGCCTCATTCGATGCGATTGGGAGGAATGGCGAATTTTATGTTCATCGAAGCATGGTTAATTTTGATGGAAATTCACTAAAACAGGCCAGTTTTGAAGTTTTTTCACCATATTTTTAGAAAAATAGTTGTGCAAGAGGCTTTATATTAATGGCATTTTGTCATTTTTAAGAGAGTCAAGTTTAAAATCACCTTTTGCATATGCAGAATGATATCTATATAGCAATTTATGTCATCGCCCATTCTCAGTACTTTTTCTTTGAAGTTTGCATCCGCACTAGCTTCGTTTGCGTTACTTGGTATGACAACTCATTTCCTAGGCGCGTCGGGACGGGGGGTGATCAGCATCGTGGTCACATCGATCGGTTTAGTGGGAATGGTTAGTGGTTTCGTTGGAGGGGCTGCGCTTGTCTATTTACTGTCGCGAAACAGAGATAGAGTCTACGCCAGTCAAATCACGGCATTTGCTTACGTATGGGCACTGGCATCCAGTGCAATCGTGACTACAGGCATCCATCTGTTGGGGTCTGTTGGCTTGGACTATTCGATCCATAGTTTTTTCCTTGGCGGGCTCGCTTCTATGATCGCCATCAATTCCGTGATCGTCTTGAGTGCTGGCAACCTTTTTCTTTACAACGCAGTCAACCTGATCCAGTCAGCATCTTGTTTAGTGTTTTTCTTCGCAACATCTGTTGGCGAAGGTGGAACAAGTGTAAGGATGTACGTGTTCTCCCTGTACGGAGCGTACATAGTCTGTTTTGCGTTGACGTCTGCTAAGGTTTTAATCTTCCTTCGTGGACTACGGGAAACTGATGCGAAACCACGACTCTTATCCACGTTAGGTACACTCTTGAAGTTTGGTGGACTTGCCCAACTCAGCAACCTTCTGCTTTACATCAGTTATCGCCTGAGCTACTACGTCTTGGGCCTGCACAGTGGACCATCGATGGTCGGAATCTTTTCAGTTGCTATGATTATTTCAGAGTCTCTTTGGATGATCTCTGGTAGTTTCGCAATTGTTCTTTACGCCGCTGCCGCAAGGGAATCCAACAGTGCCGAATTGGTGAGTCGGACCCTTAACTACGTGAAAATTTGCGGCATTGTGAGCCTTTTTGCTGTGGGAACGCTAATTTGTACGCCATCTAGCGTGTTCGCAGCGATCTTCGGAGCTGAATTTGGAGAGGTCAAAAATACGATTGCAGCGCTGTCGATTGCGATGGTTAGCACCAGCGTGAGTACGATCATAAATCACTATTTTGCCGGCTTGGGACTGTACGCCACTAACGCTAAAGTTGCGTTTGTAGGTTTTTTAGTCTCTGTTGCGGGCAATTTGCTACTGGTGCCTACATTTGGATTGATTGGTGCCGGGCTAACTGCCAGTGCCGCTAATCTGCTGGTAGCCGTTTGGCTAGTCCACGTGTTCATGCATCACAATGGCCTAAAGCTTCGCGCCTTTGCGTTACATGGTATAGATATTCAAGCTCTAGCCTCATTAGTCGGCCGGCGCTAATGCCATCAAACCTTAAACGCACAACTCATGATTCCTAAATTGTCGAAAACTTACTATATCAACTTCAGCTCGGATGGACAGAAGATTGGTGCGGGTCAACTCGGCCCTAGCGACGAAGATGGCATTCCAATGGTTAACTATAATGAACGCTATCGTACTGCGGGTTTGCGGCATGAGAATAATGTGCCGTTTGGCGTACATTACACTCCCGTGACGATCTCAATCTACGCATTCAGCCTGCTCCAAGGCATTGTTGACGGCAATGCCGCAACTGATTCGCACCAAGACAGGTTCTTCCAGCTAGTTGATTGGCTTGTACGCACGATTGTTCCGATATCGCCCGAGGCTGGTGTGTGGCAGCACTCGTTTCAAATTCCGTTTTCCGCTGGACTCTCGCCTCCGTACGCATCTGGAATTGCGCAGGCGCAGGCGATCTCTCTACTGCTTCGTGCTTACCAACTTAGGGCTGACGATAGGTATCTCGCTGTTGCCCACCAAGCTTTTGGTGCCTTTCTTGTGGACATCGACGATGGCGGCGTCAGGTGTATAGAGGGAGGCTTAACGTGGATCGAGGAATGGCCATCGAAACCACGAAGCCATGTGCTCAACGGTTTTATGTTTGCTCTCCTTGCCATCTACGACTACAAGAAATTCTTCGGCACGGACGCAGGAACCGAATTATGGGTGGAGGGTCTGCGGACCCTGACGCACAACATTGAGTTCTTCGACAGTAGTTATGGTTCTAGGTATGATTTGCTACGTGGCTTAGTCGTTAGCGAAACCTACCATCAACTGCACATAAAATTACTCCGGGAACTGTACCAGTTGAGCGGGGAAGACGCGCTCCTTGAAGTCGCTGAACGGTGGGACAGCTATTTGCTGAGGGATAGTTCCTTTAAAAGACGCTCTCTAGCATTTTGCGAAAACATGCTCCACAACCCTGAATATCGAGCTTGCAAGTTTAGGCAAATAATACGCCGCTTTGGATGCTAGTAAAACCATGAATGGCAGACATCTTTTTATAAATCCGCTAGTAGTGTTTCTGGGTACATGGGGCGTGGTTTTCTATTTGTACAACTTATGTCTTTCTGATGTCCTTTCGCCGCTGTCGGATCAATTTGTTTACGCCGCCGTCGGACTGATGATATTTTCAGCGTGCTGTTTTTTTGTTGGCGCCATTATCCCCAGCCGAGGACATAAGCCCACGATACCGATCGACGAACTAAGCAAGGTAAGCCTAATAAAGACGGTCCATCGTCTGTTTTTAATCATGGTCGGTCTGTTTGTAGTTACTGTCGTCACCTATCAGGGCTTTCCTCTTCTGTGGATTATTTTGGGTGATGCGAGGACCTATACGGAGTTTGGATTCCCGACTATTCACGGTTTTTTCAATTCACTCTTACTAATTACAGGGACTATCGCCTTCTGGTTGCTTCTAAATAATCAGTCCAAGGATGGGAGTAAGATAATTTTGGCATTCTGTATTATTGTGCCAATCATTACTCTGCATAGGCAGTCTATGGTTAGTCTGCTTCTCCAGTGCCTCTTCATATTTGCAGCAGTACGCCACGGAAGTGCTATTCAGTCTGCACGCGGTGTTGTCATCTTTTTGCTTACGTGTAGTGCTTTGTTCGCCGTACTTGGCAACATCCGTACAGGAGACGAAGCTCTCGCTGGGCAAGCCAGCCTGTTGGGCGCTGGGCAAGAGTTACCGCTTCCTGTCCTATGGCTTTATATGTACCTAACAACGCCGTTGAGCAATTTTTATGACCTGACAATAATGAGTTTTGAACCAACCTATGGGGGATCTTCACTGGCCGGTTTAACACCAACGGTGGTTCGCCAGGTACTATGGGGAGAACCTTCACAAGTCATGGATTACTTTTCAGAACGGACGTTTAACTCGTCCTCATATGCCTTTATACTTTTTCTGGATTTCGGATGGCGTGGCGTGTACTTTTTTACGGGTTGCGTTATCGGATACGGAGGAGTTCTGTACAACCGGTTTGTTCGGTACCCCACGCTTTACAACTTGCTAAATTTGAGTATTCTGAACCATGTGGTGTTTCTTTTTGTTTTTGCAAATTTTATGTTGACCTGGGGGATACTATTTCAGTTCGTGATTGTGAGATTGTTGCGCCGCAAGCTTATGCGGATTGGCGGGACTCCGAAACTATTGAAATCGTCGGTGCCGGGCTGCTAGTTGCGCAGTTGATCTATTTAGGTGAGTCGACTTTATATGTAGCGCAGGTAGCAACGCGATGAACCTTTTAATCACTGGGGCTACCGGCTTTGTAGGGCAGGCAGTCTGCGCACAAGCCTGCGCTGCAGGCATGATAGTGCGCGGAGCTACGCGTAGCGCTGCGGTGCTGCCCAATGGGATACAGGCCTATACCTTCTCCAACTTAGATGGGAATACCCCATGGGGCGAGGGGCTGGCGGGCTGTAGCGCCGTGGTGCACTTGGCTGCCCGGGTGCACGTGATGGCCGATGTTGCAGCCGATCCACTGGCGGAGTTCCGGCGAGTCAACGTAGAGGGCACACTCAACCTAGCCGGTCAAGCGGCGGCAGCCGGCGTGCGCCGTTTTGTGTTTGTCAGCTCTATTGGCGTCAATGGCGTCGAGACTTGCCGGCGGCCGTTTACCGCGCATGATGAAGTTGCGCCACATTCGCCCTACGCCGTATCAAAATTCGAGGCCGAGCTGGGTTTGCGCGCCTTGGCCGCTGAAACGGGTATGGAAGTGGTGACCATTCGCCCTCCTCTGGTCTATGGGCCAAGTGCTCCTGGCAATTTTGGTTTATTGATGCGCTGGCTCAAATATGGTGTGCCCTTGCCGCTGGGTGCCATTCATAACCAGCGTAGTCTAGTAGGGCTGGACAATCTGGTCGATTTGATCTTGACTTGCCTTACGCATCCTGCTGCCGCCAATCAGACCTTTCTGGTGTCCGACGGCGAAGATGTTTCCACCACCGAGCTGCTTCGCCGTATGGGCCAGGCCATGGGCCGCCCGACGCGTTTGATTCCTGTGCCCGCTAACTGGCTGAAACTGGTGGCAGCCATGGTGGGTAAGCCCGATATGGCACAGCGCCTGTGCGGCACGTTTCAGGTCGATATTGAAAAAACCCGGAGCTTGCTGGGCTGGGCGCCGCCGCTGTCGCTGGACGAGGGCTTGAAGAAGGTAGCAGGAGGAATATGAGTTGGAAGCGAATATTTGATCTATTACTGGTTTTGGCTGCAGCTGTGATTTTGACGATTCCAGTTTTACTGGCGGCAGTGGCGATACGACTGACTTCTCCAGGACCAGTGCTGTATTGGTCAGACCGCGTTGGGCGGCACAACAAGCTATTCAAGATGCCCAAGTTTCGCAGCATGCGGATGGGCACACCCGCCGTAGCTACGCATTTGTTGGTCGATCCCAAGGCGCATCTCACGCCGGTTGGTAGTTTTTTGCGCAAGAGTAGCCTGGACGAGTTGCCGCAACTTTGGAGCATTCTGGTTGGCGACATGAGTTTTGTGGGGCCGCGTCCAGCGCTGTTTAACCAGCACGACTTGATTGGGCTGCGTACCCAGTACGGCGTGCATGAGCTGGTGCCCGGACTGACCGGTTGGGCGCAAATAAACGGGCGCGATGAGTTGCCGATCCCTGACAAGGTCAAGTTGGATGCAGAGTATCTGCATTGCCAGTCGCTGGCGTTTGACAATCGTATTTTGTGGCTGACCTTTGTCAAGGTGCTGCGACGAGATGGGGTGTCGCATTGACGATCGGATGATTTATTGGTTTTTTTTGAAAAATTTTCCCGCAGCCTCACGTCTTGCCAAAAGACTAGGCAGCACCTTGGTGCTGCCATAGACCCATCGACTTTATAAACGAAGCCATGGGCGTCCGTTATGCAAACTCAAAGTGCGCACCACTACCGTTCAACATAAATTAAAAAGCTTCCAGGGGCGCTCACGTTATCTAATTTGTTCTTCCTTGGGAAAATTTTTAGTCATTTTCTCTTGCCACACAAAATCAACAATTTCAGAAGACGGGTGATACCCATTAATCATTTTAAGTAACTGAGTGCGGATTGCTTCATGGTCGCAGCGTTCACATGCGTCATCAAGTTGGTTCAACATAATTTTTAAAAATGGCCATTCGATCGCTGCTTCTTGGGCGCGCATGATGAGTGGGTGTTCCGTGCCTGTGACGTTGGTTCCAATTAATAACTCTTCGTATAATTTTTCCCCGGGGCGTAATCCGATGTATTGGATTTCTATGGCGCCGTGAGGGGCATCTGCCGATTTAACTTCATGGCCACTCAAGTGGATCATACGCTCGGCAAGATCGGCAATGCGCATGGGCTTGCCCATGTCTAGGACAAATACATCGCCACCCTTCCCCATGGACCCTGCTTGAAGCACTAACTGGGCTGCCTCGGGGATTGTCATGAAATAGCGCGTAATTTCAGGGTGCGTTAACGTAATTGGGCCGCCCGCTGCAATTTGTTTGCGAAATAAGGGGACAACTGATCCAGAAGATCCGAGAACGTTGCCAAAGCGAACCATTGAGAAGCAAGTTTTGGAACCCTGCACGGCGAAAGCTTGCAGGATGAGTTCGGACAGGCGTTTCGTAGCGCCCATGACATTGGTAGGGCGCACTGCTTTGTCCGAGGAAATAAGGACGAAACATTTGACTTCTGCGGCCATTGCGGCGTTGGCAAAATTCAGTGTGCCGAATGCGTTATTTTGGATGCCTTCGATGGGGTTGCTTTCGACCAGAGGAACGTGCTTATAGGCGGCTGCGTGGTACACGGTGTCGACTGCAAACGTGGACAGAACGGCTTTGCATTTTTCGTAATTCAGAACCGATCCAATGCAGGCAATTAGTTCAACTCTCAAGTCTTCGGCAACATTGATGTTTTGTAGTTCCTGTTCAATCGTATAGAGTGAGAATTCGGAAATGTCGAACAAAATGAGGCGCTTGGGTTGAAGGGCGATGATTTGACGGCACAGCTCAGAACCGATGGAACCACCGGCACCGCTGACCATGATGCATTTGCCATAAATGCAGCTTGATAGTAGTCGCGGATTTGGTTCGACCTGGTCGCGACTGAGTAAGTCTTCGATCTCGATCTGGCGCACGTCTTCAGCACGGGCTAGGCCGTTCATTACCGCGGTCATTGGAGGCGGAATTTTGATGGAAATCTTGAGTGGTTCTAATCGATTGATGATACAGCGTTGCTGGCTGCGCGTAAGCGAGGGCATGGCTAGTAGGATGGCGTTGATACGGTATTTCTCTGCTAATTCCGGCAGTCGGTTTGAAGGAAAAACTTTAATTCCATGAACAGTTGTATGGTGGAGCTGTGGATTGTCGTCGATGAAGAAAGCAGGCCGGTATTGTTGGCCCGCGACTAATTCGGTAACTAAAAGGCTTCCTGTTTTACCTGCACCATAGATCGCCACTCGCCGGTGGTTTATATCACGTGCACGGAGCAGAAACCCGCGTGCGGCAAAACGGCTTGTGAGTAGATACAGGATGGTATTGACCCAGTAAATCCAGAGCGTGGTGGGCGTACACTGTTCCCCTTTTATGATAAAAGAAAATACAGCGAGTACTACGGTCGACAAGGTTGCAGCCAGTATGACGGTAGAGATTATTTTTTGGTCGATATACCGAATAACTGCACGATATAACCCCAAGCTGATGAAAATTGGAATGGAAGCGGCCGCCGTTGCTAATGCGAGTAGCCCATATTGGCTTAAAAGATCGAGAGTGAGGCCGCTGAACCGTAGGATCAGTGCAAAATAAAACAAGATGGGCAGACAGCTAAAATCAGCGCTGGCTGCGATCATTTGTTTCTTGATGCGAGGTAAATGCAAAAACAGATTTTTCATTGTAACGATCAAAATTAAATTACCTCCGATAAGGCGGAGTGCTTATTTCTGGGTCTTCAGGAGAGGGATTAAAACAGTTAAGCAAGTTACGTAGGGAAGATGGCCGGCCCTCATTTTTTAAATACTTAGATTTTCTTGGGTGACACCCAAGCACCGATACGCAATATTCCATCGCTCAGGCGTTTCAGCAAGCATTCAATTTACAGTTGCCAATAACGCACTTCTGCTTCAGCATGGCATGCTCACGAAAGCAGTACAACTAGCATGATTAAGAGGTTTAACGGCGCAGCGGAGATGTTATGTAACGCATATTTTTCAATATTAGGTTAAGGCTATAGCATGTTTATTTTCAGGGAAAGTAGAAATTCATTTTTTGTAAGAATTTGTGACATATTTACTTCATAAAATATTTTTTCAAAGTTTAGAAGCTGCGCAATCGTTCTACTCCTAAGGTGATATTGGTTGGTTCAACTGATTTAAGGATGCGCTTGACTTGGGGTTCGATTAGGGTGATATCGCTATTAAGGATTTCCTGTTTTACCGAGAGCAGCTGCGCAGGGTACATCGAAAATGCGCGTAAACCCATTCCCAATAACAGGCGAGTCAGCTTGGTGTCGCCGGCCATTTCGCCGCAGACCGCTACCGGAATGCCGGCTTTTTTCCCGGCATTGATGGTCATCGAAATTAATTGCAAAATAGCCGGATGCAAAGGATTATAGAGATGGGCGACCTCGTGGTCGACACGATCAATTGCCAAGGTGTATTGGATCAGATCATTAGTACCTATCGATAGAAAATCGACTCGTTTAATGAACATGGGAAGTGCCAAAGCGGCGGCTGGGATTTCTATCATCGCGCCAATCGGAATCGATGGGGCGAATTTTTTATTGGCTTCACGAAGTTGTGCTTTGGCTTGTTCGATCATCGCCAAGGTTTGGTCGATTTCAAAGGCATGGGCCATCATCGGGATCAGGAGATGCACCGGCCCGTAGGCAGATGCACGCAAGATTGCCCGGAGCTGGGTCAAAAATAATTGCGGTTCTGCCAGGCAAAAGCGAATGGCGCGTAAACCCAGCGCAGGGTTGAGTGCTGTGTGTTCTGTGGTGTCGAGAGGTTTGTCGGCGCCGGAGTCGAGGGTACGGATGGTGACGGGACGGCCTTTCATACCAAGGATCGCTTTGCGGTAGGCCTCGAATTGCTCGTCTTCTGACGGCAGTTTATTGCCTTGCCCGATACGCCCCATGAATAGAAATTCGGAGCGAAACAGGCCAACGCCATGTGCTCCTGCTTCCAATGCAGCGGGGCAATCGTCGGGTAATTCGATATTGGCGAGCAGGGAAATCGGCGTACCGTCCATTGTGACGGAGGGTGTTTTTTTAAGCTTGCTCAGTTTTTTACGTGCCCTGAGCATCGAGATTTGACGCTCGCGATATTGTTCTAATACGAGGGATGAGGGGGCAACGATTACTACGCCAGCATCGCCATCGATGATGACCCAATCGTCCTGTTCAATCAGACTTGACGCATTGGACAAACCGACCGCCGCCGGAATATCCAGACTGCGGGCTACGATTGCGGTATGCGAATTTTGGCCACCGACGTCGGTGATAAATCCACTAAAAGAGCGGTCTCGAAACTGCAACATGTCTGAGGGAGAAATGTCGTGAGCCACCACGATCATTTGTGCATTTGTTTCGTCCAGGCCTACCGACTTTGGAAAGGACTGCGCGCTACCGGTCAACACTTTTAGAACCCGTTCCGCTACTTGTTGAATATCCGCTTTGCGCTCGCGAAGGTAGATATCTTCAATTTCATCAAACTGGGCGGAGAGTTCGTCGATTTGTGTCACCAATGCCCACTCGGCATTGTAATGACGGGTGCGTATGATATCGAGCGGCTCTTCCGAGATCATTGGGTCCGACAGGATTAGTACGTGAACATCGATGAAGGCGCCCAGTTCGGTTGGCGCGTCCTTAGGTAGGTCGGTCCAGAGCGTTTGCAGTCCCTTATGCACTGTGGCAATCGCGTTTTGTAGGCGGGCAACCTCAGCTTCCACCTGCTCTTGCGGTATGAGGTAATGTTTGACATCTAATGCTGCAGGTGTCAGCAGATGCGCGCGCCCAATGGCAATTCCCCGTGAAACCGGTATGCCGTGCAGCGTGAAGGATGTCATGGAAGATCCACTTGAAGTGCCATAATCGGTACGCAATTATTCGCCCTCGTCGAATTTGCTATTGATCAGCGCAGCCAATGCGGCGACGCACTCGTTTTCATCCACACCATCGGCCTCCAGCGTCACTTTGGCACCCTTACCGGCCGCTAGCATCATTACGCCCATAATCGACTTTGCATTAATGCGGCGTGTGTTGCGTGTGAGCCAGACTTCGCAGGAAAATTTTGCGGCCAGTTGGGTCAATTTGGCGGAAGCGCGTGCATGCAGGCCGAGTTTGTTGATGATTTCTAATTCTTGTTGAATCATTTTTTATTCGTTCAGGATGAGTTATCGGGTTGGTACGATAGGGCTAAATATGAATAAGGAATATTAGCTCAATTATCAAGGCGCACGACACCGTCTTGACCGCCTGCGAGTGCTGATTCGAGCACCACACTGAGCGTATTTTTGCGGTAGGTGATCGCACGCAGGAGCATCGGCAGACTGATTCCGGCAATGACGCCGACTCTTCCTGGTTCGGCGAGGCGGTTGCAACAATTAGAAGGTGTTCCTCCCATGATGTCGGTAATGACCAATACGCCGGAACCGTCATCAAGGCGTGTAATAGCCTCTTTCGCCCTGACATTGACTTCGGCAGGATCTTGATCGGCAATGACGTCAAGTGCTTCAACACGTTCTAGCGGGCTGTGAAATACGTGTTGCGCGGCAGTGATAAAAGCTTGACCTAATGGCGCGTGAGTTAAAAGTAAGATCCCAATCATGATGTCATTTCGTAAGATCTTTTTCAATGGCGTCAATAAACATGGCGGCGACATTGAAGCCTGTTTGCTGAAAAATTTCTTGAAAGCAGGTTGGGCTGGTGACATTGATTTCTGTCAGGTAATCGCCGATGACATCCAATCCTACCAGTAACAGGCCGCGTTGTGCCAGTATTGGCGCGAGGTTTTCGGCGATTTTTTGGTCATGCGTTGAAAGTGGCTGTGCTATCCCCGTGCCGCCAGCAGCGAGATTACCGCGTACTTCTCCTGCTTGTGGAATGCGCGCTAATGCGAACGGCACCACTTTGCCACCGATCAAAAGAATGCGCTTGTCGCCGCTCGCAATTTCTGGGATATAGCGCTGCGCCATGAGGGTACGGGTGCCATTTTGGCCCAATGTTTCGATGATTGAACCCAGATTTAAGCCATCTTCCTTGATGCGGAAAACGCCAGCACCCCCCATGCCATCCAGTGGTTTGAGGATAATGTCTTTGTGTGTTTTTTGAAAAAAACGCAAACGTTCCTCATCCTTCGCAACTAAGGTGGGCGCGGTAAATTGAGGAAACTGGCCGATCGCCAATTTTTCATTATGATTGCGAATTGCAGTGGGTTTATTAAAAACGCGCGCACCTTGCAGCTCAGCGAACTCAAGCAAATAAGTGGCATAGACATATTCCATGTCGACTGGCGGGTCTTTGCGGTGGATGACGGCATCAAATTTATTTAATGACTGGGCCGTTGATGCCTCGGCCCGATACCAGTTTTGTGGGTCACCGGTCAGATGGATGCGCGTGCTGTTGGCAACAATCGCATCGCCCTCCAAGGCCATGTCTTTTTGCTCGAACGCATAAATGGCATGTCCCCGTTTTGCAGCCTCGACCATCATGGCATAGGTCGAATCTTTGTGAATTTTAAAGTTGCTTAAGGGGTCGGCGAAAAAGGCGATTTTCATGGACGGTTTTCTTTGTACTCGATGTAAATAGGGGTTTGCCCAGCGTGCTTTACGGTCTGTTTTGCGCTAGTCCTCATTAATACACCTCAGGATTCGGATCGGTTCTTTCCAGTTCAAGGGAAGCCGCCAGTAGTGCTAAACGTGCCACTACGCCGTATACATAAAAACGGTTTGGTGCTGCAGTGCCGGGCTTGGCCTGAAAGTCTGGAAGCGTATGTTGTTGTGCAAAAGCGAGCGGTACAAAATGCGATCCCGGCGCATTTAAATTTTCATCAATGCCACGGTCGGCATGAACTCGGTAAAAGCCGCCGACGACATAGCGGTCTATCATATACACCACCGGTTCGGCTACGGCAGCATTGATATTTTCAAAGGTCGGTACCCCTTCTTGGATGATGACATCATGCACTTCCAGCCCGTCTTTGACGACCGACATCTTGTTGCGTTGCTTGCGGTTGAGATCTTTGACTTCACTAGAGTTTCGGACCGTCATGATGCCCATACCGTAGGTACCGGCATCGGCTTTGACGATCACAAAAGGCTTTTCCTTGATGCCATATTCCTTGTATTTTTTGCGAATTTTCGCCAGCAGCGTGTCTACATTGGAGGCCAGACAGTCCTCACCAGTTTGTTCTTGAAAATTAATCTCACCGCATTTTCCGAAATACGGATTGAGCATCCACGGGTCAACGCCGATTAATTTTGCAAATTTTTTGGCTACTTCATCATATGCGGCGAAGTGATTCGACTTGCGGCGTAAGGCCCAACCAGCGTGGAGTGGGGGCAGTACATTTTGTTCATGGAGATTTTCGAGGATGGGCGGTATGCCAGCCGACAGGTCGTTATTAAGCAAAATTGTGCAGGGATCGAAATCCTTCAAGCCAAGCCGCCGGCCGTTTGCCGAGCGTACCAAGGGCTCCAATATCAGGGTACTACCATCGGGCAGGCCAATCGGCGTCGGTTCGGTCATCTCGTCCGATAACGAACCGAGGCGCACGTTCAGGCCGGTCTGGCGAAAAATTTGAATCAGTTGGGCGATATTTTGCAGGTAGAACGAGTTGCGGGTATGGCGCTCTGGGATGAGGAGAAGATTTTTGGCGTCTGGACAATATTTATCGATGGCCGCCATTGCTGCCTGCACAGCCAACGGCAACATGGCAGGTGCCAAATTATTGAAACCACCCGGGAATAGATTGGTATCCACGGGGGCTAGTTTATAGCCAGCATTGCGCAAATCGACTGAGCAATAAAACGGTGGCGTGTGTTCCTGCCATTCGAGCCGGAACCAGCGCTCGATGGCGGGTGTGGCGGCAAGAATTTTTTTCTCAAGGTCGAGAAGCGGGCCAGTCAAGGCGGTGACGAGATGCGGAACCATGTTGAAGCCTTTTTATGATGCTTGCAAAATTAGTGGGAATAGATGTCATGTCGCCGGTAGAGCGTCGACTGACAACGGGTCCAATATAAATTTTCTTATCTTGGAGTGGTCGAGGTTTTTCGCAATTTTGCTGTAAATATGCGTTAGTTGGAACGAACTGTTGCCCTAAATTCTAGCGGGAAAGCGTGTTTTGCGCCGCCGCCCTATTTAAAGTGCCCAAATTTACTTAATAAGTTGGGGCAATACGGTCGATTAAAACATTAGATGCTTGATTTGCGGAGTCGTTTGCTGTGCTGTCTAGAATTGATGCGAAGATTTCATGCACTGGTTTCTTTGAGGTAGCTCCAATAAAAAAGCGCCTCTTGCGAAGGCGCTTTTTTTGCCTGCGTATAAAAAGTACGCAGGCAATACAACTAAACCTAAACCTTAGGAATGATAAGCAGACTCACCATGGCTAGAAATATCCAGGCCTTCACGCTCTTCTTCTTCCGCAACACGTAGGCCGATTACCAGATCAACCAATTTGTAAGCGATGACCGACACAATCGCAGACCAGATAATCGTGACACCGATGGCCTTGGCTTGGGTCGTCACCTGAGTGACGATGGAGTAAGGGTCGGCTGACAATTTATTAGTCACGTAATCAAAAATTCCGACGCCCCCAAGGGCTGGCGAAGCAAATACACCCGTCATCAAAGCACCCAAAATTCCCCCCACTCCGTGTACACCGAAAACGTCAAGCGAGTCATCAGCGCCGATCAGGCGTTTCAGGCCATTGACGCCCCACAGGCAGATCACGCCTGCTAGTAGACCTATCGCCAGTGCGCCCACCGGGCCGACATAGCCGCAAGCAGGTGTGATTGCAACCAGACCGGCCACTGCGCCGGATGCGCCCCCTAGCATGGAAGGTTTTCCCTTCGCCATCCATTCACCAAATACCCAAGATACAGTTGCCGCAGCGGTGGCTAACAGTGTGTTTACGAAAGCGAGCGTTGCCGTATCCCCTGCTTCCAACGCAGAACCTGCATTGAAACCGAACCAGCCCACCCACAATAATGAAGCGCCGATCATGGTCATGGTCAGTGAATGCGGGGCCATAGCTTCTTTGCCGTAACCAACCCGTTTGCCGATGAGGAACGCGCCGACCAAACCAGCTACGGCGGCGTTGATATGTACTACGGTACCGCCAGCAAAATCGAGCGCGCCCATTTGCCACAACCATCCGCCTTTTGCAGTTTCAGAGGCGAGTGTTGCAGCATCCTTAATGCCATCAGGACCAGGCCAGAACCAGACCATGTGAGCGATTGGCAGGTAGGAAAAGGTGAACCAGAGAACGATGAATGCTAATACGGCAGAGAATTTTGCCCGTTCAGCAAACGCACCGATAATGAGGCCGCAGGTAATAGCTGCAAATGTCGCCTGAAATACCACGTACGCAAATTCTGGAATGACGACACCCTTGCTGAAGGTCACCGCTGTCGCGAATGTGCCTTTGAGCGGATCGAATATGCCATTGAGCATAAAACGACTGCCAAACGATCCAATAAATTTCCCGCCTTCTGTAAATGCCAGCGAGTAGCCGTAAATACACCATAAGACAACGATCACGGCGAAAATCATGAACACTTGCAAAAGGATCGACAGCATATTTTTGGAGCGAACCAAGCCGCCGTAGAACAATGCCAAGCCGGGAATCGTCATTAAGATCACCAGCATCGTTGCCGTCATCATCCACGCGGTATCGCCTTTGTTGGGGGTGGGCGCAGCCGCAGCTGGAGTAGCCGCAGCTGGCGCAGCCACTGCCGGGGCCGCTGCTTCAGGGGCAGCGGCAGGCGCTGGGGTTGATGCCATCACAGTCGACCCAACGGTGGTAGTTGCGGTTGATGCGTCCGGCATGGCATCTGCCGCCAGCACCGGAAGTGCCTGGCCTACTGCCACCAGTAAAGCGCAGCTTGCTAATAAACGTATAAATAAATTTTTCATTTTGAGTTCCAATTAGAGAGCTTATAAAGCTTAAAGAGCTTCGTTGCCGGTCTCACCGGTACGGATACGCACGACTTGTTGTAGGTCATAGACAAAAATTTTGCCGTCACCGATTTTTCCGGTGCGGGCAGCAGTTTCGATAGCCTCGATCGCACGCTCTACGATGGCGTCATCGACGGCTGCTTCCAGCTTTGTTTTTGGCAGAAAATCGACTACGTATTCTGCACCTCGGTATAACTCGGTATGGCCTTTTTGACGACCAAAACCTTTAACCTCAGTGACGGTGATGCCCTGTACGCCAATTGCCGACAGGGCTTCACGTACTTCGTCAAGCTTGAACGGTTTAATAATTGCTGTAATCAGTTTCATGATGGCCTCGATTAGAAGATTTTTGCGACGGAAAGAACGAAATGATTGTTGCCCGCATATTTTTTTGCTAAGGCGAGAATCAGTTTTTTCATGACATTTCCTTTTGGAAGTACTGCGTATTACAAGATAAACGAATTACAGGTGATAATAGTTTCCATAGGCGCTAGCAGAAGTCGTGCCAGCAATTATTATAAGTTTGCCGATTATGTTTTCGCAAACAAATCAGGTAAGAGATAGGATGAACCCCTTTTAAAGGAACGTCGTTAAATCAAAAACTGCCACAGTTTTAGCACTCGTTCCTAAATCGTGGGGATTTTGAAGAGTAGTGCAAAGGTGATTGTTTGACGTGGTTCTACTTAGTCCGATCTTTGCATACATACGTGCGCGCTTGCTTGTCTTTTGATTCGTAAGGAAATTTTCTTCCGTTGATGGTGGGAGGCAACAACGCCCTCTCAGAAAAATCCCTTACAAGCCAAAATCCTGTGCGATCATCTCATGAATTTATGCCAGATTGGATTAATTGAAGAATGTGCGGCGGCAATGCGCACCATATTAATGCTACCGCGCACCGCGGTAGTGCGTTGCGTGGAATGAACGAGAGGGATTTTATGAAGCAGAACAATTTTTTTGACGATTTACAAGCCAAAATAAATGCGGTGATTGAGAGTTCTCCTGTCAAGGATATGGAGAAAAATGTGAAAGCGATGATGAGTCAGGGTTTTGCTAAGCTCGATTTAGTGACCCGCGATGAGTTTGATGTACAGGCACAAGTGCTAGCCAAGACTCGTGCCAAACTAGAGGCGCTAGAAACGCGTGTGGTCGAACTCGAATCCCGCTTGCCGAAGTAAGCCAGATGAGTCTTGCCGTCCTGAAGAGTCGAGCATTGGCGGGCATGCAGGCGCCGGAGGTCACGGTAGAAGTGCATCTAGCCAACGGTTTGCCTTCATTTACGATAGTCGGTTTGCCGGAAACTGAGGTAAAAGAATCGAAAGACCGGGTGCGTGCCGCATTGCAGAATGCACGATTCGAGTTTCCGGCCAAAAGAATTACGGTCAACCTGGCTCCGGCAGATTTACCCAAAGAATCGGGGCGTTTTGATTTGCCTATAGCGCTGGGTATCTTGGCTGCGTCGGGTCAAATTCCCGGGGATCATCTCGATAAATATGAATTTGCGGGAGAATTGTCCTTGTCCGGCGAACTGCGACCAATTCGGGGGGCGCTGGCAATGACATTTGCCATGCACCGAGTTGGTGATGCCTCGGGCGGTCAGCGTGCGTTTATTCTTCCTCGTATCAACGCGGATGAAGCTGCACTGGTTAAAGATGCGACGATTTTTCCTGCGGATTCATTGCTCCATGTGTGTGCCCACTTCGCCGCAGTCGATCTCGATGCAAGGCTCGTTCGCCACCAGCCCAGCATCGAAATTCACCCTCCTCAGTATCCCGATTTTTCTGATGTCAAAGGGCAACTGCACGCTAAGCGTGCATTGGAAGTGGCGGCGGCGGGCGGACATAGTGTCCTGATGATTGGCCCTCCTGGTACGGGCAAGACCATGCTTGCTGCAAGGTTTAGCGGGATTTTGCCACCCATGACAGATGAGGAGGCACTTGAATCCGCCGCAGTACTGTCTTTGACCAGTGGATTTTCGGCCGCTCGCTGGAAGGCACGTCCATATCGTTCTCCGCATCACACGGCATCTGGCGTGGCTTTGGTTGGTGGTGGAAGTATCCCGCGACCGGGCGAAATTTCTTTGGCCCACCGCGGGGTTTTATTTTTGGACGAGTTGCCCGAATTCGACCGCAAGGTATTAGAAGTGTTGCGTGAACCTCTTGAATCGGGCCACATCACCATTTCTCGTGCAGCGCGGCAAGCTGATTTTCCGGCGCGTTTTCAATTAATAGCAGCGATGAATCCTTGTCCTTGCGGATATTTAGGACATGCTTCTGGTAAATGCCGTTGTACTCCTGAAATTGTGGCGCGTTATCAAGATCGTATTTCCGGCCCATTGCTGGACCGGATAGACATGCAGATTCAGGTGGGGGCGTTGGCGCAAGATGAGTTAATGAGGCAGTCCGATGGTGAGTCGTCGTCCGCTATTGCGGCAAGAGTGGCACAGGCGTCTTCTGTGCAATTGAGGCGCCAAAACAAAGCAAACAATTTGCTCTCAACCAAAGATATGGACCACCATTGCAAGCCCGATGCTCCGGGGGAGCAGTTGTTGCGCAGTGCGATGACGCGTCTGAATTGGTCTGCGCGTGCTTATCATCGTGTCTTGAAAGTAGCGCGTACCATTGCCGATTTAGATGGGGCTGCGATCATCGGGCAGCCACACATTGCGGAAGCGATCCAGTATCGTCGAGCGCTCAAGGAGCGTTAAGGAAACGCAGATTACCCCCGAACACGCCAACCGAAATGCGATACAAACGTTACTGAACAAGTGCCAACGACCTCTGCCCCTCAAAATGAAACCACCCATTTCCACCCAAATCAGTTTTGCCGAAGCGGGATACGCGAAGAAGAAAAAGCAAACGCGGCGGGAGCTATTTTTAGCCAGGATGGAACAGGTCGTGCCTTGGCCAAGGCTGATGGAAGTCATTGCGCCGTACTACCCCAAGAGCG
>JANXTY010000071.1 GCA_025352145.1 Oxalobacteraceae bacterium
TTGGATTAGTGACCGGATCGCCGAACATTTCCAGAAATACGGAACGGAGGAAGTCGTCGGCGAGTTGGATGGCTTGCTGGCGTTTGCGGCGTATGGCATCGGCTTTGTCGAGTATGGCGGCGATGCGTTTTTGTTCTGCCAACGGAGGCAGCGGAATAATTAGATCTTTAAATCTACCTACGTCCAAATTAGAGATGTTAGTAGTTTTCCTTCCACACATTCGAATTGCCAATTGATTCTCTGACGTTGTTAGCCAGTGATACAGATACCTCGAATTAATATGAGCTAAAGGACGCACAAGAGAAATAAAACCGCCAGCAGTCGCATTAAAACCAAGTTTTCCCACATAGCTGGTCTTGCCAACAAGTTCCCAACTGTTTGCGGACGACAACAATAAATCGCCCTCTCTTAAAAACTGCTCTTCACGCCTAACGAAAGATTCATTTACTGCAATCAAATCATCTAAAAATAAGCCTTTTTCTTGGACATTTTTTGTTCTCATAACAATGACTGAATTTTCGGAAAAAGGCTCCAATAAATCCTCAGGCTTAAAGGTAATTCCTCTAATAAACGAAATTACTTCACCTAACTTTACCAAAGGCCAACTCACAACATCCCCTCCAGCTCACACAAGTCATTCAAAATATCCTCTTCCAGCTTTTTCAATTCGCGCAGAATATCCTTAGGTGCGGCATAGCTTTCTTCCTGATACACCACTTGCTTATAGCGGTTAATACTGAGGTCATATTTCTGGCTGGCGATGTCGGCTTTATCGACCACAAACGCTTTCTGCGTTTTATCGCCGAACCGCTTGGCGATGGCTTTGCTGCTGGCGTTGTTCGCCACCAGTTTTTGATAAGCACGCCATTGCGACACCGCGTCGGGCAGATCATTGGCATTGATCGGCGTGCGCTTGTCATCCAAAGAAAATCCATCGGCGGCCAGATCGTAAAACAGCACGCGCTCGGTACAGCCGCCTTTGGTGAAGACGATGATGGCGGTGCTGACGCCTGCGTAGGGTTTGAAGACGCCCGATGGCAGGCTGATGATGGCTTCTAGCTGGTTGCGTTCGATCAATTCTTCGCGTAGTTGCTGGTGCGCGTTGGAAGAACCGAACAGCACGCCGTCGGGCACGATGACGGCAGCGCGGCCGCCGATTCTTAACATGCGCAGGATCAGGGCGACGAACAGTAGCTCGGTTTTTTTGGTTTTAACCATGCGCAGCAGTTCGGGCGCAACGTCGCCTTCGTCGAGGCTGCCTTTGAATGGCGGGTTGGCGAGCACAATGTCGAAACCTTCATTGGCGGCGCGCGGGTGGTTCTCGGTAAAGCGCTGGCTGAGGGTGTCTTGATAATGGATGTCGGGGTCGGCTACGCCATGCATGACGAGGTTCATGGCGGCGATGCGCAGCATGGTGGCGTCGAAGTCGAAGCCGTGGAACATGTCGGTATCGACGTGCTTACGGTGTTTCCCTAGCAAGTCGCCAGTATAAAAAGTTTGCGTTTCTTTTTCGCCTTTGTCGTTGATGTTTTTTTCGGTAAAGGTGCCTGCGGGGGAGCTGTATTTTTGCAGCATGAATTCGTAGGCGACGCTTAAAAAACCGGCGGTGCCGCAGGCTGGATCGCAAATGCGGTCGGTGGCGACGGGGTCGAGCAGCTCGACCATGGCGCGGATGATGTGGCGTGGCGTGCGGAATTGGCCGTTGATGCCGGCGGTGGTGAGTTTGCTGAGCAGGTATTCGTAGAGGTCGCCTTTGGTGTCGCCTTTATCTAACGGCAGCTCGTCTACCATGGTGACGGCTTTGACCAAGAGCGATGGCTTTTGCACCATCAGTTGCGCGTCTTTCATGAATTCGGCAAAGAGGCTGTTGCCGTTATCGGCGGCGCTGCTTTTGAAATAGGGGAATAGTTGGTCGCGTATGGTGGTGAGCAAGAGGTCGGCGGACTCGATGTGCTTGAGGTTTTGCCAGCGGATGTTTTGCTGATCGGCGTTAAAGCGCGGCTTGAAGGTTTGCTTGGTGCGCAGGGCTTTTTTCTCGTCGCTGATGTCATTCATGTCGAGCAGGCGTGCGTACATGAGGAAGGTGATTTGCTCGATGACAGTGAGCGGATTGGTGATGCCGCCGGTCCAGAATTCTTCCCAGAGTTTGTCGATTTTGCTTTTTAGTTGGCCAGTGATCATGAGGTATTGGTTTCGTTTAAGTATTTAAGTGTGGAAATAGGATGGTTTGCGCTTTCGCGATATTTTGCGCTTACAAAATAATGCTCATATCAGTTTATATAGCTCGTTGAAGAGCGGGCCGTAAGGTGCGCCCCGCGCACCGGCACACGTGCAGGGGAGCCAGAACTGGTGCGCGAGGCGCACCCTACTTTTATCTGGTGACATAAAAATTTTTAGCTGAGATCCGGCGACATTTATTTTGAAGGTAGCACGCCACTGGATCCCAGCTAAGGGCACGCTGGGACGACAAATTAACCAGGCTGTATACATTCGCCCTGCTACATTTCACCTCGCATCTATTGCGAATTTTCATCACTTAAATCTGTGCCTGCGTAACGGCAATGCCCAACTCTAGCGTAAAGTCGGCGACAAAATTAGCAATCAGGTGGGCTTGTTCGTCTTTGAATAAGCCGTCGATGCCGTCTTGGTGCAGGGCGATAAAGGGTTGCTCGTAGAGGCGGCTGATGCTCATCTGACCGGTACGGCAGATTTCACTTTTCAACAATGCCAGAAAGCGTTGCTGCGTGGCGTTGAGGTTGATGTGATGTTGTTGAATGAAGCCCTGAAATTTGGCCTCTACTGCCTGTGCATCGAGGCCGATGATGGTGCGCAACAGCTGGTCGATGCCGATGGTGGAATCGGGGTAAAACTCTTTGAGCAGTTTTAAATCCACGTGCGCATTTTGGATATGTACCAGTACGTTGAGCTGATCGAGTTCTGCTTCGGTTACTGGTAATCCGGCGCGGATTTTTTGCAGTACCGGGTTTTGATTGAACAGGGGTGTGAGCGTTTTTTCGACTTCCTGCCGGTAGATTTCGTAATCGACGGTGCGGATGTGTGTCTGGCGCACGCTGTACTCAATCAGGTTGGTGTCTTCCGGGATGTCGTAGATCAATACCGGATCTGGCTGTGGCGTAATATCTTTTTCGCGTAGGTGGATGATGCTGCGCAATTCGATGCGAGCTTGTTCCAGCGCGTCGAAGTTGATCGTTTGCCAGAAATGGTCTTGCTGCAGGGCGTGGATGGTGGCGGCCTTTTGCCGCACCTGATTGAGATGCATGGAGAGCTTTTGCACCTTGAGCAGGATGTGCATTCTGGTGGTATCGCGCTGATCGGGATTGCTGAGCGCCGCTTGCTGCGCATTGACGAGGTCGAGATCCCACTTGAGCGCTTCGCCCTGGCCCTGGATATTGCGCCATTGCATCAGTGGCGCAAGTCGCTCTGCCAGGGTGTTGCGGGTCAGCGGTGCGAACTGTTGCAGCACGTCGATAGAACCGAACTCTTGCTTGAGACGCCAGTTATCCCTGATGGCGATACATTTATCGTCGAGTGCGTCGATGTCTTGCTTGATGAGGAGGATCATTTTTTCGAACTGTCCCATCTCGGCGCGGGTCAGCGCAGTGCTGGCGAAATGCAGGCGCGCTTCAAACAATTTTTGGCTGAGCGATTTGCCGGCTCTTTGTTCCTCTTCTTCATGCTCGACTTCAAAGTATTCAAAATTGCCCCAGTGGTCGAAGATGAGAAATTTGGTTTTGTTCTTGCCTGGCCCGATCAGGTTCTCGCACAGCCTGGTGCCGCGACCGACCATTTGCCAGAATTTGACTTTGGATTTGACCGGTTTAGCAAACACCAGATTGAGTACTTGCGGCACGTCGATGCCGGTATCTAACATATCGACGGACACGGCGATGGTCACTTGCTTGCTGCTGCCATCGTTAAGTTTGAAATCGTCGATGAGCTCTTCGGCACGCTCGAATTTGGAATGAATCACACGGCAGAAGTTGCCACCGAATTCTGGATACATTTGGCCGAATAGTTCGGCCAGCAAATTGGCGTGATCGATATTGCGCGCAAAAATCATGGACTTGCCGAGCGTCTGGCCATCGCCTAAACGCAGACCTTGTTCCATGAGATTGCGCAGGATGGCGCGGTTAGTGTCTTTGTTGAAGACGGCACTGTCTATTTCTGCAGCGTCGAATTCCATCTCATTGGGATCGAGCCCCTGATCCTCTAGCGCGGCGATTTGTTCGTTGTTGAGCGACTTGGCTTGTATGCCATCTCGCAGAAACTGGGTGGTATGAGCAACGACTTTAAATGGCACGAGATTTTTATCGGCAATGGCTTGCTCAAGCGGGTAGTTGGCGGTGGGCAGTCGGTATTCACAGCTGAATAATTGGCTGGTGGACCGGCTGATCATTTCTACCGGCGTCGCGGTTAAACCTAATTGCAGTGCGTCGAAATATTTAAAGACATCGCCATAGACATTGTAGATGGAGCGATGCGATTCGTCTGCGATGATGAGGTCGAAAAATCCAGGGTCGAATTCTTCCATGATGCCCATCATGCCAGGATAGGTGGCGACGTAGATACGGGCATTGGTCTGATCGGCTTTTTTGCTTTTGCCGACTACGTAGACGGGTTCGCTTAAGTAATTGCTGTATTCCTTGCCTGCTTGCTTGCGCAGTTCTTTACGGTCACACAAGAACAGTACGCGCTTGGCCCAGCCTGCATCGATCATGCGTTTGGTGAGTGCAATCGAGACGCGGGTTTTACCGGTGCCGGTAGCTTGTACCACGAGCGCTTTGCGATGGTTCTGGCTGAAGCGTTCGCAGACGCGGGTGATGGTTTCAATCTGATAATCACGTCCGGCGATGTCGGTGCGGATCGGGGTGGCGTTGAGATTTTTTCGTTCGCTGCGTTGGCGCACTAAATATTGCAGGCTCTCTTTGCTGTAATAGCCGTATAGCTTACGTGGACCGTAACCCTGGGCATCATCGCAGATATAAATTTCGGGGCCATTGGTGTAAAAAACGACTGGGCGCTGGCGGTATTTTTTTTCTAAAGAATCAGCATACAGAATGGCTTGCTGGCGGCCTTTTTCTGCATTCTCGCGGGTGCGCTTGGCTTCGATTACGGCCAGCGGTTTGCCGTTGTCGTCCCACAGCACGTAGTCGCAATAGCCGATGCCAGTGTCCGTGGGTTGGCCATCGACTTTTTCTTCGCGCGTGACTTGCTCGGTGTTTCTGCCGTGGATCAGGTCGATGTCCCAGCCGCGACTATGCAGCTCGGTGTCGATCATGCGACGGCGGGTTTCCGCCTCGTTGAGCTCCAGGCCGTTTTGGGCCGTGGCGCTCGCACGGCGGAACTTGTCTTGCTCGGCTTGCGTGAGCTTGTGCTTGAGTTGGGCGTTGTCACGCGCGGCAACTTCTTCGGCTTTTCTAGCCGCGTCGAGTTCGGCTAAGGCTTGCTCCAGGCGTTGCTGGTGTTCAGTGGCTTTCTTTTGATGGGGCGCTTCTGCCTGCTGTGGATGCTGTGGTGGAGTGAGGAATTGCCGGACATCTTCGGGCTGGCCTTTTTTAGTAGAAAGCAAAAGCCAGTAGGACAGAATGTGAGCTTCTTTGAGCAGCCACAGGCTATCGCCTCTGGCGAATTTTCCTTCGTGGGCGGCGCTGTTACCGACTTTGCGAATGGCGTGGAATTTTTCCAATATGCTGGTCGATGCGGCTGAGGTAAAAACGGGGTTCTGCAAGCGATCAACAAATTTATCGGTTGCTAGGCTGGACAGGTGGAATTCTCGATAAACAATGCCGACCAACATTTCAGCAAAGCAGCGTAGTTTAATGAGCGCGCTTTGCTGGTCATCGTAAACGTATTTTTCTGCGTGACCACCGAGATTGGCAAGCTCGGGCCAGTGGGGACGCAGATGTTCGAAGTTGAGTGACGGCATAGTCAGCTATTCTATCGACAATGCCGGGTTTGCAAAAGCGCAGCGCCTTTTAGGTTCAACCGTGAAGTCGAAAGACGTTCGGCTTTTCCTGCTACTGATATTGGGTAATAGGCAATGCCCAGGCGTAATGCCGCTCAATTGTGGTGACCCCTATGACTTCACGGGGAAAGTCGGGATGGGGTAGTCGGACACCGTCTGACATGACGTGCTGGTTCGTTTATCGCGCAATGCGTGGTTTTGATCCTGTGGTGTGCTGCTTTTATCGCAATTGGTTTGCTTGTCGTAGCATGTCTTGTTACGATGCTGCAGTAATCAGGGCGACTGGCAAATCAGTTCGGTTTTCAAGATGGCATAATTTCTTATTTCTTATTTCTTATTTCTCACCTTTAGAAGAAGACACCACGATGCGACTCCTTTTCATTCAAAGAACAGCTGTGCTGATTGGCCTGGTTGTGTGTTCCTTATCCGCATACAGCGCCATCAACCTATCCGATCCCATTCCCGTTGATCCTCAAATCAAGATCGGTAAATTGGCCAACGGCCTGACTTATTACATCAAGAAAAATGGCAAGCCGGAAAAGAAAGTAGAGTTGCGCCTGGTGGTTAAGGCGGGTTCGATATTGGAAGACGACGACCAGCAAGGGCTCGCCCACTTTACCGAGCACATGGCTTTTAACGGTTCGACTCACTTCAAAAAACATGAGCTGATCTCTTATCTGCAATCGATCGGTGTTAAGTTCGGTGCTGACCTGAACGCGTATACAAGCTTCGATGAGACGGTTTATATGCTGCCTATTCCAACGGATAAGAAAGAAAACCTGGAGACGGGTTTTCAAGTGCTGGAAGACTGGGCGCATGGCCTGACGATGAACGATGCCGACATCGACAAGGAGCGTGCCATCGTGCTTGAAGAATTGCGGTTAAGGAAGGGTGCTTCCGATCGTATGCAACAGATCTTGTTGCCACGCCTATTTAATGACTCTCAATATGCCAAGCGGCTACCGATCGGCAAGGAAGCCATACTCACTACTTTCAAATACGAGACAATCAAACGCTTCTATGCCGATTGGTACCGTCCCGATCTGATGGCCGTGGTGGTGGTCGGCGATGTCGATCCCGTTGAAGCGGAAAAAATGATTAAGGCCCATTTTGAAAAGCTGGAAAATCCAGCCAAGGAACGGCCTCGTACTTATGCAAGCATTGCGCCCCGCACCGCATCGACTGCGGTGATCATTACGGACAGTGAAGCCACCAATAATATTGTGGGCATCAGCTATCAAATTGAGCCAAATAAAGTGGAGCTTACTTTTGCTGACTATCGCTCTACGGTAATAAAGAATTTGTTTCAGGCGATGCTTTCGCAGCGTCTTAGTGAGTTGACCCAGCAAGCTAATCCGCCATTTCTTTTTGCGCATAGCTCAATTGGCAGACTTGGATCTGGCTTTGAGGCTTTTGGATCGATGGCAGGTGTGGGTAAAGCCGGTACCGATACTGCAATTAGCGCGGTCATACAAGAAAACGAACGTGCTCGTCAATTCGGTTTTAGCGCCGCCGAATTGGAGCGGACGAAGAAAAATATGCTGCACAGTTTCGAACGGGGTTATAACGAACGCGACAAATCCAATTCGGGGGCCTATGCGTCGGAATTTACGCGCAATTTTTTGCAGCAGGAATCGATTCCCGGAATTGCGAATGAATTTCACTACATGACTGAAATCCTCCCCGGCATCACCCTGGCCGAGGTGAACCTGTATGCGCAACAGACGATTCCAAGCAACTCCCCGAAATTAGTTTCTTTCATGGGATCAAGCAAGTCAGACACGCCTCTTCCCCTAGACGCGGCATTGCTCAAAACCGTCATTGCGGCCGAGAAAATGCCAGTGAGCGCTAAAGAAGAAAAGGCAGTCGCGGCGCAGTTGATGGAACATCCGCCGAAAGCGGGCAGCATCGTCGCTGAAAAACAGAACAAGGCACTTGGGCTTACCGAGCTCACGCTGTCCAATGGCATCAAGGTCATTTTAAAACCGACGGATTTCAAGAACGATCAAGTGCTCATGCGTGGGCTTCGCTGGGGTGGACAATCGCTCTATGATGACAAGGAAGTCTACGACGCCCGATATGCCAGTACGATAGCAGGGCAAATGGGCGTGGGGGATTTTTCGCCAGTGGACCTGACAAAAATATTGGCTGGAAAATCGGCAAGCGCATGGGCTGCCATGGACAATTACACGGACTATGTCGGTGGGAATTCCGGCAGTGCCGACATCGAGACGATGCTCCAGTTACTTTATATGAAACTGACTGTCCCCCGTACAGACGCCGCCTTGTTCAAAGCGTTCATCAGTAGTCAGCAGGAGCTAACGAAAAACACGATGGCGCATCCCGAGGTAGTATTAGCCGACACGTTGCTGGCGACGCTTTATAACAATCACCCACGCGCACCAAGTGTTCCCAAGCCAGAGGACTTCAGTAATGTCCATCTCGATCGTGCGATGAAGATATATGCCGAACGTTTTAGCAGCGCCAAGGATATGACGCTTATTCTCGTCGGTAATTTTGACCTCGAAAAAATAAAGCCCCTGATTGCAACGTATGTAGCTAGCTTGCCGACCAAAGACATCGTTACCAGCTACAAGGATATGGAAATCCGTCCGGTGACAGGCGTAGTAAAAAAAGAAGTGCGGCGCGGTAGGGAATCAAAGAGCAACGTTTCAATCAACTTCACAGGCAAAGCTGTTTACTCGATAGAAGAGGCGATGCGTTTTCAAGCTTTGCTCGACGTGATGAACATCAAAATCATTGATGTTCTGCGGGAGAAGCTTACATTGATCTATGGTGGCGGCGTCGGTGGATCGCTGAGTAAAATTCCTGACGAAAGTTTTGCAATTGGCTCCAACTTGCCTTGCGGCCCGGAAAATGTGGACAAGGTTATCGCGGCACTGTTTGCGGAAATCCAGAAAATAAAGGATGACGGTCCGCAACCCTCGGATCTGGAGAAGGTGAAGCAAAATTGGAGTAAGCAGCATCCAATATCCCTGCGCCAAAACGACTATTGGATTGGACAACTCTATTTGTCCATCCTCAATGGCACCGACCCAGAATCCATTCTTGCTTACGATCAGCGCCTTAATGCGATTACGACGCAGGATGTGCAAAACGCTGCCAAGCGGTACTTCAACATGGACAATTATGTGCAGGTGGTGCTGTATCCAGAAAAATAATGCGGCCTTAGCCTTAAAGAGCCGAATCAAGCAGTGTATGTCGCGTAGGTGGAGCAAATGTCTTGTCGACGTTGTTCTTTCATTGTCGGAAGAACTTTCTCTTCCTACGCTTTAGTTTTGCTTGCCACTCCCAGTGACGAGTTTTAAGCCGAAAAAATTATATTTTTTTATCTCTTGGAGGAACGGCTAGTTTTCCTCAAATTTCACACCACGACAGTGACCTATCCTGCCATCAGATCGATGATGATCGGTTCCGATCTTGCATCGATCCTTATTGATCCGGCCCGGTGAAGGAGTGATTCCATACTGATTTCCCCGCATCTTTGCGTTTTTAAATGAACGGGTGTGTTGGTGATGGATTGCTCCATTTGCCGCCGATAGACCCAAAAATTGTCCGGTGGCTAATCGTCGCTGTGAATCGGTGGGGCATGGCAGGTTTGGGTGTCCACTCAGCGCCGCTTCCTACTGGAATAGGCTCTAAGAATAACGACTTTCGCCAAGTTCTGCGTAATATCAGTCATTAAAAAATTTGGAACTTTTTCGCCTTCATCTGGGAATACTACCAAAGACACGACGACCAATGCCGATGACCATAACCGATCAGACTACCGATACCGAGCTGTTGCGCCAGATGCGTGCCGGAACGTCTGCCGCTTTTCAGGCGCTGTACCGACGGCATCAGGGTCCGCTGTTCCGCTTTGCCGTCTTGCGCTGCGGTTCGGCTGACACGGCGGCCGATACGGTACAGGAAGTGTTCATGGGATTGCTGACAGATAGTTTTAAATTTGATCCGCTGCGTGGAAGCTTGCCCAATTTTTTGTTTGGTGTGGCGCGCAATCTGATCTTCAAGCACGAGCAGGCGCGTCATTTGAGCAGTATTCCGCAGCGCGATGATGGTGACGAAGAAGACGAGTTGCCATGCGAAGTGCACGAACCGCTGGCACGCATGCTCAGTAATGAAACGGCCGAACAGGTACGCCAGGCGCTGGCCGGATTGCCGCCGCACTATCGCGACATTGTGATTTTGTACGAAATGCACGATCTGTCTTACGTGGATATCGCCCATATTTGCCAGGTCGAAATCGGCACCGTGCGTTCGCGCTTGTCGCGGGGCAGGGCAGCGTTGGCAAAGAAATTGGGGGCGCATAGTCCCTCCCTAGTTAACGTCGCTTGAGTAGAGAGAGGCCATCATTATGTATACACCCGAAGAACGCGATTCGATTCTCGCCAGATTAATGCAGGCGCTACGCACTGAGATGGCTGCGTTGGACGCGCCACCCGACATTGAGCAAGCACTGCTGGCCGCATTCTCCAGACAGTATCCCAAGCAGCGCTGGTATCAAAACTGGTATCAGCGGTTCTCCACCACACAGTGGCGTATTGCGGCAGGGTTGTGCGGTAGTGCGCTCATGGTGATGTTCGTGGTTGGGACGCAGCACGCGTCGCTTGAGGTGCCCACCATGATTGCCAGGCCGGCAGTCCAGGCTACCCGGCTTGCCGCCGTGCCGCTTGAAGTGCCCGTACCGCCAGCGCAATCCGTTCAACCTGCGCTGTCGTCCAAAGTAAGCAAAATGAATACGGCGAGACCGGTGAGAGCACAGCCGAACGCGCGATTCGCCCATAGTGGCCACACTCAGTCCCGGCCTGTGATCGCGTCTGAATTGCAGCCTAATCAGACAGGTAATCAAACAGATACTTTAGCGGGCACCGATGTGATGGTTTTTGCCGATGGCAAGCGCACGGCGGTCAGGGTACGTACACAGCCATTCGACGGATTCGACAACGATGGCGTTTTTGTAGCGCTCGATTCGCTCGAACGCATCGGGCAGGAACCGTCGCCGCGCATGCTCAAGGCGGATCTGCCGCGCATTGCCCTGGCTTCTCTCGGCGTGCCGGTTACGCCGGACAATGCCGGCGAGTCGATACGCGCTGAAATGGTGGTCGGGGCCGATGGTCATCCTTTGGCCTTGCGCCTGCTTGCACTCAATTAATTCAATGATGTCACCCACACCACGAGGATCCAGATGACTACGTATACATTGCTGCTTGCCGCACTCATGACAAGCATCGTTGTGCCAGCAAACGCTGCAGCCTATTCTGGCGCTGTCGCTGTTGCATCGCAGGAACGGGTTTGCCAGGGTACCGCCGCCAGGGATCTGCCTTATACGGCCCAGCAGGAGTTTGAGCGTCAGGAGACCCTGTTTGACGGCAACCAGATCATAAACAAGAGCTTTGCAGCAAGCTATCGCGACAGCCTCGGCCGAACCCGCCAGGAGACGCTCAATAGCAAAGGTGTACTGCGGCGAGCTGTCATTATGGATATAGATGGGGTCAGTTACGAACTTGATCCGGCCACAAAAAGTGCCATCAAGAAGAGGCCCTACCCAGGGTCAGCCCGGCAGGGGTGTCCTGTACCACCGTCTAAGGCTACCGAGTCCGCAGTTGGACAGACTGTCAAAAGCGCCGAGAACAAACAAGAGGTACAAGTACGGGCGCCGTCCAATGGTGTACCCAACACACAGTTAGTCACCTTGGTTGCGGATGCCTTTGCCGACAAAAAATCGGCCGGGACCACGACAAACAAGGACTTGGGCACCCGTGATATCGCCGGCGTGAGCGCGACAGGTACGTTGCTCAGCTACCAGATTCCTGCAGGCGAACAAGGCAATCGCAAACCGATGACGGTGTCGCACGAAACGTGGATCTCGATGGATCTGAAAATACCGGTCTATACAAAAACCAGCGATCCGCGTACCGGCGACTACATCACCCGCGTCACCATGCTCAAGCGTGGAGAGCCGTCTTCGCAATTGTTTGTGGTGCCATTTGATTACAAAATTATCGAGTTACCGCCGCCCGTTGCCAATTGAACGAACAATTTTCCCTCGTAACGCCCCCGCACCCCATTCTTTAGAAAAAGGAAGCATCATGAAAAGCAATTTGCTCTTAGCATTGTCGGTCAGTATTTTTATAACTGCCTGTGCAGCGTCAGGCCCAGCGCCAACCAATGCGCCAACTGTATCCCCAGCTATGCGCTATGTAATGATGTCGGCCCAGAATCCTCCTTATTCTGCAGATATCATTAGCGAGACCAAAAAAACGCTTGCTGACGGCAAGCAGATCACTACCCAGCGCGTCAGCAAAATCTATCGCGATAGCGTAGGGCGCACTCGAACCGAAAATATGAGCGACGATGGCATGGTTTCCTCCATCCATATCATCGATCTTGGGAATAATATTTTTTATACCCTCAGCCCGTCCTCCAAGACGGCGACCAGAAAGGTATATAACGTGGGCTCGTACCAGCACGAGACTACGCCGTCGAAACCAGGTAGGGTCCATGCGTCCAAGTTACTTGGCATACGCGACATTGAGGGTGTACAAGCCGAGGGCACCTTAATCACCACTGAAATTCCAGCGGGCGTGCAAGGCAACCGGGATCCGGTGACGATGACGATGACGATCGAAACCTGGCGTTCGCTTGCATTGAACGCCACGGTGTATTCAAAAATGACTGGTCCACAGCAGGGTGTCACGATCAGCCACCGTACCACTAATATCAAGCTCGACGAGCCTGCGCCAGCATTGTTTGTCGTACCATCCGACTACACAATCGTTGACGCACCACCTCCAGCTAAGGTTGGCGCTTATCTGCCCATGACACTTTCTTACACGGCCGATATCATCATTGAGTCCGAGAAAAAAACCGCTGACGGTAATCTGATTGCGACCACTAATACCATGAGGGAGTATCACGACAGCACTGGACGGATCCGTACCGACATTCTCGATAAAGACGGCGCTGTCGTACGCAGTCTTATTCGCGATACCGATGGTGCTGGATATAGCCTCGATCCGTTCACTAAGACGGCAACTAAAACGGGTGATATTGCCATGATGATTCGGAATGGCGACACAATGCCAATTCCACCCCGTACTTTTACATCCAAGATGCTAGGAACACGTGACATTGGCGGGATGCAGGCCGATGGTATGTTAAGCATCAATGAAATTCCTGCGAATGAAAAAGGTAACCGGGATCCGATGACGCAGACGATGGAAGGCTGGAATTCGCTCGAAGTGAAAAACTTGACCTTGTACTTAAAATCGACCGACCCACGGATGAATATGATTCGCCGCGCCACCAATATTAAGCGCGGCGAACCTGCCCCTGCATTGTTTGCGGTGCCACCGGATTACACCGTCGTACCGTGATTGCCCATAAACAGCAACGACGATAGAAAAGGAGGCGCGGTAGGGTAATTCGGGAATGTGGTCAGCATTCGCGTCAGCGCAAAAAAATGAGAGATTGTAGGGAGGACATTTTAGAGGAAAGCACTGACCCGACATCAATTTACACTATTATTTTCGACACCGTTTCTACGTTGATGCTCACTGTTTAGAGCTCAGAAAAATTTAAAATTGTTTCCATCAGCCGTCGCTTCATCGCAGGTAATAACGTGATTTCCTGACTAAAACACCGCCTTGCGTATGCCGGAAAAGCGTAGTGCTTTTCCGGCCTTATCGCGAGTTAGCGACGCACGAAGAATAAGCCAAGCCGCTTCATCATGCGATAAATCAGCCTTAAGAATACTAACGTCAACCCGGCTTCAACCAGCGTCATCACAAATGCGATCACCGCATTTTTCTGGGAAGCGCGCCGCTGGTATTTGGCAACCGCACGATCCCGCGCAATTTCGATACTGTCGTAAAAAGTTGGCACCACCAGCAGCGTCAGAATGGTGGCCGTGATCGTGCCGCCGATGATGGAGATGGCAAGCGGGCGGTAGAACTCGCTGCCTTCGCCTAATCCGATGGCAACTGGCAGCATGCCTGCGATCAGCGCAAAAGTAGTCATCAGGATCGGGCGCAGGCGCATGCGTCCGGCATACATTAGCGCGTCCTCGCGTTCATAACCTTCAGCCTCGCGTTTGCGGGCGCAATCGAGCAGCAGGATGGCATTTTTTGCCACCAGACCCATGAGCATGATGACGCCGATAAAGCTCATCAGGTTCAGCGTGCCTTTGGTCAGCAGCAGGCTGATGACGACACCGATCAGGCTTAGCGGCAGGGACAGCATGACCGGCAGCGGCGCGGTGAAGGAGCCGAATTGCATGACCAGGATGAGATACATGAATCCGATCCCCATGATTAATGCAATCGTCATTTCCCGGAATAATTCTTTTTGGTCGCGCGAAGCGCCACCAAGCTCGATGCCATACCCTTCTGGAAAGTCGATGCTCTTCGCAAGTGTCATGGCGTCGGCAGTTACTTCGCCCGCCGAACGGCCTTGTGCGTTGGCTGACACGGTAATCGTGCGCTTGCCATCCATGTGTTGAATTTTCGCAGGGCCTTTGCCCATGCTGATGCTGGCAATCTGATCTAAGGGGACCATCATGTCGCTGCCATTGACCGCAATGGGCAGGTGTTCGATACTGCCGGCATCGACCCTGTCATCGGGATGCAAACGGACTGCGACATCGCGTGATTCCCCGGTTGGATCGACCCAGTCGCCTACCTCAACGCCGGCGAAAGACACACGCAAGGCCTGGGCCGCGTCGTTGGCGGAAATGCCGAGTGAGTTGGCTAGTCCTCGATTGAGTACGATTTGTAATTCGTCCTTGGGATCTTGCTCGGATAATCCGACATCTGCCGCGCCTTTGACCTGTTTTAATTGCTCCATAAAAGCGTTGGTAATGGCCATCAAACGACGGGAATCGGGGCCGGAAAATCGAATCTGTACCGGCTTTTGCGCGCCATTCGTTAAGTCGTCGAGGACGGCATATTCAGCGCCGATAATATGGGTCATTTTTTCTCGGAGTTCGGCCCCGATCTGAGCAGCAGAACGCTTGCGTTCCGTACTCTTGCCGATGTCGACATAAATCCGTCCGCCACTGGTATTGACACTGCTGTTGGTAGCGACGGTTTCGGGAATCGTTCTGGCTAACTCGGCGGCTTTTTCTAGTTTCAACCGGCTGTATTCCAGGCTAGTACCGGAAGGAGTGCGCACATCGATGGCCAGATTGCCCGCGTCTGTCACGGGTAGAAAACTCGATCCGCCAAATTGGGTATGTAAAGCAAGGGCTGCGACTAAGGTACAAGCAGAAATAATCGCCATCCACACTCGATGATGCAGCGCCCAGGCAATGACATTGCTATATCGGTCAGCCTGGTGATCGAACCACACATTAAATTTCTGTAGCATTAAGCCGACGCCATTTTTCTTTTTGTGATGGTCCGCAAGGGGATCGCCCCATAAGCGCTAACCAAAGTTTTCAGTAGCCGTTAAAATTGCGAGATTGAGTCATCAAACAAGAAGAACCATGCATACAGAAGCGTACAAAGAAGTCGGAGAAGACTGGTCAAAGATAGTGAAACTATTGCCAGAGG
>JANXTY010000021.1 GCA_025352145.1 Oxalobacteraceae bacterium
TGTTACGCACGCCACATCTGCTAGGCTTGCCGGATGAAAAAAGCTAACCTTGATTTATACACCGACTATTTGCTGAGCACCTTTGGATCTGCAACTGCAACTGGACTATCTGCGATGGTAGAAGGAGAGGTGAGCCACGACAGGATTACGCGGTTTTTATCGGAACAGGATTATACGTCGAAGGACTTATGGCAGCAGGTCAAAACGACGGTGAGAATGATTGAACGCGATGATGGCGTATTGATTTTTGATGACACGATTCAAGAGAAGGCGTGGACAGATGAAAGTGAATTGATGTGCTGGCACTTCGACCATTGCAGCGGTCGCAATGTGAAGGGGATTAACCTTCTCAACGCGCTATAGCACTGTAACGGGACATCAATTCCGGTGGCATTCGAATTGGTGAAAAAGCCGTTTCAATACTGCGATCTGTTGACCCGGCAGATTAAACGTAAAGGCGATGTGACAAAAAATGAAATGATGCGCCAGATGATCGACACCTGTATTGGCAACGCGTTGAAATTTCGCTTTGTTTTGATGGATAACTGGTTTTCCTCCGAGGAGAACTTCGATTTTATTGCGGGCAAGGGCAAGCATTTCATTGCCGCACTCAAGGACAACCGGCTGGTGGCATTATCCGAAGATGACAGAAAGAAGAAGCGTTTTGTGCGAGTAGATGAACTTGATTTTCCAGAGAAAACCGCAGTGCAAGGCTGGCTCAAGGGATATGCGAAAGCCGTCCTTTTAGTCCGCCAGGTCTTTACAAACAAAGACGACAGCACGGGGATCTTACATCTGGTTTGCAGTGATTTAACTTGCGACTATGACGCCATTACCACGGCCTACAAAAAACGGTGGAAAGTGGAAGTGTTTCACAAGTCGTTGAAATCCAACGCCAACTTGGCAAAGTCTCCAACCCGAACAGTACGCACCCAAAGTAACCCTATATTTATGTCTATTTGCGCAACCTTCAAGCTCGAATGCCTGAGTATCAAAACCAAACTCAATCCCTTTGCGCTTTGTCGCAAATTACTCATTAACGCCTCCCGTACCGCCTATGCTGAACTTCAGCAATTTCGAGCGGCTGCGTAACATCAGTTTATAATTTCGAAAGATTTTTCCCCACCTTCTTTCGTCTATTTTCAAAGGCATCTTATGAAAGTTTTGGTACCCGTTAAACGCGTAGTCGATTACAACGTCAAAGTACGCGCCAAATCCGATGGCAGCGGCGTCGATATCGCCAACGCGAAAATGTCGATGAATCCCTTTGATGAAATCGCATTAGAAGAAGCCATGCGCCTGAAAGAGTCGGGTAAGGTCACCGAAGTCATTGCCATTTCCTGCGGGATAACCCAATGTCAGGAGACCTTGCGCACCGCAATGGCCATCGGTGCCGATCGCGCCATTTTGGTAGAAACAACAGCGGATATCGAACCACTGGCAGTGGCTAAACTACTCAAGGCATTGGCGGATAAGGAACAACCCCAATTGATCATTCTCGGCAAACAAGCCATCGACGATGATTGTAACCAAACCGGGCAAATGCTGGCTGCCTTGCTCGGTTGGCCTCAAGCCACCTTTGCATCCAAGGTCGTGCTGGACGATGGCAAAGTAACTGTGACCCGTGAAGTAGATGGCGGATTAGAAACACTGGCCCTGACGCTGCCCGCTATTATCACCACCGATTTGCGATTAAACGAGCCGCGTTATGTCACGCTGCCTAACATTATGAAAGCCAAGAAAAAGCAACTCGACACCATCAATCCCGGCACTCTGGGCGTCGATGTCACAGCGCGACTCAAAACCTTGAAAGTGGTTGAACCACTCAAACGCACGGCCGGCGTCATCGTTCCCGACATTGCTACGCTCGTGTCAAAATTGCGCAACGAAGCGAAAGTTATTTAACCGCCCCACCCTAGGACCACTAAGCCTTTTGTACGTCCTTCGTCAAACCAGGAAAATATCATGACCGCACTCGTCATAGCCGAACACGATAATGCTTCATTAAAAGGAAGCACCCTTAACACCGTCACTGCTGCGATCCAGTGCAGCAGTGAGATTCATGTTTTCATTGCGGGCCACCACTGCAGCGGCGCAGCCCAGGCTGCCGCACAAATAGCGGGCGTATCAAAAATATTGGTAGCAGATGCCGCGCAATTTTCTAATGGACTGGCTGAAAATGTGGCGGCGCAAATCTTGACACATGCTTCTGCGTACTCGCACATCCTTGCGCCGGCCACCGCTTACGGGAAAAATATCCTGCCGCGCGTTGCAGCTAAACTTGACGTTAGCCAAATTTCAGAAATTACTAAAGTCGATTCGCCCGATACCTTCGAACGTCCGATCTACGCCGGGAACGCAATCGCGACCGTTCAATCATCGGATAAAACCAAAGTCATTACCGTACGCACTACCGGTTTTGATGCCGCTACGACAGGCGGCAACGCCACCATAGAAAACGTGACGGCAATTGCTGATGCCGGGCAATCTGCCTTTGTCTCCCGCGAAGTCGCCAAATCAGATCGCCCCGAATTGACCGCTGCAAAAATTATCGTGTCCGGTGGACGCGGCATAGGATCGGCCGACAATTTCAAAATTTTGGAACCATTGGCGGACAAACTCGGCGCGGCAATGGGCGCATCGCGTGCAGCCGTCGATGCAGGTTTCGTACCTAACGACTGGCAAGTGGGCCAGACCGGAAAAATCGTTGCGCCGCAACTCTATATCGCTATCGGCATTTCGGGCGCGATCCAGCATTTAGCCGGGATGAAAGACTCCAAAACCATCGTCGCCATTAACAAGGATCCTGAAGCACCGATTTTTTCTGTGGCTGACTATGGCATCGTCGGCGATTTGTTTGAACTCGTGCCACAACTCATCGCTGAGTTAGGTTAACCTGGCCCAATCTTTGTATAAATTCGGGCTAGCGAATCGATTGGCCGGACGGGTGCAGCAGGCGTAGAAAAATTTTACGCACTATGCCTGTTTTCTTTCACCATTTTGGAGATTGAGATGTCCTATACCGCCCCGCTCAAAGATATGCTGTTCGTCCTCAACGAACTGGCTGATCTCGCCGCCCTTAGCAGGCTGCCCGGCTGTGAAGATGCCTCACCAGAAACGGTCGAAGCCATACTCGAAGAAAATGCCAAGTTTTGTAGTGCCGTGATAGCCCCGCTGAACGCCTCGGGAGACAAAGAACCAAGTACATGGAAAGAGGGCCATGTCACTACATCCAAGGGCTTTAAAGAAGCCTTCAAGGCATTTAGCGATGCGGGCTGGCAAGGTGTGCAGCATACCGTCGACTTTGGCGGGCAAGGATTGCCCAAATGTGTCGCGACCCCCGCCATCGAGATGCTCAACTCAGCCAGTATCTCCTTCGCCCTGTGCCCGCTACTAACCGATAGCGCAATCGAAGCACTCATGACGGCAGGATCAAATGCGCAAAAAAATACCTACCTTGAAAATCTGATTTCCGGCAAGTGGACAGGCACCATGAACTTAACCGAGCCACAGGCAGGCTCCGATCTGGCTGCCGTGCGCACACGTGCGGTGCCTCAGGATGACGGGACTTACAAACTATTTGGCACCAAAATATTTATTACCTATGGCGAGCATGATATGGCTGAAAATATCATCCACCTCGTGCTAGCTCGCACACCCGATGCACCGGAGGGAGTCAAAGGAATTTCCCTGTTTATCGTACCGAAATTCATGATCAGCACCGATGGCTCAATCGGCGTGCGCAACGATGTTCATTGTGTTTCCATCGAACACAAACTCGGCATCAAAGCTAGTCCTACGGCAACGTTGCAATTTGGTGATCACGGCGGTGCCGTCGGCACGTTGGTCGGGACAGAAAATCGCGGCCTGGAAATCATGTTCATCATGATGAATGCAGCACGCTTCGGAGTCGCATTACAAGGCATCGGGCTAGCTGAGCGTTCGTATCAACGCGCTGTACGGTTCGCACGGGAGCGTGTGCAATCACGCGACCTTGCCGGATCGACGGGCCCGGTATCGATCATCCACCACCCGGATGTGCGTCGGATGCTCATGTCGATGCGTGCTCAGACCGAGGCCGCCCGCGCTCTGGCATATGTGGCAGCAGCAGCAAGTGATATCGCCCATCACCACACCGACGCAGAAACACGCCAGAAAAATCAGGCGCTTTATGAATATCTGGTGCCTGTCATCAAAGGCTGGTCTACCGAAATGTCGATCGACGTGGCCTCGACCTGCATACAGGTACATGGGGGCATGGGATTTATTGAGGAAACCGGTGTAGCGCAATACTATCGCGACGCCAAAATTTTGACGATCTATGAAGGCACGACTGCGATTCAAGCCAACGACCTTATTAGCAGGAAGACGGTCCGCGATGGGGGCGCGGCGATACACGCCATCCTTGCACAGATCGCTCAAACTCATGGGCAGTTAAGGGCAACCCAAAAGGGCGAACATACCGCCGATTTTGCGGCCCTCGCCAAACAACTGGAACAGGGTGCAAAGGCGCTGGAAGATGTCGTCAGCTACGTACTCGCCAACATGAAGAGCGATGTTAAAGCCGTATTTGCGGGTAGTGTTTTATATCTGAAACTCGCGGGCGTCGTGCTAGGGGGTTGGCAAATGGCACGCGCTGCAATTGCGGCCGAAACAAAACTCAAGGCCGGCACAGAAGACAAGGAGTTCTACCGTTCAAAAATTGCCACTGCCCGTTTTTTTGCCGAACACATTATGTCCCAATCCAGTGGATTTCGCACCGCCATTGTCGAAGGTAGTAGCAGCACGTTGGCACTAAACGAAGATCAGTTCTAGCGACCTAATTTTAATTTTTAGACGTTCCATCAGAACACGCTGCCCGATACCCTCGACTCCTCGACTACAGGGCCGCGAGATTTCCCCATATTTGCTTCATGCTGCACAAAACGCGGACATCGTCTTCGTGGAGTACTTCTCGCACCGCAAATAAATTGTTGCTCGTATCACGTTCAACCGGCATCGTTAAGGGCTGATCATTCGATCCAGCAATGGCATATACAACGGGACAATTCTTCTGGCTCGCTTTGACCACAATCCCGATTTCTTCATTTTCCAATCGCACGTAAGTGCCAGGGGGATAGCTGGTGAGAACCCGAATAAAATAGGATGCTAAAAAAGGATCGGCAGCGTTACCCTCCACGAGGAAGATGTCGCGCAATGCGATATTTGGCCGGATCGATTTTCGATAATTGCGCGAGGACACTTGCGCGCAGTAACGATCGGCAAGTGAAATAAGCTTCGCATTTTGGGGGATCTCATCCCCGCTTTTTCCAAATGGATAGCCACTGCCATCTTCATTCTCATGATGCGACAAAACGCAAGATAACCATTGTGTATCGGTAATACCGGCATGTTTGAGCGCATTCGCTCCCTCCTCTGGATGCCGCCGAATGGTGTAAACCTCGTCGTGGGAAAGCGTCGTTCTCTGACTTTGCAATTGTTCGTGATGACGCAGCATACCGACATTCATGGTCAGTGCCGCTGCAGTAATTAGCAATACCTCCTCGGCAGATTTTTCCATCGCCTGGGCAACTAACAGAGACACTATTGCAGTTTCAACGCAATGACGCACAGCATAAGCACCGGATATCTGGCTAAGCAACATAGTAGCGATAGCAATCTCAGGCTGTAAATTTACCCCGGCAATCAATTTTTCGGCGACACCTAGAATTTCAGCCTGCGCATTGGCTTCCAACTTGAGTCCATGCAGTAAATATTCCAAGCGCTTATTGACTTCATTGAGTACGCGTAAGACGGATCTACTTTCTGTTTTATTGACATTATCCGCATCGCTATCCACGGTAGGATCCACCACACCCGTATCGGCAAAGAGACCTATTTCCAGCAGACGATTAAATTGCACGGACCTGATAAGAACATGGCCCTTGCGCAGCAAAAGACGGTCGCTGGCGATATATAAATCCCAAGGCAATGGCTCACCAAATGCAATATCTGACAGGGATATCTTATGCTGGTTCATGATTTTTTCTTGCTTGGCTAGTGTGTGATTTCATCAGGTCAAGCGCTGGTGCGCTCTACTAAAACATCGACAACCCACCTCTTATTGAACATATACGATACGCCCTCACCCGAAAAACAAGATCAGCGCAAAACCATCCTCGACTAAATATCCTTTTAAAACTGCCGCCAACGCAACGACTTGCCGATAAGCAATATACGTTAAGTATATTCGAGATTACGCCATATTTGACCGCTTGAAAACAGCAGACTTATACAAAAAATGAAGGCCGTGAAGTTCTAGTCCGCACTCCCAGAATCTGTCGTATTTCCCCAACGACAGTGCCATCGGACTGGAGGTGCATATGCCCCCTGTTAACCCTGGCAGCGAGCCAACGAATACTTCAACGGGACCACAACCATATGCCGCAGATCAAGATCAAAGCCGATCAGCCAAGACTAAACAAAAGAAGGAAATAATTTTTATCTCCCTCTTGCTTTTTTAAATTTTACTGTTATAGTTATGTATAACAATAAATCACATGCGACCCAAAGCGATCAAAGGTCTAACTAGTGTACCTGTCTAAAAATGCCGTAAAAGGCCGTTAAAAAAATGGAAAGTCTGGGTGCAAAGCAACTTGATGAAATCATTCACGCAATGTGCCATTCATAAAGAGAAGGTTCTATGACAACAACTTGGAACGATGATCAACCCATTTATCGCCAACTGCGCGAACGCATAGTGGGCTTGATGTTGACCGGCGTATTTAAAGAAGGCGACCCACTGCCATCGGTGCGGCAAGTGGCCAGTGATTATCAGATCAATCATTTAACCGTGAGCAAGGCTTACCAGGAGCTTGTGGATATGCAATTAGTGGAAACACGGCGCGGGATGGGCATGTACGTTATGCCTGGCGCGCAAGAAAAATTACACGGCATTGAAAAAGAAAAATTTTTAAGCACCGAACTGCCCGCACTAATCACACGCATCAAACATTTAGGACTTAGTGTGGATGAACTCTGCACAGCCATTAAAAACACGAAAGAGGATCAATAAATGGAAGCCATCATTCACGCTCAGGGACTTCGTAAATCCTACGGAAAGAAAATCGCCCTGGATAATATTAATCTGCATATTCCCGCAGGCCGTATCGTCGGATTGATCGGTCCCAACGGCGCAGGAAAAACCACTTTATTAAAAGGAATTTTGGGCCTAAGCACAGTGGAAGGTGAGTTGCAGGTATTGGGAATGAATCCCTTCAAAGAACGCACCAAGCTGTTAGAAAAAGTGTCATTTATTGCCGACACCGCCATCATGCCACGCTGGCTAAAAGTGAGTGAGGCGCTCGATTATGTGGCAGGCGTTCACCCCGCTTTCAGCCGGGGAAAAGCACTCGGTTTTTTAGCCAAAACCACCATCACCTTAAAGCATACCGTCAAAGAATTATCCAAAGGGATGGTCACACAATTGCACCTTGCCCTCATCATGGCGATTGACAGCAAGTTGCTGGTACTGGATGAACCCACACTAGGTTTGGATATTATTTACCGTAAACAATTTTATGAATCGCTTTTAAACGATTACTACGACGCGCAAAAAACCATAGTCATCACTACGCATCAAGTGGAAGAAATCGAAGGTATCCTGACCGATCTCATTTTTATCAATCACGGAAAAATTCTTCTGGAAATACGCATGGACGATCTACCGAATCAATTCGCAGAGTTACAAATAGATGCGGATAAAAAGGAGGAGGCACTGACACTCAAGCCTATTCATACCCGCACTCTGCTGGGTGGTTTCAGCATGACGTTTGAAAATCCAGATTTTGAAAAATTACAGACCCTAGGGCGCGTCTCAACACCCAGCGTGGCCGATTTGTTTGTCGCCAAAATGAAAAATGCTCAATAAGGAATCGACATGATAATCATTAAAAAATGTTTTATTCAATTAAAACGTGAGTTATGGGAAAACAAAAAAGGGTTCCTCTGGACTCCTGCAGTTGTCACACTTTTGTTAACCCTATTTACCTTGTACGGAGTGAGCAATTACCAAACCATGATTCATGTAAAGGGATCACACTGGTCATTTGGCGTTGAGAATCACAATTCGAAGGCAGAACGCCTCCCCTCAATTACTGCAACACTTAATCCAATAGATAGAAAGAAAAAAGAAGCAATCGATTTGGCTACAGATCCCCGCGTAGTAGAGGAAGCGATACCAGCAGGCATAGTGACGTTTTGCGGTATTATTTTTATCCCTTTTTCCATAGTGCTATTTGTCTATGCTCACGACACATTGTTTGATGATCGAAAAAATCGTGAAATTTTATTTTGGCGATCCATGCCGGTGAGTGAAACCATGAATATTTTGATCAAGCTTTTCATGATCTTGTTTATTGCGCCGACGATCATGATTTCACTCAGTTTCTTAAGTGGTTTTCTGGTGCTCGTAGTGAGCTTGATAATTTTCTCGGCAACGGGCGCTCTTCCAGTGAGTGATGTGGCTCCATTTCTGCCGGTATTCAAAAGTTTATTCTTCCTAGTGGAATTATATGGAATGGCCTTATTTAGTTTGACAATATTACTACCCTTGATTGGCTGGATATTTTTTTCCTCGGCCCTCGCAAAAAAATCCCCTTTTCTCATTAGTACACTTGTCCCTGTAGCTTTAATTATTATTGATAAAAGATTTCAAAGACATGCGGATATTAATTTCCATATTATCGATACGCTTGAAGCATACGAGAAGATGGCTTCCCATTTCCTTAGCTGGTTTTCTCAATACCCTGACCTACCACTTGATGCGCATGTCGTCACACACTATCTACTAGCACTCCTCATTGGTGGGCTGTTAATAACGGCCACTATCTGGCTGCGCAACCATCGTTATGAAATTTAGTTCACGTCCATCTTAGACAGATTTGATGTCAGGCATCTTGTAAAAGTTCTCTACTTACAAACGCCGCCTGACACATCTGTCGACGACCTGCTCAAACCTCCTATATTTCCCTGCAAAATCAGGGCGGCTAACTCACGTCAATTCACTTCAATCATGATCACTCAACCTAGCGTTTTATCTCCTCATCTATCTGTCTGCGTACCTGGTGTTAGTCTTGCGCGATCTAAAACCCGCACCATCTTGCATAGTTCAGTCATGAGTAGCTTGCTGTGCTTGGGCCAATTCACACTGGCCCAAACCATAGCGCCTCCGGCAACGTCTGAGGTTACTGTTAAACCCGTCGTTCCTGCCAAAGCAGGCATGAAGGAGATTGCAAAGGGAAATGCCAAGGAAAGCCCTAAGCTGGAAACTAAAACAGAACCGACGGCCGCTGCTCCAGACAATGCCAGTGATGTCACTACCATCACGGTGACGAGTAACCGCACTAGCAACCGGATTGACCGTCAAGTCTATGATGTCAAGACTGACATCGCCAACACCACCAGCTCGGTCGCAGACGCACTCAATAATGTGCCCTCAGTGACGGTCGATCCGAATGGTGCTGTGAGCTTGCGTGGCCGTACCAATGTGCAGATATTGGTCGATGGTAAACCGTCAGCCATGCTGCAAGGCGAGAACCGTGGCGACGCTTTACGCGCCATGCCTGCAGCGGACATTAAATCCATTGAAGTGATCAATAATCCGGGCGCGCAATTTGGCAATGAAGGTGGTGGCGGACCTATTCTGAATTTGGTAATGAATCGCAACCGTCGCCCCGGCGGGGTTGGCTCTCTGAATGCCAATGTAGGAACAGCCGGTCGCTATAATTCCTCTTTGTTCGGCACTTATAATCAGGGGCGGTTGGGCTTTCAGGGGGGTATTAACGTGCGTCACGATGGGCGCAATGCTACGGGTGAAGTCGCCCTCGATAGGCTTGATCCAACCACCGGTGCTGTGATTGGCCGTAGTGCACAGACTTTTACCTCCACTGGCCTGACTGACTCTGCTGGCATCAACTCCACGCTGATCTATAACCTGAGCGATAAAGATACCATCGGGGTCAATCTCTCCTATTTTACCTTTGCCAGCGATCAAAGATCGAATGCCCGTTATCTAAGCTACGGCCAAGATGCTGCATTGGCTAGCGATTACATGCGTCTTACGTTGGGCAATAGTGATAACAAGAACCTTAGTTGGGGGGCGCGAGCCGATCATAAAGGTACTGTTGATGGAGAGTTCTTCAAAATAGATCTTCGCGTATCCTCGTCGACTTACGCCAACGATGGCGTGTCGTCTAATATTTACGCGTTCAGCAATATCGGCACGGCGAATAGTCAAAGCCGTCAGGCCTACAAAACAGAAAAGACCATCATTGATTTTACCGGCGATTATGAACTCCCCATCGATAAGAATTTTCTTAAACTCGGCTATAAAATTGCGCGCAATAACAATAGTTTTGATAATGGCTATATCGATATAGCCACTGGGACCCTGGTGGAAACGATCAACACCACACGAACCAATTTCTTTAAGCTCGATGAAACAGATTGGGCACTGTATGGTTCTTACGAGCTTCGTTTGAATCAAAAGTGGGGCGTTCAAGGCGGACTGCGTGTTGAAAAAACCAGTGTGGATATACAGCAGCTCACTACCAAGCTGTTTGCCACCAATGACTATATCAACTATATCCCGAGTTCTTTTGTCAGCTATAAGGTCTCGGACAATACCACTCTTCGTTTTAGCTATGCTCACCGTATTAGCCGCCCTAGTCCATACGATCTCAATCCGTTTGTGGTGTATCAGGATGAGCTTCATCTATCGTCGGGCAATCCCAAGCTGAAGCCGACGCAGACTGACTCATTTGAGCTTGGGTATGAATCTAAATGGGGCGTTGTGGATACCAATGTCAGGGGGTATTACCGCAAAGATAAAGATTCCATTTCTTATCGTAGCGATCCCTTTATTACTGCCGATGGGACAACCGTAACGTTGACCACACGCGATAATGCTGGCAGCAATCGATCGGGTGGGCTGGAGTTTAGCTTTAGCGGCAAAGCTTTGCCAAAATTGACGATCAATGCCAGCGGTAATTTAGCCTATACCGAACAGAACACGATCAATACAGGAGGTAATATAAGCAAACTCACCGCGCCTTCTCTGAACCTGCGGACAAGGTTTAATTATCAGGCCACCGAATCCGATTCGGTACAGATAGCTTTAAACGCGCAAGGTAAAACTTTGTCTGGACAAGGTTATCGTCAACCGTTTGCGACCGCCGACTTTAGCTATCGTCACACGATAACGCCTAAACTTAGCCTGGTGATGAACGTGACCGATGTGTTCAGATCAAACAAATATGAGACGATCATAGATACCACCACCCTCAAGGAAAGCAGCATCCGGCGTTATGACAGTCAGCTCGCGTATATCGGACTGTCCTATCGGTTTGGCGGAGTTACCCCACCTTCTAAACCTAAAGCCGGAACTCCCCCAGGAACAGAAGTCATCAAGGTGAAGGAACGGAAGTAAGCGGTAGGCAGCCAGCGCCAATTCCCTTTACTTGGAGGCTTACGTTCTACGAGGAAATATACAAAGGTCGTTAAAAACGCCCAGGAAAAATAAGTAGTAAGAAAAAGGACCCAGCGTTGCGGAGAAAGATCATATTGCTCACCATCCTGGATGTCCCCTACAGAGATAGAAGTTAAGTGAAGGGTTCCTATGACTATCCAAAAAATACTGGCATAGAAAAAAATATGTAAATATTTTTGTGTTTTAGGGCTAAACATTTATTTTATTTCTTGTTCCACATTAAGCCCGCTGAAAGTCATGATCGTTTCACAACAATTTTATCGCACCACCCAGGCGAATTTCAGTTGGCATTTTTTTCGTATTCTAGATTGCCTGATTTCAGCATAATTGCCCTACCAAATTTCACATCCCCATCGCATAATTACCCCGCTAATTCCAGCGATATTTCCCACAACAAATATAACTTCTTTCGGCCCGCAATAAGTTGCGCAGAGGTCTCTTACATAGAAAGCCTCTAGCAGCTAATTAGCATTTTAGGTGGCGTTAGATGGTAGGAATTGAAAATCTAACGACCACATTTCCGGTAAACAAATTTTAAACAATCCTGATCGCGCCGTCCTTCTCGCTAATTTCAGAAGCGCCTTGTCCTTAGTAATGAGCACATCTGCATAAGCATCACAAGCGAGTTGAAGAAATTTCTGATCATCTTTATCACGACAAATCGGTAGAATAATGTCGGTTCGTGGGTTCGGTTCGATACACAAAATAAGGGCATCAAATTGCGCTGCGCTTTGCGCTTTAGACTCTTCATTTAAACGTAAATGTTGATAGCCGAGGACGATCTGCCATTCCGTCCGACAATCTGCACGCGTGATGACTTCCACTTGGCCACTTTCCATAGCGGCCCGCAATAATTTCCAGCGTGGATCGTAAAATACAAACAAATCGAGACATACGTTAGTGTCAAGGACGAGGCGCTTTGGCTTAGGTATCATGGTCGGCATTTTCACCTATTTTGATCCATAACGTTGATTGTTCTTTCTCCCGCGAAAACGCTCGATCTAGATACGTCGTTAATGACAACTCACTCTTTCTCATCATGCGAAAAGAGGAGTAACTTGTAGGTAATGATCAAGGCAAAGCGGGGGGAATTACCTTGTTTATGTAATACACATCGACGAAAGTCTTGAATTGCTTAGTGGGCACACCCCATTATTGAGATCTCTGTACAACGGTAGGGAACGGCAAAATATTGGATCGAAAAGCCCAACCAGTCGCCTGTACAGTGAGGATCGCAGGTTCAAGATTTCGTCGCGCCGTAGGTTGTGCAGAGGCCTCTTATTTGCGATACTCAAAATGCCCTTATCCCCACGCACGCAATAGCCCGACAGCCAATCCCTCCAATGTGAAATCATCGCGCCCCACTTCAATACGGATCGGCTTGAAATCAGGATTTTCAGGAAGTAATTCAATCACTGAACCAGTCTTCTTGTAGCGTTTCACCGTGACATCGTCCCCAATTCTTGCGACAATAATTTGCCCATCTTTTACATTGTCGACTTTTTTTACAGCCAATAAGTCGCCATCCATAATGCCAATATCACGCATCGACAACCCACGTACTTTAAGTAAATAATCTGGTCTAGCAGAAAAGAATGCGGGATCAACAGTGTAGGTGGCCTCAATATGTTCCTGTGCCAAGATAGGCGATCCAGCGGCAACTCGACCAACTAGGGGCAGGCATAACTGCATCAACGCAGAATCGGGTAATGCCAGTTGGCTTCCGCCAGAACGCTGCATGGCATTCTGCCCGATATTGCGTAAGCGGATACCACGCGACATACCGGGCGAAATATCGATGGCCCCCTTACGCGCCAGCGCTTGCAAATGCTCTTCTGCGGCATTGACCGAGCGAAAACCCAATTCTGTTGCGATTTCTGCTCGAGTGGGAGGAAATCCAGTATTTTCAATGGCATCCTTAATCAAATTTAGGATTTGTTCTTGACGGGCAGTGAGTTTGATCATATCGGTACCATATTGGTGAATACTATTCTCGTTGCAGGGCTGGGCTGTTTTTATATACAGACTGTATTTTTATACAGTGCAAGCCATAATGCAAGTATATTCTCCAGCGTGATGCAGTAAAAATACCGCCTTCGATTTAACAAAAAAATCTATTTTTTAATATGAAGCAAAATTTGCTTGGCAATACCACGCAAAATATTGACTTCCTCCATCTCAAGTTGCGTTCGGGAAAACAACCTTTTTAGCCTTTGTAATAATTTTTTTGGGTGGGCTGCATCGAGAAAATCAATCGCAATCAACGCTTGTTCTAAATGGATAAACATTCCGTCAATTTGATTGAGCGTGGCTGCCTCTCCATGAAAGCCAATACCTCTTTCAAGTAGATGGTCACCTATCTCCGCAACACGGCATTCGTAAGCCAACACCTGCGCTGCTTGGGCAAGATTCAAGGAAGAATAGTCTGAATTAGCCGGGATATTGATCAATACATTGCATTTCTCCACCACGTCGTTAGGTAATCCAAAACGCTCATTGCCAAACAAGAGGGCACCCTTTATTTCAACATCGTTTGCAAGACGAGTCGCCAAAACTCGCGGCGTTAAGATCGGCGGTGAAAATTCACGCAATCGTGCGCTGACTGCCGCTGCAAAATTACATCCATCAAGCGCCTCCGCGATCGAGCCCACGATCCGCGCATTCTTTAAAACATCTTGGGCCCCGCTAGCAAACGCAACGGCCTCTTCTTGCATCAATACATCAGAAAAACGTGGATTTACTAGCACCAACTCGGAAAATCCCATTGTCTTCATCGCCCTAGCCACCGAACCGATATTGCCGGGACGACTTGTTTCGACCAATACGAATCGCAGCCTTTTAAAAAGAGAAGTGTTGGTTTGACTTGGGTTCATTTAAAATAGTAGCCTTCTGTAGTAAGAAGAATGATTGTTTCCACGGCGAAGCAATTACACTCTTGCCGCATCGCTCTTGTGCCACGTTTTGTTCCACGCAGTGTGTCGTAGATCAAAGTGCACTCATTTTAACGGAAGCTCTATGCACCCAATGCTTAATACGGCAGTCAAAGCCGCCCGCCGCGGCGCCGCGATCATTAACCGCGCCTCATTTGACATTGATCGCATTAAGGTCACTGAGAAGCAACATAACGATTTCGTCACTGAAGTTGATCAAGCCGCAGAACAAGCCATCATTGAAGTCTTGCTCAAGGCTTACCCGGATCATGCAATCCTCGCCGAAGAGTCAGGCGCATCCCATAATCTACACGACGATAATGAAAACGTCTGGATCATTGATCCACTTGATGGCACTACGAATTTCATTCATGGCTTTCCGCAATATTGTGTGTCAATCGCACTACAGCAACGCGGCATCATCACACAAGCCGTCGTGTACGATCCCACACGAAACGATCTCTTTACTGCTACAAAAGGCAGCGGTGCCTATCTCAATGACAAACGTTTACGCGTCACGAAGCTCGATAGAATTGCCGATGCATTAATCGGAACAGGATTTCCTCACCGTGACCTGCGGGCATTGGATGAATACACCAAAATGTTTCGCGTCATGAGCGAGCAATGCCAAGGATTGCGTCGCCCAGGCGCGGCAGCGCTAGATCTGGCCTACGTTGCGGCGGGTCGGCTTGACGGCTTTTTTGAAAAAGGATTACAGCCGTGGGATATCGCTGCCGGCTCTTTGTTGATTACCGAAGCAGGTGGCATCGTAGGCACTTTCTCAGGTGAGGCAGACTATCTCTACAAAGGCGACGTGATTACTGGAACACCCAAGGTATTTGCGCAAATGCTCAATTTATTAAAGCCGTTTGCCTAAAATGTCGCGGGTAAATACAACAATTTTATAGACCCGACGGCCCCACTACTGCGGGCCGTGTTTATTTTCACAAACAGAAATGTCGGCACCTTCAACAACACTGTTATAATCCGGCGGTGCGGCACTTTGTACCAGTCCCCTTGCCGCTGTCCTACGACCTTCTAATCTGATCTGTTTGCCTGCGACTGGCGCCTCGTAGCATTTTTGGCGACAGGCCGATCTTCACCATAAAGTTATCATGTCCTTCTCTAAACTCGGCCTATCCGATGCGATTGTTCGCGCTGTTACTGAACATGGCTATACCACCCCAACACCGATCCAAATGCAAGCAATTCCTGCTGTACTGGCAGGCGGCGATTTATTGGCTGGGGCACAAACTGGTACCGGAAAAACCGCTGGCTTTACTCTACCCATCCTACACCGCCTATCCAATGACACCTTGGGAGCTGCGCAGACCACCACGACATCCCAAAGGTCGATTCGCGCTCTGGTGCTCACCCCAACCCGCGAACTGGCAGCGCAAGTAGAGGAAAGTGTCCGTACTTACGGCAAATACCTGCACCTAAACTCGACCGTCATTTTTGGTGGCGTTGGTATCAACCCTCAAATTAAGCAACTCAAGCACGGTGTCGACATTCTGGTAGCTACACCAGGCCGCCTACTCGATCACATGCAGCAAGGCACGGTAAACTTATCTAAAGTCGAGATACTTATTTTGGATGAAGCCGATCGCATGCTCGATATGGGCTTCATCAAAGACATTCGCAAAGTGCTCGCTGTTCTACCCAAGAAACGCCAGAATTTATTATTCTCAGCTACTTTTTCTGAAGAGATAAAAGCGCTGGCAGATGGTCTGCTCAACTCGCCTGCAATGATTGAAGTCGCACGTCGCAACTCGACTGTCGAAATCATTTCGCAAAAAGTACATCCAGTGGACCGCGACAAAAAACACCCGATGCTGGCACACCTGATCAAAACCAATCAATGGTCGCAGGTGCTGGTATTTACACGTACCAAGCATGGTGCCAATAAATTAGTCGAACAGCTGGAAAAGGACGGAATTGGCGCACTAGCGATTCATGGCAACAAAAGTCAATCGGCGCGTACTCGTGCATTGACCGAATTCAAGAGTGGTGAACTACAGGTACTAGTGGCAACCGACATTGCTGCCAGAGGTATTGACATTGACCAATTGCCGCACGTGGTCAACTATGACTTACCCAACGTGCCGGAAGATTATGTTCATCGCATCGGCCGTACCGGTCGCGCCGGTGCCACTGGCGAAGCCGTTTCACTGGTTTGTGTGGATGAGCATGAAATGCTGCGCGATATTGAAAAACTCATCAAGCAATCGCTGCCAAAACAAGTCATCCCCGGTTTCGAGCCGGACCTCAACGCCAAGGCACAACCGGTTCAACTACGAAGCGGCAACGGGGGGGGGCATCGCAATCAACCACGTGCTGGCGGCGGTGCGGTGGTTAAAGTGAAAACAACACAATCCGCCAAATCTAGAACAGGGGCACCAGCAAAACCATCTAGCAATAAATTTCCACCTCGTCCGGCTGCCCCTCATCGCTCTGGTGGCCGCGGTAGGTAATTTGAAAACTTAGAGGCAATTAGCATAAACGCTATCGCCTCTATCTAAAGCACAGCAAATGGGAAATAAATTGCTGCTGCGATCAAATAATTTTTGTACGCATAATATTTTTATTTTTCCTCAAGATCGCCGCTATTTTTTTCATCTGCAATGGCAAAATTTTTCATCACTTTCACTTTAGCTTTTTTCTTCAGAATCGCAACATAATCAAACATTTCTTGCTGACCCAAAACGTTTGCAATTTGTTGCTGCACGCCCTGCCTACGATTCGCATCGCTTTCTACAGGCTGAATAACTTTATTGATACGGTAGAGACTATAACCCTGACCGGCAACTTCAACTCCGACATAAGCGGGGAGCTTAGTCACATCGGCTTTCATTAGCATCGCCAACGCCGATTTTTCCAAGCCCATATCCTTGGAACGAGAAATCATTTTTGTTGCAGAAAAGCCGGTCATATCCTCCTTGCTAATAAGTGCAGCTCGCTTAGTCTCCCCCGCTTGCTTAGCAAGCTTAGCCGCCTCTATTTGGACAATCTTTGCACGAATAATTGGTTGCACCTCATCAAATGAGCGCTTGGCCGCAGGCTGATACTCAATAATATGTGCTGCAATTAATGTATTTTGTCCAATATCAACTGCTTCGGTATTGTGTTTGTTTTTTATTGCCTCATTCGAGAATAATGCCTTCAAGAATTTAGGATTATTGATCGGCAAAACTAGCGATGTCGAAGGATTCGGGAGACGCAGGATGTTAGAGGCCGTTTCAATTTTAAGCTGAAGTTTTTCGGCCACCGGCTTTAAACTATCGGCTTGGTCGTATACGATGTCGGAAAATTCTTTCGCCAATTCCACATATTTTTTTTGCGCTTTTTGCTTCTTCAATTCCGTAGCAATCTCGTTTTTTACCTCAGCCAGCGCTTTAATGGATGAGGGTTTTATTCCGGTCAATTCAATGATGTGATAACCAAAATCGGACTCAACGACATTACTAATTTCACCTTGCTTGAGCTTGTATGCCGCCTCTTCAAAAGGCTTTACCATCATATTTTTTCCAAAATAATCAAGATCGCCACCACGTGCAGCAGATCCAGTATCTTGCGAATATTCTTTGGCTAACTTTGCAAAATCCCCTGGAGTTTTACGCAGTTGCCCCAGCAGGTTTTCCACCTTAGCTTTAGCCACACCCTTATCCGTGGAAGACGCATCTTTTTTTACCGAAATCAAAATATGACTGGCACGACGTTGCTCTTCAACGGAATATCGTCCCTGGGTTATATTTTGATCGTACTGGGATTGAATATCACTTTCAGAAACCTCAATTTTCGAGGCGACTTGGTCACTGCTAAGGATCACATATTCTATTTTTGCATGTTCAGGAATTTCAAATTGCGCTCCATTTTTTTTATAATAATTTTGGAGAGCGCTGTCGCTAATTTTTACCTGCGAAGCGTAGTCAGCCGTTTTAAACGGCAACTCCTGAATCTCCCGCTCCTGTTCGGTAATATCAGATACACGATTCGCCACCCACTTGGGAGAAAACGCACTTGTGCTAATTGCTGAATCAACTTGCTGTAGCGCTAGGTCACTTCTTAAGCGAGCGTCGTGCATTGCCGGTGTCATGCCCTGAGTACCAAGCAAGGCTTTATAACGCTCATTATTAAATGAGCCATCAGGTTTTGTAAGTCCCTGAATCCCCAGAATAATTTGGCGTATCGTCGGATCAGAAACGGTCAAATGATTTCGAAGGATTTCAGCACTCAAAGCATGCTTAGTAATCAAATCATCCAGAACACGTTGTTTTGCTTCGGGAGTATCCAACATTTTGGGATCAAATTGCGCGCCCAACATCTGGCGATACCGATCTAATTGTTCGCGTTGCGCAGCATCCAATTCCAGCTGGGTAATAGACTTACCCGACACCTTCGCCACTGCATTTCCATCATCGCCAAAGCTGCTGTAACTACCGATGCCAACAAATGCAAATGAAGGAAGAATGATCAGGGCCAGAAAAAACTGCATTAAACGCTGGTGGGTACGAATATATTCAAACATAGTCAGGCCAATAACAAGATGAATTAAAAATAAATTGCGAAATTATCGCCTATAAAAAAAGGCGAACTTTCGTTCGCCTTCTCAGTTCTGGCGGAGTGGACGGGACTCGAACCCGCGACCCCCGGCGTGACAGGCCGGTATTCTAACCAGCTGAACTACCACTCCTATCTTATGCCTTGTCTAGCTTATTGGTGGGTGCTGAGAGGCTCGAACTCCCGACCTACGCCTTGTAAGGGCGCCGCTCTACCAACTGAGCTAAGCACCCCCTACTTACCGCTCGCTTAGCCAGACAAAATGACGTTTGCCACTACGCCAAAAGAGTTAGTTTACCGCATCTTTCAAACCTTTGCCAGGTTTAAATTTTGGCACCTTGGCTGATTTTATTTTAATGGGATCACCAGTACGCGGGTTACGACCAGTACGCGCAGCCCGCTTGATAACAGAAAATGTACCGAAACCAACGAGTGTCACACTTCCATTTTTTTTCAAGGTTATTTTTACCGCCCCGATCAACGCATCCAAAGCCCGTGTCGCTGCGGCCTTGGAAATATCCGCCGTACCAGCCATATGTTCAATTAATTCCGTTTTATTCACTTGCGCCCCCTCACAAAGATTGAACGAGCAATGACGGTACAATATTTATTATTAGTCACACGCCCATTGCCTGATGCAGAAGAAATCTGCAGCCCGTATTAAACAAGTCAGGTACGCTTGTGTCAAGTTGTTTGCGCCAATTCGTCAATTGTTGGAGGAGAACCGCAGTATGCTTAAATAAAAATCCAATTTTATAAACAATCAAAAAGGAAAAAGGCGCTTATGAAGCGCCTTTTTTCTACTTAATACCATCTTAATGTTTCATCACATTAGGGTCTGGTTTCCCATCCGTTTTTGCAACAGCTGAGCTAACTAGGGCTTCTGTTTCAGATAACGCCACAGTAGGACGTTCTAAAGCAATTTCCAGAACCTTATCAATCCAACGCACCGGCACTATTTCCAGTTTATTTTTTACGTTGTCGGGAATATCCGACAAATCCTTTACGTTTTGCTCTGGTATAAGCACGGTCTTGATTCCTCCCCTATGCGCTGCCAATAGTTTCTCTTTCAATCCACCAATAGGCAACACCTCGCCACGCAATGTAATCTCCCCCGTCATTGCTACATCCGCACGCACTGGGATTCCAGTAAAAATCGAGACTAAAGCAGTGGTCATTGCGATGCCAGCCGAAGGTCCATCTTTCGGAGTCGCTCCTTCAGGAACATGAATGTGAATGTCATTTTTTTCAAAAATCTCATTCCTGATACCAAGACGATTAGCGCGGCTGCGAACTACAGTGCGCGCAGCTTCAATCGACTCCTTCATCACATCACCCAAAGTACCAGTACGAATAATGCCCCCTTTACCTGGCATGGTCACCGCTTCGATTGTCAGCAAATCCCCGCCAACTTCGGTCCAAGCAAGTCCAACAACCTGTCCCACCTGATTTTCTTTCTCAGCAACCCCATAATCAAAACGACGCACGCCCAAAAATTTATCTATATTTTTTGAACTAACAACGACTTTTTTATCCTGCTTTTTAAGCAAAAGCATTTTCACCACTTTACGGCACACTTTAGAAATTTCTCTCTCTAGTGAACGCACACCCGCTTCTCTGGTGTAAAAACGAATAATGTCGCGGATCGCCGACTCTGCAACGCCGATTTCCCCCTCCTTGAGCCCGTTGTTTTTGATTTGCTTTGGCAATAAATAACGCAGCGCAATGTTAGTTTTTTCGTCCTCTGTATAACCAGACAAACGTATCACCTCCATCCGATCCAGCAACGCTGGTGGGATGTTGTATGAATTTGAAGTAGCAACAAACATCACATCCGACAAATCAAAATCAACTTCAATATAGTGATCAGAAAAGGTATGATTTTGCTCAGGATCGAGTACTTCAAGCAGCGCAGAAGATGGGTCACCCCGGAAATCGGCTCCCATTTTATCGACTTCATCCAATAAAAATAAAGGATTACGAACACCGGCCTTAGCTAAACTTTGCAGTATTTTCCCTGGCATTGAACCAATGTAAGTACGGCGATGGCCACGAATTTCGGCCTCATCTCGTACTCCGCCCAAAGCCATGCGCACGAATTTACGATTTGTTGCACGCGCAATGGATTGCCCCAACGAAGTTTTACCAACCCCGGGAGGCCCGACAAAACACAAAATCGGCGCTTTAAGTTTATCAACACGCTGTTGCACAGCGAGGTACTCGAGAATCCTCTCCTTCACTTTGTCGAGTCCATAATGATCCCCTTCTAGCACTTTTTCCGCATTAGTTAAGTCATTATTGACTTTGGATTTTTTCCTCCAAGGCAGGCCCACCAGAGTATCAATGTAATTACGAACCACCGTCGCCTCAGCTGACATAGGGGACATTAACTTAAGTTTTTTGAGTTCATTTTGTGCCTTATCACGTGCCTCCTTAGGCAATTTTGCTGCGATAACTTTTTTCTCTAATTCATCTAGGTCCGCGCCATCCTCTCCTTCACCGAGTTCCTTCTGAATCGCCTTGACCTGCTCATTTAAATAGTACTCACGTTGAGATTTTTCCATTTGACGTTTAACGCGCCCGCGTATACGTTTCTCGACTTGAAGAATATCGAGTTCACCTTCGAGCTGGCCTAACAAATGCTCAAGACGTTGAGAAACGCTGAAAATTTCCAGAATTACTTGTTTTTGCTCAAGCTTAAGAGGCAAGTGCGCCGCAACAGTATCGGCTAATCGACCGGCATCATCAATGCCTGCCAGCGAGGTCAAAATTTCCGGCGGGATTTTTTTATTCAGCTTCACATATTGGTCGAATTGTTGAACAATAGCTCGGCGCATTGCCTCTACTTCCGACTCATTCCCCATTTCAGATTCAATCGGACTCACATCTGCAACAAAATGCGTCTCCGATTCACTGATGTGATGAATTCGTGCACGTTGAGCCCCCTCCACCAATACTTTTACCGTACCATCAGGCAACTTCAACATTTGCAAAATGTTAGCAACGCATCCAATTTCGTAGATATCACTCGCAGAAGGTTCATCCTTAGCTGCAGCCTTTTGGGCTGCTAGCATAATGCTTTTCCCTTGCTCCATTGCCGCCTCAAGAGCCTTAATTGACTTAGGGCGACCAACAAACAACGGTATTACCATATGCGGAAAAACGACAACATCACGCAACGGCAGCAATGGCAGCTGGGTTTGTTCGATTAATTGAGAAGTTGTCATGGGATACCTTATAAGAACGTGTTAACGATGTTGGCACGAGCTGCCGAAACACAAGACTCGCGTTCAAAAATTACTGCGATCTAGTACAAAATCTCCTGCCCCCCCCTACAAATTACCTCTATCAATACAACACGAAATTCCAATAGAAAAGCCACACAAGGTCGCCCTAGAGTGGCTTTTCGATTGAAGCCCAGTTGATTTTCTTTACGTAAATTGTACCGCTGTTGGACAACAAAACTGCTCTAAATCCTTTTTTATACAAAACTTCCAGCCTTGAACTCAATTTTCACCGGATGCCTTTGCATGCTCGTGATAAATCATCAATGGTTTTGCCCCATTCGTTATCGTATTTTCGTCAATAACAACTTTGCTGACATTTTTTTGATTGGGCAACTCATACATTACGTCAAGCAAGGCGTGTTCAAGAATGGAACGTAGTCCACGCGCGCCAGTTTTGCGTGCCAGCGCTTTTTTTGCAATCGCACGCAACGCAGCGGGCCTAATTTCAAGTTCAGCCCCTTCCATCAACAATAATTTTGAGTATTGCTTAATGAGCGCATTTTTTGGTTCAATCAATATTTGAATGAGGGCTTCTTCGGTTAATTCGCTCAATGTCGCTACCACAGGAAGACGGCCGACTAATTCAGGTATAAGGCCAAACTTAATCAAATCTTCAGGTTCGGCTTCCAATAACATATCGCTAGAAGTTTTTTGACTCTTGCTCTTTACGCTTGCAGAAAAACCTATCCCACTTTTCTCTGAACGATTCGAAATGATTTTGACCAAGCCATCAAAAGCCCCCCCACAAATAAACATAATATTTGTGGTATCAATCTGGACAAAATCCTGATTAGGATGTTTGCGCCCGCCCTGGGGAGGCACAGATGCCATAGTACCTTCAATCAGTTTGAGCAAAGCCTGCTGGACACCCTCCCCGGAAACATCGCGCGTAATGGATGGATTATCAGACTTGCGCGAAATTTTATCAATTTCGTCGATGTAAACAATTCCCTTTTGGGCCTTATCCACCTCGTAGTTACAACTCTGCAGGAGTTTTTGAATAATGTTTTCGACATCTTCACCAACATACCCCGCCTCAGTCAACGTCGTGGCATCCGCAATAACAAATGGAACATTCAACATCCGCGCCAGTGTCTGCGCCAGCAAGGTTTTTCCAGAGCCAGTCGGCCCAACTAGTAAAATATTACTTTTGGCAAGCTCGACATCATCTTTTTTGCCCAGATGTTTAAGGCGTTTATAGTGGTTATATACAGCTACCGATAAAATCCGCTTTGCGGTCGTCTGGCCAATCACATACTGATCAAGAAGATCGCAAATTTCTTGCGGTGTCGGCAAATCAGACTTGGTGCCGGCCACTGATTCTATGCTGGATGTTTCATCACGAATGATGTCATTGCACAAATCGATACATTCATCGCAAATAAAAACAGAGGGGCCGGCAATGAGTTTTTTTACCTCATGCTGACTCTTGCCGCAAAATGAGCAATAAAGTAGTTTTTCGCCGTTGGAGGTTTTCTTATCTGACATGGGTGGCTACTTATGTGTGGGCATTAGTTCAATATTACCTGCGAATTTCAAATTCGTCACTGGAATCAATTTCGGCAATCTGATTGACGAACTTTTAGCACAAAAAAACGCCCGAATATAAAACACCCGGGCATGTACACGGTACCATCGCAGTACCATTTGGTTACTTATGCTCGAGTAGTCAATACTTTATCAATCAATCCGTATTCAGCAGCTTCATCCGCAGACATGAAATTATCTCTATCGGTATCTTTGGCAATCTGCTCAGTAGTTTTACCTGTTTTTTCTGCCAAAATGCGATTGAGACGCTCTCTCAAATAAAGGATCTCTCGGGCTTGAATCTCAATATCGGAGGCCTGCCCTTGAGAACCGCCGGATGGCTGATGAATCATGATGCGGGAGTTAGGTAAGGAAAACCGCTTAGCCTTGGCACCCGCAGCCAACAAAAATGCCCCCATTGACGCAGCCATGCCAGTACATAAAGTCGACACGTCGGGCTTAATAAACTGCATAGTGTCAAAAATGGCCATCCCGGCAGAAACAGATCCGCCTGGGGAGTTAATGTAGAGAGAAATATCCTTATCTGGATTCTCACTCTCCAAAAATAATAATTGAGCCACAACCAAATTTGCCATCTGATCATTTACGGGCCCGACCATAAAAATCACGCGTTCTTTTAGCAGACGTGAATAAATATCATAGGATCGCTCGCCTCTGCCGCTTTGCTCGACAACCATCGGCACCAGACCGAGCATCTCAACATCCAATGCGGGATTTTGGATCGTACTTGTCATGTGCTTTCCTTTTACTGAAGACCGCAATAGCACCTACGCTTTTGCTGCGCTTCCCATGAGTTCATCGAATGCGACCGATTTCTCGGTTACCTTTGCTTTCTCCAGCACAAAATTGACCACGTTTTCCTCTAACGTCAGTGCCTCAACTTCGGCGAGCCTGCGGCGGTCAGTGTAATAATACTTGAGAACTTCACGTGGATCTTCATAGCTTTGTGCAAATTCTTCGATTTGCGCCTTTACCTGATCCGGCGTTGCCTGCAACTTGTTTACTTTAACAAACTCGGACAGAATCAAACCCAAACGAACACGGCGCTCAGCTTGTGCTACAAACAGCTCTGGTGGAAATGGAACGTTTGCGACATTCATGCCACGCTGCGCCATGTCTTGACGAGTTACTTCAGTCAAACGCGCAACTTCTTGGTCAAGCAAAGCTCTAGGCACATCTAACTCCGAAATTTTGATCAGCGCATCCATCACGCTTTCCTTGTTTTTTGTTTTGACTCGGCCACCTACTTCACGCTGAAGATTAACTTTAATATCTTCCCGCATCGTCGTCACATTACCATCAGCAACGCCGAGTGACTTTGCAAATTCGCCGTCCACTTCGGGAAGATGCGACCATTCCAGCTTCTTCAGGGAAATTTTGAACTCAGCCGTCTTTCCTGCCACATCTTTACCATGATAATCGGCAGGGAAAACCAAAGAAAAGATCTTGGACTCACCCACTAACAGACCAATTGTTGCGGTCTCAAATTCAGCAAGCATGCGTCCTTCACCTAACACAAAGACGTAATCTTCCGCTTCGCCACCCTCAAATTTCACTCCGTCAATTGTGCCAACGAAATCCACTGTGACGCGATCATTATTTTGCGCCGAATTGACCAAACCGCCATCGCCATGCTCACTTTGCTCACCTTTTACGTGATAGTGAACCCGTTGTTTACGCAGGATGTCGAGCGTCTTGTCGATTTCAATGTCAGAAACGTCTGCCGTTACCCTCTCAATATTTAACCCCGATAAATCGCCAATTTTCACTTCTGGATAAATCTCAAAAATGGCATCAAAAGAAACTGAACCTTCTATTGCGGCCTCGCCTGTCTTTGGCTCAATTTTCGGATACCCAGCTACGCGCAAATTATTTTCATTTGCAGCATCGTTAAATACACGGCCCACTTTATCGTTCAAAACCTCGGTTTCGACTTGATATCCATATTGCGCAGCAACCATTTTCATAGGTACTTTCCCCACACGAAAACCTGGTGCCTTTGCTGTACGCGCACGGGCCTTTAAGCGTTTTTCAACTTCCGCTTGAACGTCCGCCAACGGGAATGAGATGGTGAGGCGACGCTCAAGTTTGCTCAAAGTTTCAACCGATGTTGCCATGAAAATCATCCAAAAAAATTAAAAAACAGTGGTGCGAGGAGGGGGACTCGAACCCCCACACCATTACTGGCGTCAGGACCTAAACCTGGTGCGTCTACCAATTTCGCCATCCTCGCAAGAATTTACACATTATTTAAGTTAAGAACAGACACCACAAAGAAACAATGTGCGCAAAAACAAAAGGCGACCCAAAGTGGTCTACGGTCGCCCAGTGAAGCATTTAGTTTTGTGGCTATTCAACTTCAACGCAATATTTTACTGGATTTCGAAGCGACCTGTCGCGTTTTTTGTACCTCTAGCGAATCCCGGAGTAAGTGCCATTCATCAAGCCATCTTTTTACAATACAACGAATAACCTAAACGCTACCAACACAATCAGAGCGGCCTTTTAACCCTAAACCACGCTGCATATAAAGCAGGTAAAAACAACAAAGTCAGTGCTGTTGCAATGATCAATCCCCCCATAATAGCGACCGCCATCGGCCCCCAGAACACGGAACGCGACAAGGGAATCATCGCCAATACAGCCGCAGCCGCAGTCAAAATAATCGGTCTGCAGCGTCGCACCGCCGATTCGACAATGGCATTCCACGGCGCCGCCCCAGCAACAATGTCTTGCTCAATCTGATCGATAAGAATCACGGAGTTTCGTATGATCATACCGAACAATGCGATGACGCCCAGTTGCGCCACAAAACCAAAAGGCCGCTGCAAAATGAGCAATGCCATTGCCGCGCCGGCTACACCCAGTGGGCCCGTCAGGAAAACCAATAATGAACGTGAAAAACTGTGTAATTGCAACATCAAAAGGGTAAATATAATAAAAATGACCAACGGCAAATTGACAGCAATCGATTGCTGTGCCTTACCGCTATCGGCCGCTGCTCCGGCCAGCTCAATCTTATAACCGGCAGGAAGATCAGCACGTAATTTGACCAGATTCTTATCAATCTCAGCGGACACAGTGGGGCCTTGAATACCATCCACTACATCGGACTGGACGGTAATAGCCCACTCCCGCCCTTCGCGCCATACTACACCAGGCTCCCAAGCGAAACTTGCTCTCGCAATCTGCGAAATGGGAACAAATTTTCCAGTCGATGTCGGGATATTCGTATCATTGAGAACCTCAAGCGTCGCCCTCTCCTCAAGAGGCTGCCGAACTTGAATGTCGATAAGTCGGTTTCCTTCACGAAATTGCCCTATGTTCGTTCCACTCAATATCGTATTTGCAGCGCGCATAACTGTCTGAGAAGTGATGCCCAACGCACGCAATTTCTCCTGATCCAGTTGCAGTCGCACCACTTTGACAGATTCGTTCCAATTGTCGTTAACGCCCAAGGCATTTGGATTAGCACGCATAATATCTTTGACTTGATCGGCAATTCTACGTACTTTATCGACTTCCGTACCAGCCACACGAAACTGTACTGGATAAGGCACAGGCGGACCATTGGGCAATAGCTTGACGCGGCCACGTACTTCTGGAAACTGCGACTTAAAAGCAGCAACGATTCTTAGCCGTAATTTCTCGCGCGCCCTTAAATCAATGGGCAGCACTACAATCTGCGCCACATTAGTTTGTGGAAATATTTGATCCAGCGGCAAATAAAAACGTGGGCTCCCGGTACCTACGTAACTCGTGACACTTTCAACGCCTTCTTCCCTTCTAATAAATGTCTCGAATTTTTTGGTTTGCACTTCGGTCGCTGCAAAACTTGATCCCTCCGGCAACCAAAGTTCGACCATTAATTCTCTACGGCTGGAATCAGGAAAAAATTGCAGCTCGATAAACTTAAAACCGAACACGCCCAAACCAAATACAAGTAGCGTCAAACCAATGGTAGTTTTTCGCCACTCGACACACCAGTTCACTATTTCACGAAACCGCCGATAAAACGGTGTATCGAATAGTTCATGATGGCCATCGGCATTGGCTGCGGGTTTAACCTTCAGCAAGACATAACCGATATAGGGTGTGAATAACACGGCAGCAAACCAGGAAATCAACAGCGCCAACGCATTCACTGAAAACATGGAAAATGTGTATTCACCCGCTGTCGATTTTGCCAAACCGATCGGCAAAAATCCTGCTGCAGTAATCAAGGTGCCAGTCAACATGGGCATCGCTGTCGAGCTATATGCAAAGGTTGCAGCATCAAAACGAGAAAGACCCTCCTCCATCTTTCGCACCATCATCTCAACCGCAATAATGGCATCGTCAACCAATAGTCCGAGGGCAATGATGAGAGCCCCTAAGGAAATTTTGTGCAAATCAATATCAAGCACCCGCATAAAAAGAAAAGTAATTGCCAGCACCAACGGTATCGTCAAGCCGACGACCAACCCTGGTCGAACGTCAAGGCGAAACGGTTTGGTATGTAAGCCCAAAGCCAAAAAACTCACTGCGAGTACGATCAACACCGCCTCGATCAGCGTGTGCAAAAATTCACCCACCGAACTGGTGACCGCTTTCGGCTGATCCGCCACGCGCTCCAGTTCAATCCCTACGGGCAGCTTTCCTTTTATCTCATCGACAGTGCTTTGGAGATGTTTCCCCATCTCTATAATATTGCCCCCCTTCTCCATTGAAATACCGAGACCGATGACTTCTTTCCCATTGAAACGCATCTTGTCTTGGGGCGGGTCTTTATACTCGCGTTTAATGAGCGCAAAATCACCTAAACGAAAGGTCGTTCCGTTGGCGCGTAATTGGAGATTTTCAAAATCTTTGACCGTTTTCAATGCGCCACTAACGCGCACCTGCAAATTGTCGGTAGAAGTGACCAACATACCAGTAGATTCAATGGTGTTCTGTGTACTGATTTGGTTGGCAATGGCTTCAAACGGAACGCCGAGTTGCGCAAATTTTTTGTGCGAAAATTCAATGGTAATTTTTTCGTCCTGCAACCCAAATAACTCGACCTTTGCTACCAGCGGAACACGCAAAAATTGTTGGCGCACAAAGTCAGCGTAATCCTTCATCTCGGCGTAATTAAAGCCATCACCAGACAGTGCGAAAATTGAGCCGTAGGTATCACCAAATTCATCATTGAAAAAAGGACCCACTATGCCCAGTGGCAAGGTACTCCTGATATCTCCGATTTTTTTTCGGACCTGATACCACGATGCGGCAGTTTCTTTAGGCGGGGTCGATTCTCTCAATTGCAAGATAATGAGCGTCTCACCCGGCTTGGAATAGCTACGAATTTTGTCGACAAACGGCACTTCCTGAAGTTTTTTCTCCAGCTTGTCGGTAACCTGATCAGCCATCTGCAGCGCTGTTGCGCCAGGCCAATTAGCGCGGATGACCATGGCGCGAAAGGTGAATGGAGGATCCTCATCCTGACCTAAATGGCCATAGCTAATAATGCCCCCAATCATGAGCACAGCAATTAGATAGCGAGTCAATGGAACGTGTTCCAGCGCCCAGCGCGAAAGATTAAAGTCGCCTTTCATTTGGCAATTCCAGCGCTGGGCGCAGAAGATGTCGCATCGATGGGCGTTATTCCATGTATTGACAATTTGCTCGGCTGGGACATACCTTCGCTGCTATTCTTTTTTTGATCCGAATCCTCTTCTAAAAGTCGGACCTTTTGCCCAGGCTTTAGTTGATTCACTCCAGCCGTGACCACCGTCTGTCCAGGCACCACCCCGGAGGTCAGAAAAAATTCATTGCCACTTGGATTGCCGATGGTCACTGGAACAAGCCTTACTACTCCATTTTCTATAATCCACACCGAACTCACGCCCTTTTCCTGAAACAAAGCGGTGAGAGGAACTTTGATGGAGGCACTCGGTGTTTTTGATGTGAACTGTACGTAAGCTGTCATACCTAATTTGACTTCAGCCGGTGCAGATGGCATAGCAATTTTGGTTAAGTAAGTGCGCGTAGCAGAATCCGCTATCGGTGATATTTCACGAATTTTCCCCGGAATAGACACTTGTGGTTTCGCCCACAAGCGTACCCGCACATCGGCAATGCGGCGCAACGCCTCAACTTTATCTTCGGGAATGCCGATGACCACTTCCTTCTCACCTAGTTCAGCCACCCGAACCACCGCAGTGCCGGAACTCACCACCTGACCGATTTCAGCATCGATTGACGTAACCACGCCGTCCACATCGGCTACCAGACTAGTATATCCAGCCTGGTTTGTTTGCTCCTTATACGCAGCAAAGGCTTGGTCCATACTCGCCTGCGCTGCCTTATAAGTGGAATTTTTGGCATCAAGAACTGCGAGGCTCACGAAATTTTTTTCATGCAATTCTCGATACCGTTGATACTCCGCCTTAGCTAAATCACGATTACTCTCCGCCGCTTTTACCCCGGCATTTGCCTGCGATTGCAGCAATTGCAAATCCTGCGGATCAAGCTGCATCAATATCTGTCCACGCTTGACGTGTGCGCCAACATCTACTTTGCGTGAAATAATTTTCCCACCCACCCGAAAACTCAATCGGGACTCAATCCGCGGGCGTACCTCACCAGAAAATTCTGCCGCAACATTAACGCCGTCCGGTACAAGCTGCATAGCACGCACCGGACGAATATCTTCTTTTTTTTCTACCGCCTTGGAACACCCTGCCATTAATAATAACGATGCAAACATCAGAAGGAAAATTCTTGATATCTGAAGAGAAAGGCGAACGGATTTTCTTGTCGAGTCAAGCACGATATTTTCCTTTTTTCGATGTAGAAATATTTTTATGGCAATATTGCAGAGCGAGAACATTGACGATAAAATCAATGCCCCTTATTACTGACTCCTAGGTTATTAATTATAAATGGATCAGCAACCCCCTGTAAATGACTTTCTAGTCAGTAATTTAAATGCCCGTCAATCATTACGAAAATTTTCCCGTTGCATCTATTTTGCTACCAGCACGGCTACGGTCAGCAGTGGAAGCAATTTATCTCTTTGCACGCAGCGCGGATGATCTCGCGGACGAAGGCGATGCGTCGCCTGAAGTCCGATTAAATGCGCTTGCAGCCTATGAGGAGGAACTCAATAAAATTGAGCGTAATGACACAACTGGGTCTGAGCAATTCCAAACTCTTGCAGCCATTATCAACGCTTACGGCTTACCATTGCAGGCATTTCGCGACCTGTTATCGGCGTTCAAACAGGACGTGACCACTACCCGCTATGCGACCAATGACCTACTCATGGATTATTGCCGTCGTTCCGCCAATCCCATAGGCAGGTTGATGTTGACACTATATGACGCAAACCAGCCGAACAATCTGCGCGATGCGGACGCTATCTGCTCCGCTTTGCAACTGATCAATTTCTGGCAAGATGTAGCGGTCGATATCCTCAAGAAACGCATTTATTTGCCTCAGGAAGATTTGATCCACTTCGGGGTTGCGGAATTCCAACTCGAGACCGGCCACACCGATGGTGCTTGGCGAACCTTAATGCGTTTTAAGGTTGATCGAGCACGTGCGCTGCTGTTGTCAGGCGCATCTTTAGCACTGCGTCTTCCAGGGCGTATTGGATGGGAACTGCGCTTAGTGATTCAGGGTGGGCTGCGCATATTGGAACGTATAGAGTACGTCAGTTACGACGTCTTTACGCAGCGCCCGCAGCTTACCTTGGTTGACTGGATCGTCATCCTATGGCGAGCCACGAAGATGAGGCCGCATTAACGACACATTAACCACGCTACGACGACGAGCAATGCCGTAGCGTCTCCTTCAGCGTGGAACAACTCGCAAGTTATTTTTTTAAACTTTTCTTAACCTGGCCTTTGTATACATTCGAGAGATCATCACGCAGGATTTATGTAAAAGTCAGGTTAATGCCCTGAATTCGGAAAATCCCGTTTGTCCCCGCTCTTGTAGTCGATTAACATGGCAGCTTCCAGGTATTTCCCTGCATACCCACCACTCACCACGCGAATTTACTCACCATCTCCTCATGTCACCCGACGAATACTGCCAACAAAAAGCCGCGCAGAGCGGATCGAGCTTCTATTACAGCTTCTTGTTTTTACCATCGGAACGCCGCCGCGCGATCACAGCGTTGTATGCTTTTTGCCGCGAAGTCGACGACGCTGTAGATGAGTGCAGCGATGATGCAGTCGCCCATTCCAAACTTATTTGGTGGCGCAAGGAAGTGAGTGCCATGCTTCAAGATAATCCCAGCCATCCCGTCACCAAGGCCCTGCATCCGCATCTCTTGGTGTATGCCATCGAAGGCAAACACCTGTTGGCTGTTATTGACGGGATGGAGATGGATCTGACGCAAACCCGATACCTGGATTTTCCTGGCATGCAGCGCTATTGCTGGCACGTTGCCAGCGTTGTCGGCATCATGTCGGCTAGTATCTTTGGCGTGACTCGGCCGGAGACTTTGCAGTACGCAGAAAAACTCGGCCTCGCTTTTCAGCTCACTAACATCATCCGGGATGTCGGCGAGGATGCACGCAAAGGACGGATTTATCTGCCGATCAACGAACTCCAACAATTCAACATTACCGCCGCCGATATTCTCAATGCAAAACATAGTGAGAATTTTTCCAACCTTATGCGTTTCCAAGCGCAACGCGCGCAAACTATTTACGATGAAGCATTTGCACTGCTTCCTGCAGCAGACCGCAGAGCGCAGCGCCCCGGATTAATCATGGCAACCATCTATCGCACCTTGCTCAACGAAATTGAACGCGATGGTTTCCATGTGCTGAATCAACGCATTTCCTTGACGCCGATTCGCAAGCTGTGGTTGGCTTGGAAAACCTACGTTTGGGGCTGACGTGAACATTCAGCGCGTCGCTATCATCGGCGGCGGATGGTCTGGTTGCGCAGCAGCGGTGGAACTATCGCATCGAGGCCACCACACCACGTTGTTCGAATCTGCCCGAACCTTAGGGGGCCGCGCACGATGCGTTGAACTTCATGACAAAACGCTCGACAACGGTCAGCATATATTGTTGGGTGCCTATGCCGAAACACTGCGCCTGATGCGCATGGTCGGCATTGATACCGACGAAGTGCTGCTGCGCTTGCCGCTGCAAATGCGTTATCCTGAAAACAGCGGCGGTATGGATTTCATTGCACCGCGACTGCCTGCCCCGTTCCATATGCTTGTTGCTCTGATCCGTGCCAGGGGACTGGCACTGGAAGACAAACTCTCACTAGCACGCTTCTCAACTACAGCACGCTGGATGGATTGGCGATTAAACGTCGACTGCTCGGTTACCGAATTACTCGATCGCTTTGACCAAACCCCACATTTAATCAAACTGCTGTGGCGTCCTCTTTGTCTTGCTGCCTTAAACACTCCACTGGAGATTGCATCAGCCCAAGTGTTTTTAAATGTTTTGCATGATAGCTTAGGTGGGGCACGTAGTGCCTCCGACATGCTGATTCCACGCGTTGATTTAACGACGCTATTTCCGCAGAAAGCAGTTGCATTCATTGAACGACATGGCGGACACGTCTACACTGGCAGCACCATCGAAAAAATCACCCAGAACGGCACGCATTGGCGGCTTAACATAGCCGGTCAAAATGCCGACCCCAGAAGCGAACAAAACTTCGATGCTATTGTCATCGCCACCCAAGCCAATCAGGCGACGCAATTACTCGATGACGTGATGGGGGCTAATACGCTGCAGGACTTCAGCTATCAACCCATCACCACCTGTTATCTGCAATATGGACCTGGAGTCAAATTGGGACAACCATTTTTTGCATTGCCCGATGACGCAGCAACGGGACATTGGGGACAGTTCGTCTTTGATCGAGGAGCATTGAATTCGGCGCAGCCCGGGTTACTCGCGGTCGTCATCAGTGCATCAACAGAAGCCATCGCGTTAGAGCAGCAGATACTCGCCGATGCCGTCGCCACACAATTGGCACAAGTGCTGCAGCAACCAGAATTGAAGAGTCCAGTCTGGACCAAAATAATTTCGGAAAAACGAGCCACATTCTCGTGTACCCCAGAGCTGATTCGCCCAAAAAATCTAACCGCTTTAACTGGACTGGTTCTCGCGGGCGACTATACCGCAAGTGAATACCCAGCCACACTGGAATCAGCTGCACGTAGCGGTGTTGCGGCGGCACGCTGCCTTATCGAATAGCCCCTTATTCCGGTATCACTGTCCTTATTTATCAAGATAGAAATTCGGAAAAATAGATTCAATGTGCGATTTTGAAAAAACACAGGATACCCATGACTGCACTTTATTCAGTAGCAGAAATCCGAACAATAGAACAAGCTGCAATTGTGGATTTACACCAAGATAGTCTTATGCAGCGTGCAGGCCAGGCTGCCGCTACTTTGGGATTGACTTTAATCTCAAGTGCGATAAGCCAGGCGGAGATACTGATCATTGCGGGTCCCGGAAACAATGGCGGCGATGCCCTTGAATGTGCCCATATCTTGGCGCAAGCTGGCACACGCGTTAAGGTTTTTTTGTATGCAGATCCAAGCAAATATTCTCCAGAAAGTTCTCTCGCTTTACAGCGCGCGCAAAACAGCACTGCGCAGTTCTTAGAACCTGTTCAAGATCTTTTCAGCAGCAGAACAAGGAAGACCAAAGAAGCAAACTGAAGGCTGGTATTGAGTTTTCTCTCGCAGTTTTTCCATAGTCGCCTGCATTTTTTCAGCCAGGAAAATGAGCGTTCCACTACCCAGCGTTGGGGTATACGGCAAAGGTGTACAGTTCATTGCGCTTGGCAATGTCCACCGTTGCGCCCAACAGCGCTTTGCCGCCATCGGCAAACGGGGCACCCGTATAGCTGCCATCGACCAGCACATTGGTTACCTCCGATAAAGCATCCTTGTGCAGCATGAACGCCGTCAACGCGCCTTTTCGATCCGTCACATCTGCCGTGGTAACGGCCATGGCATAGGGCAAACCCTGCGTATCGACTGCAATATGGCGCTTGATGCCCGAGACTTTTTTACCTGCGTCATAGCCTTTATTTAGGAAAATCACTGGGCAACATCCGGCATTGGCACCCGCTTTTTAGCACATACAGAACTCCACAAAAAATCTCGTACAAATCCACCTGCCTTGGCTTGGTCTGCTTCCTTGCGCTTTCCCGTAACTCTCGGATAAGTTCATACTGCTTTCGACTGATGCCGCTGGGGTAAATTTTTCTGACCCATACAGTTTACGGACGGTGGTCCATTTTGGCAAAAGAGATCTTGAACAGGCTCTTAGACCGCAATTCTCAGGAATTGATAGAGGCTATCCGAACCCGCCCTTTGTATAAATTACGTACGTCCTGGCTTGTCTTTTGAGGAATTACATCTTCCTACTTGACGCTGCTTGCAAGCCGTTGTATTTTTAAAAAACCACCTCTTAGATATGCCATATCCATATACTTATTCGTAATTTATTCATATTCACGATCTAGCTAAGGGGTTTAAGATCAACGTTTTTTAACTGGCCTATATTCATTCTATGAAAATTACCAAGCTCACTACCTATCGCCTCCCGCCACGCTGGATGCTTCTTAAAATTGAAACCGATGCTGGCATCGTAGGGTGGGGTGAGCCGGTGATTGAGGGACGAGCACGTACAGTAGAAGCAGCAGTGCAGGAACTGGTGCCTAATCTGATCGGACAAGATCCATCGCGTATCAACGATCTCTGGCAGGTCATGTACCGTGGCGCTTTCTATCGTGGCGGACCGATACTGATGAGTGCCATTGCCGGAGTCGACCAAGCGCTATGGGACATCAAAGGAAAAGCGCTGGGCGTGCCTGTTTATGAACTACTGGGCGGGTTGGTACGCGACAAGATGAAGACTTATAGCTGGGTCGGCGGCGACCGCCCAGACGATGTCATTGCTGGGATTCGCAAATTCCGCGAAGTAGGATTTGATACTTTTAAGATGAATGGCACCGAAGAATTTGGCATCATCGATAGTGCGAAAGCTGTCGATGCCGCCGTTGGTCGAATAGCCGAAATTCGCAGCGCTTTCGGCAATGAGATCGAATTTGGCATTGATTTCCACGGCCGCGTTGCCGCCCCAATGGCGAAGGTATTACTCCGGGAATTAGAGCCTTACCGCCCGCTTTTCGTTGAAGAACCGGTGTTAGCCGAGCAGGCCGAATATTACCCGCGTTTGGCCGATAGCACCTCCATTCCGCTCGCTGCTGGCGAGCGCATGTATTCGCGCTTTGATTTCAAACGTGTTTTCCAGCAAGGCGGCATCTCCATTGTGCAGCCCGATCTATCGCACGCCGGTGGAATTACCGAATGCGTGAAAATCGCCGCCATGGCGGAAGCTTACGATATTGCCCTCGCACCTCACTGCCCGCTGGGGCCAATTGCATTAGCTGCTTGCTTGCAAGTGGATTTTGTTTCGCATAACGCCGTACTGCAAGAACAAAGCATGGGTATCCATTACAACAAGGGGGCTGAATTGCTCGATTATGTAGTCAACCGTGCCGATTTCAATATTGTCGATGGCTACATCGCTCCAATGCCGAAACCAGGTCTCGGCGTAGTGATCGATGAAGAACGAGTAATCGAGGCAAGCCGCAATGCTCCCGATTGGCGCAACCCATTGTGGCGCCACAAAGATGGTAGCGTAGCCGAATGGTAAGCACATCTGAGATGGCCGACGCTTTGCAAGCTGCACGTCTCATCGGCATCGACTGGGGTAGTACTGGACTCCGAATATTCTTGATCGGCACGGATGGCACGTTGTTGGCTACCCGTGCTGCGGCTCAAGGGGCGTCTGTATTGAAAGGCGCTGAGGCCTACGCAACAGCGCTCAATACTCTAGCAGGCGATTGGTTGGCTTATCGTGGACCGGCAAACAGGGCACTACCCATCATTGCTTGCGGCATGGTTGGCAGTGCGCATGGTTGGCAAGAAGTGCCCTATGTTAATTGTCCTGCCAGTACCAACGAACTCGCTGCGAATTTACACACGGTCGATGGCGGACAACTTTGCATTATTCCAGGATTAATATGTACCCCTGTCGATATACCGCCGGATCTTATCCGAGGTGAAGAAACCCAGATCGTCGGTGCCTTGCATTTACACCCTGAGCTTGCTTCAGAATCCTGCATTGTCATGCCGGGTACCCATTCAAAATGGGCGCAAATCAAACAAGGGCAAGTGCTAGGTTTTGCAACCCACATGACAGGTGAATTGTTTGCAGTATTGCGCGCGCATTCGGTACTGGGACGACTCATACCCGAGGCATCCGGCGAACAGGATTTACCTACCTTTTTGGCAGGGATCGATGCAGCACGCAACGATGGCCACTTGGGTTTGAGTCATCAACTGTTTGCGGTACGCAGTCTGGGTCTAACAAAAAAAATCCCCGGAAGCGGTCTGGCCGATTACCTTTCAGGCCTGCTAATCGGTCATGAATTACGCGCCGGACTTGGGTGGCGCGACATGGCTGCCCTTGCTGCTGCCCCCCTTGTACTCATTGGTGAACCAGCGTTATGTCAGCGTTATGCACAAGCACTGAAGCGTTTTAATCAGCACGTCCATATTGTTCTACCCAACACAGCACCTGCCGGATTGTGGCATCTTGCACTTACAGCAGGCTTGGTTCCTCAAACATCCTTTATCGCGGAGCCTCAACTATGAGCCAACCTCTTTCCTCATTCGATATCGCATTTTCCGCCCTGCCTCTAGTGGCCATCTTACGAGGCATCCGCCCCAGCGAGGTCGAGGGCATTGCAATGGCCTTATATGGGCAAGGTTTCCGCTTGATCGAAGTGCCCCTGAATTCGCCGCAAGCCCTGGAATCCATCTCCATTTTGCGCCGCTGCATGCCCGCCGATACCTTGGTGGGTGCTGGCACCGTATTGAGTATTGAGTCGGTGCATCAGGTACGTGATGCCGGGGGACAGCTTATTGTGATGCCACATTCAGACAAGCTGGTTATTACCTCAGCCAAGCAAGCGGGCTTGTATTGCGTCCCTGGCGCTGCTACACCTACGGAAGCATTTTCCGCCTTGCATGCCGGGGCAGATGCCATAAAATTATTCCCAGCAGAACTCGTAACACCCACCGTACTAAAAGCAATGCGCGCAGTGCTACCACCAACTTTACGTCTACTGCCGGTAGGAGGTATAACGCCTCAGGGCATGGCCGAATATCGTCGCGCTGGCGCAGCGGGTTTTGGACTGGGTGGCGCATTATACGCGCCCGGTTTCGATGCTGCGGAGGTGGCCAAAAGAGCGCAAAATTTTGTAGATGCCTTAGCGCAATTGGTTACCACATCCTGATTTGTACGGCACCTTATGCAGAACTGTCACACTACTGTCACACTAAAAAATCGGAGACAAAAATGTACAAACAAATAAATCGCACCACACTTATTCCACTCATAGCGGGAATACTAATGGCCTCGGTTGCGCATGCTCAGACCGTATTAAATATTGACGCCAGCGCGCCGACCCCCGTACCCACCACGGGACATTTACATATGGGGACGGCTGTATCGCCCCATGGTGAGCGCTTAGATATTAATAACCAATATTTGCTACGCAACGGTCAGCCTTGGCTACCTGTGATGGGTGAGTTTCATTACACCCGCAGCCCGGCTGAAAGCTGGGAAGCGGAGCTCCAGAAAATGAAATCGGCCGGGATCAATGTAGTCGCCAGTTATGTGATCTGGAACCATCATGAAGAACAAGAAGGACAATTCAACTGGAAGGGTAATCGTGACTTGCATCATTTCATCCAGCTGTGCGCCAAGGTTGGACTTGAGGTAGTGGTCCGCGTTGGCCCCTGGGCGCATGCGGAAGCCCGATATGGCGGCGTCCCGGATTGGGTAGTCAACGCCATGCCGACGCGTAGCAACGATGCGCAATACTTAAAATTTGTCGAGCGCCTTTACACCCAGATCGGTCAGCAACTTAAAGGCCAACTGTGGAAACAAGGTGGCCCCGTCATTGGCATTCAAATCGAGAACGAATACAACATCGGTGGACCAGGCCACGGCGAAGATCATATTCGCGCCCTGAAAGCGCTGATCTTGAAAGCCGGCATGGATGTGCCCCTCTATACCGTTACAGGGTGGGATCGTACGATTTATCCTTCGGGTGAAGTAACGCCGGTATTCGGGGGCTATCCTGACGAGCCTTGGGCCATAACGACGAAGGAATTACCGCCAAAAGAAACCTACGCATTCCGTTTTGGCAGCAGGGTCAGCGGTGATCTGGGTGCGCAAACCGTAGGTACAGCAGCCGGTACAGCCGAGACCGACATTAATCTGACCCCTTTTCTAGGCGCGGAATATGGTGCTGGGTTACCGGCAATGTACCGCCGCCGCACCCTGGTGTCGCCCGACGATATTGCATCAATGCTGCCAGTGCAGCTAGGTTCGGGCGTCAATTTGTTGGGCTACTATATGTTTCATGGTGGTCGCAATCCGATGGGGCGTACCTCTCTCGAAGAAAGCACACTCAGTGGTGGCTATAACGACACACCAATGATTAGTTACGACTTCCAGGCGCCATTGGGCCCGGATGGTCAACAACGTCAAGTGTTGACACGTCTACGCCCTTATCATTATTTTTTACATGACTTTGGTGCGCGCCTCGCTCCCATGACGGTTCGTAAACCTGAGCACGTGCCCACGTCCGAAACTGAATTAAGCACACCACGGCTATCCGTGCGCAGCCAAGGCGATAGCGCTTTTCTGTTCATGAATAACCATGTGCGTCAGTATGCGATGCCACTGCAACGCCAGTTGCGTTTCTCGGTCAAGCTTCCCGGGCAAACTTTGGTATTTCCTCAACAACCGGTAGATGTAGCCAATGGCAGCTACTTTATTTGGCCGATTAATTTTGATCTGGATGGTACTCGCCTTACCTACGCAACTGCGCAACCAGTCGCACGCTTGGACAATGGGAAAAATGGCTTGCTCTATGTTTTTTCTGCCACCGCCGGAATCCCGGTGGAGTTGGGTTTTGATGCGAGCGTAAGTGCCTATCTAAGCGCACCGACCGCACGCATAACGCAAGCCGATGGTCATTTGGTAGTCGATAACATCACGCCCGGCACCAACGTTGCCCTCACGCTTAATCATCCGAATTCTCGCCCCGTGAGTCTGTTAATTCTCACCCCTGAACAAGTGCAGAAGTTATCCATCGGGGATCTGGGTGGTCAGCGCCGCTTAGTACTGAGCGAACAGCAGAGTTACTTTGCGGATGGCGGCTTGCAAATGCGCTCAGTGGGACAGAACAAATTTCGTGTCGCAGTGTATCCCGCACTCACTAAGCCGCCCAAATCCACGAGCGCTCTTCAAATTGCCACCAAAGATGGCGTATTTCAGGTGTTTGAGTCTGAACAAAAAACGCGCCATTTCGACGCAACCTTGACACAAATACGGGAAGCTCAAGCAATGGCCCCAGTGATCCGAGGTGGCTCAGCAAAAGCCGCTATGCAACCCATACCAGAGCACTTCAAGGCTGCTGCTGCCTGGAAAATTTCGGTACCGGCGGATCAGTTAAAACAAATGCACGGCCTCGATGATGCGTTACTAGAGATCGATTTCGTTGGTGACATAGGGAGGTTATTTTCTGGCACTCGCTTACTCGATGACTGGTATTACTTTGGATACGGCTGGCAATTCGGGCTTAAGCAACACATTGCCGAGCTCAGCGATTCATTGACCGTTTCCGTACTGCCGCTGCGTGCCGATGCGCCAATTTATCTGCCCAAGGAACATCGCCCGGAGTTTGGTAGCCAAACTCAAATTGCTACGGTACGCAAAGTGCGTATTACACCCGTGTATCAATTAGGTATTCGGCCTTAGCAAGCACAACACGGCATCATTTATTTTTCTGGATGGGCCTCATGAGGCATGGCGCTACATCGCCATGCCGGCGTAGATTCAGTGCTTGGTGCTATGTGCTACAAACGGCATTGTCTCGCGCCGACCGTATTCTCCAAAGCCAAGCTATGCCACATTCAGATAGTTAGAAGGAGAAATTGCATTTGTTGGGTATGCCGGAATCCAATAACATAGCTTCCGGCACGCATCACGTTAGAAAAATTTGTAAATAATAATTCGTTCCTTACTCTTAATTTACCTCCCTATGTTGAAATCCGAGAACAGCGAAGTCATGACAGTAGCGCAGGCTCAAGGCGCGGTACTAGGTGAATGTCTGCTTTGGGATCCCACTGCCCAACGCTGGTGGTGGACCGATATTGAGGCAAGTACAGTGCATGCCTGGCCCGCCGAATCAAGTACAACCTTGACTTACAAGCTACCTGATCGAGTCGGCTCCTTTGCCCACTGTCATTCCGGTCGTATGCTCATGGGCCTGGCCAAGCGCCTGTGTTTTGCAAGTATCCAGAATACAAGCGATGAAGCCGGAACGCGTCCCTTACAAGTGCAACCGTTGATTGCAGTCGATCCCGCTGAACCACGTACCCGTATTAATGATGGTCGTACTGATCGGCGTGGTTTTTTTGTTTTCGGGACGATGAACGAGGCCGCAGAAAAACGTCCCATCGGAAGTTTTTATCAGTATTCCATGCAACATGGCTTACGCCGCCTGGCACTGCCCGCAGTCGCAATTACAAATAGTATTTGCTTTAGTATCGATGGTAAAACGATGTACTTTGCCGATACGCTGACACGCCGGATTCAGCAATGCGACTATGACGCTGAATCAGCGCACGTCGCCAATATTCGCTTATTCGTTGAAATGGAAGGACCCGATGCCTATCCAGATGGATCTGTCATTGATCGTGACGGCTGCCTTTGGAATGCGCAATGGGGTGCGGGTCGCGTTGTGCAGTATTCGCCTTCTGGTGAACTGCTGCGCAGCATCCGGGTGCCTGCCAAGAACCCTACCTGCCCTGCCTTCGGCGGTAAAAATCTTGACCAATTGATGGTCTCCAGTTCTCGTCAAGAAATGACCGCCGACGAATTGCTCAACATGCCCCACGCAGGTAGCCTCTTCTACCTGAATATGCCTACGCCACTCGGCGTTCTCGACACACTCTTTGACGACACACTTCCTGTCGCCAAATCTTCATAAACCACACGGAGAAATAATGAAACGAACACTGTCCATACTGGCCCAATGTATCCCAATCCTTGCAAGCATGGTACTGACTGCAACGAGCCAGGCACAGGCGACAGAGCCTGTCAAAATTGGATTTTTAGTCAAGCAAGCCGAAGAACCCTGGTTTCAAGACGAATGGCGCTATGCCGACCAAGCGGCAAAAGAAAAAGGATTTCTTTTAGTAAAAATTGGCATTCCTAACGGCGAAAAAATGATGTCGGCCATCGATAATCTGGCGGCCCAAAAAGCACAGGGATTCGTGATCTGTGCACCTGATGTTAAATTGGGCGTCGCCGTCGAGCGTGCTGCCAAACGCCAGAGCCTCAAGGTCATGTCGGTGGACGATCAATTAGTCGATGGCGCGGGTAAGCCGATTGCCAGCATTCCCCACATGGGAATTTCTGCATACGAGATAGGCAAACAGGTTGGGCAGGGAATAATGGAAGAAATGAAAGCGCGCAAATGGTCAATGCAGGAAGTGGGCGCGCTGCGCATGGCCTTTGACCAATTGCCGACTGCACGAGAGCGTACCCAAGGTGCGGTCGATGCACTCAAGGCAGGAGGATTTCCCATAGCTAACATCATCGATGCCGCGCAGGCAAAAACGGATACCGAAAGTGCTTTTAACGCAGCCAACATCGCCTTTACCAAACAGGCTCGCTTCAAGCACTGGTTAGTTTTTGGCTTAAATGACGAAGCTGTGCTGGGTGCAGTGCGTGCTGCAGAAGGACGGGGTCTGCGTAGCGATGCTGTGATAGGAATTGGTATCGGAGGCAGCAAGACGGCGCTCAATGAATTCGTCAAACCCAATCCAACGGGTTTTTACGGGACCGTCCTCATCAGCCCAAAACGGCATGGCTACGAAACTGCGATCAATATGTACAAATGGATCGCTGAAAATCAAAAACCTGCTGCTGTGACACTGACCAATGGCACCTTGATGACACGTCACAACCAAGCTGCGGTTCGCGCACAGTTTGGACTATAAACTGCCTATGTAAATGTCACTACCCATGTCTGCTTATTTGCAATTTGACCAAGTCTCAAAAATTTTCCCTGGAGTGAAAGCACTCAACGGCGTCAGCTTCGAGGCGCATGCCGGAAGTGTCCACGGACTGCTTGGCGAGAATGGTGCCGGCAAGTCCACGCTGCTAAAAATTCTGGGGGGACAGTATCGTCCCGATGGTGGACGCTTGCTGGTTAACGGCGCTGAATGCCACTTCGGTTCAGCTGCGGACGCTATCGCTGCGGGCATTGCCGTCATTCATCAAGAGCTGCAATATGTACCTGAGCTAACGGTCACTGAAAATATCTTGCTTGGGCGTCTGCCAACCCGTTTTGGAATCGTCAATCGCCCTCTTGCACGCAGCATTGTCGCCGAACGTCTAGCAGCGATCGGCGTCAACCTGAACCCGGATGCACGTTTAGCCGATTTATCCATTGCTCAGCGCCAGATGGTCGAGATCTGCAAAGCCGTCATGCAGGATGCGCAAGTGATCGCCTTCGACGAGCCAACCAGCAGTCTGTCGCATAACGAAAGCGAGATCCTGTTCCGCCTGGTACGCGAACTGCGCGCCGCTGGTCGCACCCTCATTTATATCTCGCACCGGCTTGAAGAACTGTATGCGCTGTGCGACGCCTGCACCATTTTTCGCGACGGCCGCAAGATCATCACACATCCCGTCATGGCTGAGGTTGCACGCGATAGATTGATCAGCGATATGGTAGGACGCGAGGTCAATGACATCTACGATTACCGCACCAAAACCCTTGGCCCTGAACGTCTGAAAGTGTCTGGACTACGCGGTGAAAAACTTGTCGAAGGCGGAGACTTCAGCGTACGTGGTGGCGAAGTATGCGGTTTTTTCGGGTTAGTCGGCGCGGGACGCACCGAGCTGATGAGACTGCTCTACGGCGCAGATAAACGTGAAGCTGGATCAGTGCAACTCGACGGTGTTACTGTCCCTGAGCACGGCCCATCAGCCGCTATCGATGCCGGTATCGTACTCTGTCCAGAAGACCGCAAGGAGCAAGGCATTCTTGCCCAATCTTCCGTGGCGGAAAATATCAACATCAGTTGCCGGCGCCATGACTTATTAGGCGGCATATTTTTGCGCCATCGTCGCGAAGCCGCGCTTGCCGACAGTTTCATTAACCGCTTGCGTATTAAAACGCCCAGTCGTGACCAGGAAATTCGTCTGCTGTCCGGCGGTAATCAGCAGAAAGTTATTCTGGCACGCTGGCTGGCCGAACCAAAACTCAAGGTACTCATTCTTGACGAGCCTACCCGTGGCATTGATGTTGGTGCCAAGAACGAAATTTACCGCATCATTCATGAAGTGGCCGAACGCGGCTGCTGTGTCATCGTAGTATCGAGCGAACTACCCGAAGTGTTGGGTATCGCTGACCGTGTGATCGTCATGCGTGAGGGTAAAATTTGCGGCGAACTCGACCGCGCCCAAGCGAACGAAACATCTGTGCTGCGTCTGGCGCTGCCTGATGCGACCCCACCTAAAGTTAATACCATCACCCCTCGGAGTTTTTCATGAGTACCCTTAGTTCGATCCAAGAAAATCCAGCCATCCCTGCACCGCACTATCGTCAATGGTTGGTAGAGCATAGTATGCCGCTCGGCTACGCTGTTCTATTTTTCATCCTATCGCTCACCGTACAAAATTTTTTTTCTAGTGCCAATATTGTCGGGCTGATGCTATCGGTGGCGCAAATTGGCATGGTGGCTTGTACGATGATGTTATGTTTAGCTTCGCGCGACTTCGACCTGTCCGTAGGCTCTACCATTGCGTTTGCGGGCGTGCTTGGTGCCATCATCATGGAACGTACTCAAAGCATCGGTTTGGCCGTCGGCGGTGGATTGCTGGCAGGTGCATTGATCGGTGCAGGCAATGGCGTACTGATCGCCTATCTGCGTGTCAATGCACTGATCGCCACGCTGGCAACCATGCTGATGGTGCGGGGACTGGCCTTCATCGTCTCCAAAGGGCAAGCGGTTGGGATTGCTGACGAAAGATTCATCAACTTCGGTGATGCCCGTCTGTTTGGATTGCCACTGCCCGTACTAGTCATGGCAGCCTGCTTCGTCGTGTTTGGTGTCCTGCTTAATCACACTGTGTTTGGCCGCAACACCCTGGCTATCGGTGGCAACCCCGAAGCCGCTCGTCTGGCAGGCGTCAAAGTCGAGCGCTTGCGTGTCTGGATTTTTCTGCTTCAAGGATTGATTGCTGCAATGGCAGGACTGATTCTGGCGTCACGCATCACTAGCGGCCAACCTAATTCAGCCCAAGGCTTCGAACTTGACGTGATTTCCGCCTGCGTATTGGGTGGAGTATCTTTACAAGGTGGCAAAGCCAGAATTTTTGGCGTGCTCATTGGCGTAATGATTATGGGCACGGTGGAAAACGTCATGAATCTGCTCGATGTCGACGCTTTTTATCAATATCTCATGCGTGGTTTGATACTATTAATGGCCGTATTGCTCGATCAGCTTAAAACCAAAGGTAGCCATAGGTAAGCCGCAAGCAAAATCGACCATTGCCTACCAACATACAACCAGAGAAATAATCCTATCCATGACACATAGACTTCAAGACAAAGTAGCCATCGTCACCGGCTCTACACTGGGCATTGGCAAAGCAATTGCCCGACTATTTGTGGCACAAGGTGCTTACGTCGTTCTCAACAGTCACCAACAGAACGCAGCGTCCGAAGCCATTCTCCAAGAGCTAGGCAGCGAACGTGCATTTTTTGTACAAGCAGACGTGGCCGATGCTGCAGCGACCGAACAAATGGTTGCGCAGACCATCGCCCGTTTTGGCCGGGTCGATGTAGTGGTCAATAACGCAGGAATGAATGTGTTCACCGACCCGCTCGCCATGACCACCGAACAATGGCAACGCTGTTTTGCAGTCGACCTGGATGGTGCCTGGAATGTCACGCGGGCTGCATTACCGGGCATGCTTGCCCAAGGTGCAGGCAACATCATCAATATAGCGTCGGTGCATGGTCATCACATCATTCCTGGTTGCTTCCCCTATCCCGTAGCCAAACATGCCTTGATTGGTCTGACCCGCGCATTGGGTATCGAATATGCAGCACGTGGGATACGCGTGAATTCCATTTCACCTGGACTCATCCTAACCGATGCGGTGGAAAGCTGGCTAGCCAGTTGCCCGGATCCCCAAGCTGAACGCGAGCGCCAAGAAAAGATTTTGCCATGTCGTCGTGCCGGACAACCGGAAGAGGTCGCCTATACGGCACTGTTCCTGGCAAGCGACGAAGCACGCTTCATCAACGCCACCGATATCCTGATCGATGGTGGGCGGTCTCAAATCTATCATGACTAAGACGCCTTTCCCAAGAAATACGTGCATCCATGTCTGATACACGCTCTGATCGCTTTGTACGTTCTTACCTCAAGACCCGCCACTTAGTCTTGCTGGTGGAACTAGGGCGACATGGCTCCATACTTCACGCAGCTCAGGCCGCTAATCTAACTCAACCAGCTGCTTCCAAACTGCTAGGGGAGCTAGAGCATGCGCTCGGCATACCCTTATTTGAACGCCTGCCACGCGGCGTAGTTCCGACACGCTATGGCGAGGTGCTGATCCGACGTGCCGGTGCTGCTTTAGCAGAAATGGACTTAGCACATCAAGACGTCATGGAGCTATTGTCTGGACTCACTGGTCGGGTTTCCGTAGGCACTGTTCTCACACCCTCTACCAGTCTTTTGCCCCAGGCGGTCAACTTATTAAAGACACGCTTCTCCCGAGTCCACGTCTCCATCAGCGTCGATACCAGCAAGCTGTTAATCGAACGCTTACGGGCCGGCATGCTTGATCTGGTGATTGGTCGCATTCTTGATGCAGAGTCCGCAGCAGAACTCAACTTCGAACCATTAACAGACGAGCCGCATAGTTTAATCGCGCGAGCAGGGCACCCCTTAGCCCGGCACCACAATTTGCAACTGAAGGACCTCGTACACGAAGGCTGGATACTCCCGCCAAGCGGAAGTATTTTGCGGGACCGGCTGACCGCATTATTTTTGTCGCACGGCCTTGATCAACCCAGCGAAACAGTCGAAACACTGGCGTTGCCAGTCATTACCAATCTGCTGCGGGGCAGCGACATGGTAGTGGCCTTGCCCGAAGAGCTGGTTCGACCCTCTCTGGATACTGGCTTACTGACCGTACTCCCCTGTGACTTAGGTTTGCGCATGGATTGGTACGGCATCGTCACACGTAAAAATCACGAGCTATCCCCGGGAGCGAAATCCATGCTCGCTATGCTGCGGGAAATCGCTGCAACCCTCTATCCACCTCGTCCAGAAATAAGTTAATCACCCTCCGGCCTGACGACATGGGGGCACCCACCCTACATTTTTGTTGCATATGCACAACACAGCTCCATTAAACTCATTCCCCTTCGCATGCACAAGAAAAACAAAACACATGATCGCCGGCAGTACTTGCAAAAGATAACGCCTTGCTCAAGCAGCGTTTCTTTCGAGTCCAGGAAAACAATAAATTCATACCCACAATCTCCCTCTGTAGCGGCCTTCTTTTAAGGTCAACATACACAAAAAAAGACGCCATTTCCAGATACCCCAACCCTTCTTTTCCTTCCCCAGCTCCCCAATTTAGCAGCAAAAATAAGACACATCACGCCAATAATATGGCTATTTTTTTTGAAAAAATTTTTAAATTATTTCATCATTTAACTCGCTTGAATAGCACCTATACGTTATCCACATACTATTCGTCAAATATTTGATTGGAACCTTATTGCTGAATGCAATAGTATCTATTCAGACTCTGTATAAATTAAGAGGGTCGCTGCCTAAGCCGCCAGTTATTTGGCACATTTATCTAAATTTGGGAGACCGTATGAAACAGAAAAAAATTGTTTGGCTGATTCGCGCCTTGTTTGTCATGCCGGTTGTAAGCGGTAGCGCTATGGCGCAGCAAAGCCCAGCACCTGCTGCAGATGACGTTCAACAGATAGTGGTAACTGGCATCCGCGCTTCGATTCGTAGTGCCTTAGCCAGCAAAGAAGCATCGAACAGCATGATCGAAGTCATCGCATCGGAAGATATCGGCAAATTGCCGGATACGACGATTGCGGAAACACTGGCTCGCCTGCCAGGTCTGTCCTCCGGTATAGATCGCGGGAATGCCAGCCAGGTAGTAGCGCGTGGACTCGGTCCCCGGTTTATCGGCGCCACTCTCAATGGACGTGAACTAGCTTCCTCCGAACCTGCTCGTGCAGTGCGTTTTGAACAGTTTCCATCAGAATCAATCAGTGGCGCTACCGTCGCCAAAACCCAATCGGCCGAGCTCATCGAAGGTGGTGCAGCTACCAGCATTGATCTGCAAACTGTGAAACCGCTCTCCTTTAAAAGCCGCCAAATTTCACTTAAGGCAGATGCGCTGTATTACCCACTCGGCGATAAACTTCCAGGCGCATCCAGCACAGCGCCACGTGTAGGAGGGGTTTATATCGACCAGTTTAATAACAATACGTTGGGAGTTGCGTTAGCGTTTAGCTACCAGAAGCAGCCCTCACTGCAAAAAAATTCCAAGCTGTGGGGCTTCAACGAAGACCACTCGACCGATCTAAATGGTGACGGCAAAATCGACAAGACCCCGTGGGGCTTTCAAGACGACATCAAACGTGGCAAAGATGCGCGCTCCAGTTTCCTTGGTAAGACAGAATGGAAAGCAAGCCCCGATGCCCTCCTTACTGCCGATATTTATTACGCCAAAGCTGGGATCAAAGAGCCAGAGTTACAGCACTATACCGGTGACCTTGGCAACTGGGATGGGTATGAAAAGGCTAATTACAGCAAGCTCGACATTCGTAATGGCTACGTCGTTGGCGCTACCGTCACTAATGTTGGCATCGTCAATAACGATGCGCTGTGGACGCAGGACACACATAATTTGGCAGGCGGCTTAAACGGCAAGTTCAATGTTGACGCCTGGAAAATCGAAGCGGATCTGTCGACTTCCGTCGCAAGTCGCGACAGTCAATGGCGCGACGTCAAGCAATACTCCAAAGCGAACGGCACGATTACGTGGTCCTTTACGGGCGATGAAAATCAATCCTATTCGTTCAGCCATGATTCAGGTAATCCCGCTGCGTTCTGGCAACCCACTCTGGATGTAAACACGGATGGTCATCTAAAAGATACGTTAAACGGCTTTCATCTTAACGGTTCTCGTTCGGTTGGCTTTGGTGACATTAGCAAGGTTAAATTTGGCGTGCGCTTGACCGAACGTAAAAAAGATTACAGTCAGACCACCTGGAGTCTAAACCCCACAGGCACCGTGCCTGATTCTGCCTATGAAACAATTCGCGTTGATGGCTTCGCACCCTATATCGCGCTCAAAGATTTTAATTCAACCGTAGCGACTTATTTCGGTGCCAAAGCTTTTGACCCGAATGGACGTCTGCAAACCCGTGATGATTTACTCGCTGGATGGAAAGTCACCGAATCGAGTTCTTCGATGTATGCCCAAGCGGATCTGGACGGCAACATGATGGGACACTCCTATCGCGGTAATGCCGGCATACGCGTGGTTCACACCAAGCAAACTGGTGGTGGCATGCAGTCGCTTAATGGTGCGGCTCCAAAAGATTTTGTAGATGGGATTTCCTATACGGAAGTACTGCCAAGTGTGAACCTGGTCTTTAATCTCGACGCAAAGCAAGAGAAACAAATTCGCTTCGGTGCATCGCGTGCGATGAGTCGTGCACCGCTGGATGAAATGCGGGGTTCACGCAATTTGAATGTGGACGTCAATCCAGTAATGCCTGTCACCGGTAGTGCTGGTAATCCTCACCTCAAACCTATGTTAGCCGACCAAGTGGATTTAGCCTATCAATGGTATTTCGGGAAAGGATCTTTGCTTTCCGGTGGGCTGTTCTATAAGAAAATCAGCGATTACATCGGCATCACGGCCGACAAAAGTGAGGTGATTGTTAACGGGGTATCCCGTACTGCGACGGTCACCCACTCAATCAATGGCACAGGCGGCAATGTCCGGGGCTTAGAGTTAATCTACCAACAGGCATTTACTGGCCTGCCGGCACCGTTCGATGGTCTGGGCGTCTACAGCAACTATTCGTACACGCAGAGCAGCATCCACGAAAATATTCCGACCAGTAGTCCTTACCCAGTTGAAGGTCTCATGAAAAACAACGGCGGTATCACGCTGTGGTACGAAAAAGCGGGATACGAGGCCAGAATGTCGGTCAATTATCACAGCCCATTTGTACGTAACCCAACCTGGGGTGCTGGCCAACTTACCGTCAATGGTGCTGAAACATATATGACGTTGAACTTATCCAAGAAAATTACAAACCAAGTACAGGTACGGTTTGGTATCGACAATCTGACCAACCAAAAAGTGGTCTACACGAGCACCAACAATCCGTATTCCCAAGAAGTGACCGAGTTTGGCCGCCGCTTTAATCTTGGGGTGTCATACAAGATGTAAGTAATAAGAAGGAAGATTAGCCGGAAAGAGTAGCAGGAACGGTGCGAGCAACAATGTGATGTGCTCGCACCGCCCCAAGCATCCAGTAATTCCAGTTGCTCATACGAGTACCCAGCCATACTTTATTCAATTGAGATGGCGGTTCGGATTATTCGAACCGCCATCCCATAAATTCATCTAACAAACAGCCATCATGCGGCTAGGATCGGCGCGGGCTTGATCACGTCCGTACTTCCCTGAATTTTCGATAACGCAAAGAAAGGAGGCTCCTACACAAATCAATCTATATCAGAACAATTGAATTGATATTGATTTTTTTCAGCATAATTATTACAAACCCAATCAATTTTTTGTAGTGACTACATAAGAGGAGACAAAAATGATATCTCAATCATTCTTTCAAATAATTTGTACTGCAATTTTTTCTGGTTGTTTGTTATTGCCTGCGGCTTCGTCAGCCGCAAGTTTTGCCAATGGTGCCGACGTCAGCTGGGTCGATCAGCAAGAATCGAGCGGCTATTCTTTTTATAATAGCAGCGGCGTAAAAACCGATCCATTTTTGCTATTGAAAAATCTGCAAATTAACTCTATCCGGCTTAGGGTATGGGTTAATCCGGCAGGTGGCTGGAATGATGCTGCCGATGTGCTCTACAAAGCCAAGCGCGCCGCTGCACAGGGGCAGCGCATCATGATCGACTTTCATTACAGTGATTCATGGGCCGATCCCGGAAAGCAGAACAAGCCTGCGGCCTGGGCTTCGCACACTTTCGCGCAACTCAACACGGATGTTTATAACCATACCTATGGCGTGCTCAACTATCTGAAGACCAATGGCATCACGGTCGAATGGGTGCAAGTGGGAAATGAAATCAATAGCGGCATGTTGTGGCCAGATGGCAGTACCTCCCATTTCAGCAAACTCGCCTCGCTGATCAACAATGGCTACAACGCCACCAAAGCCGTTTATCCGAGTGCCAAGGTAGTCTTGCATATCGCAAACGGCTATAACAACGCGGTGTTTCGCTGGTTCTTCGATGGCGTAAAAGGAGGAGGCGCAAAATGGGATGTCATCGGTATGTCGCACTATCCTCCAGTGAGCGGCTGGGCGAGTTACAACAACCAGATATCGACCAATATGTGGGACATGGTGGGGCGTTACAGCAAACCGGTCATGGTGTGCGAAGTTGGCATGGACTGGCAGCAAGCGAGTACGACCAAAAGCATGCTTACCGATTTGCTCAACAAAACCAAGGCACTGGGCTCGAATGGGTTAGGAGTTTTCTACTGGGAGCCGCAGGCTTATCCTGGCTGGCAGGGTTACAACATGGGCGCGCTCAACTCCTCCGGTAAATTCACCATTGCCATGGATCCGTTTTAAATTTGCCTGCCCTGCCGCATAAACCAAAAAAGCACTATTGGAATCAGTGGCAGGTGTGTCGGCAGAGGTAGCTTATTGCATAAAAAAATGGCCAGTCAAATTTTGACTGGCCATTTTCAACTATTCTTTCCTTTCTGCACCGTTTTCTTCACCGCTTTTGCAAACAACTAACGCAACTAACCTCAAATCAAACGTCCCTCCGATAGCGTAATCGTCCGAGCACAGCGCGCGGCGATCACAGGATCATGGGTAACCAATAGCAAGGTTGATCCACGTTCCTGATTCAGCTCAAACATTAATTGCATTACCGCCTTTCCCGTCACCGCATCCAGGCTGCCTGTCGGTTCATCGGCGAACAATAATGGCGGCTCGGTCACAAAGGCACGCGCCAAAGCAACGCGCTGCTGCTCCCCTCCAGATAGATATTTGGGATAATGCTTCAGGCGGCTTGATAATCCAACGCGCCCAAGCATCGCCTCCGCCTTTTCTCTCGCATTTTCTTCGCTGCGCAACTCCAACGGCAGCATGACATTTTCCAGCGCATTGAGATGTGCCAGCAGCTGAAATGACTGGAACACGAAGCCCAACTTCGCTTTGCGCAATTGCGCCCTGCCATCTTCGTCCAGCGCAAAAATATCTTCGCCGTCGATCTTAACGCTCCCATCGGACGGCGTATCGAGTCCGGCCAACAGACCCAGCAAGGTAGATTTGCCCGACCCGGACGCACCCACAATAGCAAGCGTCGCTTGCGCATGAACAGTAAAATCGATATTTTGCAAAATCGTGAGCTCGCCTGTGGCGTCGGCAACACGTTTGCATAGACCAACGACTTCAATGGCCGGTTTTTTTTTAAAGGATGACATGCGGAAAAAATTAAGAACAAATTCTTGGTTGGCGCGGATCTTGCGCAGTCTCTTATTGGTGCTGTTGAGTACCATTGCAACGAGCGCCTATTCTGCATCAAAAACAGTGCTTGTGCTTGGCGACAGCCTATCGGCGGAATATGGCCTAAGCCAAGGTACCGGCTGGGTCACGCTGTTAGCATCGCGCCTGAAATCGCAGTCCCTCAATGCGACCGTGATTAACGCCAGTATCAGCGGGGACACTAGTAGCGGTGGGAAAACCAGACTATGGAGCCTCATCGAAAAATACCACCCCTCTATCGTCATTATCGAACTGGGCGGCAACGATGGCCTACGCGGACTCTCACTGGCAGCGACAGAAAGCAACTTTCGTTCGATGATTTCTATCGCACAAAAAAACAAAGCGAAAGTGCTATTGATCGGCATGCGATTGCCTCCCAATTATGGACATACCTATACGGAGAAATTTGCTGGACTGTACGCACGGCTGGCACAAGAAACCGGATCAGCGTTAGCGCCTTTTTTATTAGAAGGTATCGCCGATAATCTGCAGCTATTTCAACCCGATCGTATCCACCCCATCGCCGCTGCACATCCCAGAATGCTTGATAATGTGTGGCCGCATTTACGCTCTCTTCTCAAATAAACCCCACCCACTATCCACGCATATTTTGGTGCGAACGTCGTACCCATACAGTCACTACCTCTGTATTTTAAAAATGATCCCACATGGCGGAATTCCTTACCCTTGTCAATTGAAATCCAAATAAAACAAGTGCCGATCCACATGAAAACCTCATAAAAAGCAATCAAACAAGAATGGCAGATGGCATTGGGTAGCCATCAAAAGTTGCCGCCAATTTTTTTTAAAAATTGATCGACTGGCTCAATCAAACAAATAATTGATTACCAATATTAAAAATTGGATCAATCAATTGCATAAAAACATCACAGGTATTGATTAATTGGACTAACCAGTGCAATATCTGATGGCCGCAAAATGCGGTTAGAAGAGACAATCATTTTTAAAACTATAAAAGGAAATAAATAAATGAAAACCACGTATTTAAAAAGTGCAATGGCCATCGCGACTATCATGGCCGCCACACATGCTATCGCTGGTCCCGTGGGTTACGGCGCAGCGACCACCGGTGGTGGTAGCAAAGCAGCCGTCAACGTCGCCACGATGGCGGCCATGCAATCTGCTATCGACGGATATTCCGGCAGCGGTGGCCTCGTCCTCAACTACACTGGCACCTTCAACTACGCGACTATCACTGATGTATGCGCACAATGGAAGAAAGCAGCCCAGATCGTTGAAATCAAAAACAAAAGTGACATCACCATCAAAGGCACTAATACCTCTTCTGGGAATTTCGGCATTCACATTGTGGGCAATGCGCACAACGTCATCGTTCAAAACATGACCATTGGCCTGTTGCCAGGTGGCTCCAATGCCGACTCGATTTCCATCGAAGGCACATCCAGCGGGCAACCTTCCAACATCTGGGTTGACCACAACACCATTTTCGCCTCACTCACGATGTGTTCAGGCGCAGGCGATGCCTCTTTCGACGGCGGTATCGATATGAAAAAAGGGGCGAACCACATCACTGTCTCTTACAACTATATTCATGACTACCAAAAAGTAAGCCTGAATGGCTACAGCGACAAGGACACCGCCAACGCTGCAGCGCGCACTACCTTCCACCACAATCGCTTCGAGAATGTCAAATCACGCTTGCCGCTGCAGCGCTTTGGCTTGACCCACATCTATAACAATTACTTTAACAACGTTCACACATCCGGCATCAATGTGCGTATGGGCGGGCTCTCTCTCATCGAATCAAACTACTTTGAAAACATCCTGAACCCGGTGACCTCGCGCGACAGTTCGGCTATCGGCTTTTGGGATCTACGCAATAACTTCGTAGGTGGTGGCATTACATGGGATGCAGGCTCTTCTGGCACAGTGAATGCAACCGACTGGAAGACGACTAAAGCATTTGGCTCGACCGGCTACTCCTATACGGTAGAAGCAGCATCAGGCGTAAAAGTCAGGGCCATTGCTACAGCGGGTGCTCGTACCAATCTGGCGCAATAAACACTCGTAGGAACTTTCTCAGCGTAAGCTGAGAAAGAGATAGGAAAACGGCACTCCGGTGCCGTTTTTATTTATCCCAATCAAACTCGTCCATTCGCTCATAGCCGTACCACAAATAATATTCGATAATGAGCGAAAATTGCACCTCCTTTTAACCAGGAGCGACCTTGAACTATCTGCCAGGCGTCGCCATCACTACTACCACCCACACCAGTATCCACGCGCCACACCGTGGTACGCTCCAAAACGCAAATAAACCATTTCCACCAATACAAACTCAAGTTAGCACATGAAGTATCCTGCCCTGGTTCCATTGAGCGAAGTGCTTCCCCCGCTTTCGCAATTCGATTGCATAATCGACGTTCGCAGCCCATCAGAGTTTGCCGAAGACCACATCCCCGGGGCAATCAATTGCCCTGTACTCGATGACCAGGAGCGCATGCAAGTGGGCACCTTGTACAAACAAGTCAATGCCTTTGAAGCCAAAAAAATCGGCGCGGCTCTGGTGGCTAAAAATATAGCCCGCCACATCGAAACGCACTTTATCGACAAGCCACGCGACTGGAAACCTCTGATCTATTGCTGGCGTGGCGGCAATCGCAGCGGCGCAATGGCGCATATTCTCGCAAAAATAGGATGGCCCGTGATGCAATTAGATGGCGGCTATAAAGCCTATCGACAGCATGTCAACACTACGCTCATGGAACTGCCGTCAAAATTCACCTTTCAGGTTCTGTGCGGTACCACAGGAAGCGGCAAGAGTCGATTACTGCAAGTGCTGGCCAGAGAAGGCGCGCAAGTCCTGGATTTGGAACAACTGGCAGCACATCGTGGCTCGGTATTAGGTAATTTACCCAGTGAGCCGCAACCGTCACAAAAAATGTTCGATAGTCGCATTTGGGACCTATTGCGCCGCTTCAATAAAAATAGGCCTCTATTTGTAGAGTCAGAGAGCAAGAAAATCGGCAATCTTCGCGTACCCGATGCGTTGATGGAAAAAATGCGAGCTTCCTCCTGCATTTCACTCACTTTATCCATCGCAAATCGGGTCAGACTTCTGACCGAGGACTACCCCCACTTCACCGCCAATCCTGTGGCCTTAAATGCACAGCTAAACTGCTTGGTAGGATTGCATGGCCATGAAAAAATTAATCGATGGCACGCGCTAGCCTTGTCAAACCAAATGACAATATTGGTTGAAGAGCTACTGACAGAACATTACGATCCCGCCTATGTACGCTCCATCGCACGTAATTTTTCTCAATTTCCCCAATCAAGAATTCAGGCGCTAGAGGACATATCCGAAGCAGCATTTCTCGACGCAGCCAGGCAACTCAACCAGGCATGATGCAAAATTCCGCTCACGGCACCAAATCGCCAGCGCATTTTGCAAAATGAGTGAGCCGCACTTTAGGCTGGCAAAAGCCCGGCGCACTCTGCTATAATCCGCAGCTCGTCGGGGCGTAGCGCAGCCTGGTAGCGTACTTGCATGGGGTGCAAGGGGTCGGAAGTTCGAATCTTCTCGCCCCGACCAGAAAAATCCAATGGGTTGGTGATAGTTTTCACTAACCCATTTTTCTTTTTCCTCCATTTTCTTGGCTTTTTCCCTACATAGCCCTACATAGCTATATATAAGGGATAAATCTCTCCCCATTATTTTTCTCCATCGAGCCACCTATGATCAGTCCGGCTCAAGAAAATTCTCCATCACTGACATAGTTTTTAGGGCGCCGAAGGCTCGAAAGAAATTAAATTTTCAACGATTTAACAAAACTTTTCACTTGCTGATCTTTAATATCCCGCGAATTTTTTACGGAGAAATCACTTACTCCGCGCAAATCAAAATACACCGCCTCATCTTGTCCACGCTCAATATTAAGCGCAGTGAAATAGGCATCACTTACATCTTCCAGGACCATGGCGGTACGCTCTTCGGATTTGATGTAACTAATTTTTACCTGGTCCATTTCAATCGCTTTGACATGACGGAAATAAAACCCATAGGCGGGCACTTTACCAAACATGCCAGGCTCTGGATATTTTGCGGGGTTCTCAGGCGGGACGAGAGCACTAGCCGCTTTTGAACCACCCCCTTGCGATTCAATTCGCAGGTTGGTAATGCGGATATCTTCAACCGGATGATCAGGCAAGCCACTGATCGTCATCGCATAATTTCCCTCCGCACCTGATACCACAACATTGCTGATGTTAATGCGTTTGATACTACCAATCGGCGGCTTGTTGGGGCCACGTAAACGCGCGCCCAAACGAATAAAAATAGGATCATTAGCTACGTTACGCATGGTGATATTGGAAATCGCAATATCCTCAATGTGCGAGCCGTCGACACTTTCTATGGCAAGTCCTCGGCATTCATCGAATATGCAATTGGTTATGGTGATATTTCTAAAATCGCCATTCGATTCGGTACCCAATTTGATGCGCCCGACTTTACCGGATTTATATTCAGGCTTGCTACGTTTAAATGTGCCGTCCAATAACGTGCCTTCGTCAAAATTGCCCGAAACAAAGCAATCCGAGATGGTAACGTTTTCACAAGGCCATACTTTGCCGAGGCCGTAAGATGCCTTCAAACAAATGCCATCATCCCACGGGCTGTTCACGCTGCAGTGGGTGATGCGTACATTACTGCAAGCATCGATATCCATCCCATCGCGGTTGGTATCAATCTTCACATTGTCAATGAAAAGATTGTTGATCCCGGTTGCGAGTATGCCAAAATGACCGCCGTGCAAAATTGAAAAATCACGCAAAGTGACGTTGCGGCATTCGCGCAATGCGATGGCCTTATTGCCCTCACCAGGCTCATCGGCGGTATCTCTATAACGGCCGGTTGCACGGTTATACCCACTATTTAATCCCTTGCCATGAATCAAACCATTTCCCACAATCGCAATATTTTCTAAACCGATCCCCCAAATCAAACTATTTTTCCAATGGCTATGACCATAGTCCTGGTAATTTCCACCTTCTTGATTTGGCTCGGGAAAATCATAGGGCATGACTTTCCAGTCCACGGCTTCAATAGTTGCGCCCGCCTCCAGATACAAAGTAATGTTATTTTTTAGATGAATCGATGCAGATAAATAGGTTCCGGGCGGAAAATAAACGGTACCGCCACCCACCTCCGCCGCAGCGTCTATCGCAGCGTTAATGGCAGGGGAGTCCAGGTTTTTTCCATCACCTTTCGCGCCAAATTTTTTCACATCCAACAAATTCGCTGGTGGAATGTTAGGAGCTGCTAGCGCATTCATTGTAGCGATACTGCCTACCAGCCCAGTTGCCAATGGAAACGCAGGTATGCTGCCCACCATTTTCATGGTGGTTGTTAAGAATTGCCGACGGGTACGTATATTCTTCATTTTTTCTCGCCAAAAATTATTACTCAACAAAGGGCCATCCCGTCACTAGCATTAAAGTACGGGAGGAGTTATTTACTACACGTGCATCAAGTCGTGCATTAAACCATCGGCACTCACAATAGACAATGTTTGACGCAGAAAACACGGGGCAAAAAAACGATCGCGAGGGCCCCGCAAATAATCCATATTGCTACGCAACAATTCAATGGCAAGGAAAAACCAATTCGCCTTTCAGAAGTGCCGGCGCTGCATTCTGCCAGCCCAAATCTCTGTCATAAAACCCGGCGTGTACACAACAATACGCCTCGGCACGTTTTCTAAAATTGGCTTATGATGCTCTGCATCAACACAGCTTTTTCCGCATTCTTGGCAGGTAAATTTAATTAGAGGTGAACTTCATGCTTTACCAATTTCATGAAATGCAGCGCGCCCTCCTTACCCCACTCACACATTGGGCAGAGGCTGCTTCCAAAGTCTTCACTAGTCCCATCTCTCCACTTGCCCACACACCGTTTGCACAACGTATCGCGGCCGGTTACGAACTCATGTACCGACTTGGAAAAGATTATGAAAAACCAGAGTTCGGAATAAAAACAACCCAAGTCGATGGCAAAGAAATCGGCGTGTATGAGGTCACTACAATCAAGAAACCTTTTTGTACCCTGATTCATTTCAAAAAAGACTGGCAAGGCAAGCAATCTGCTGCAAAGCAACAAGCAAAGATTTTGCTCATTGCGCCCCTGTCCGGGCACCATTCCACCCTCCTTCGCGATACAGTTCGCAGCTTGCTGCCCAACCATGACGTCTACATCACGGACTGGACCGACGCACGTATGGTGCCTTTATCTGAAGGACCGTTTCATCTAGACGACTACATTTATTATGTGCAAGAATTTATTCGTCTGCTGGGCCCGGATTTGCATGTGATTTCAGTTTGCCAACCAACGGTGCCCGTGCTGGCAGCAATTTCATTGATGGCCACAGCTAAAGATCACAAACTGCCAAAAACAATGACCATGATGGGGGGGCCAATCGACCCCCGCAAATCGCCCACCGATGTCAATACATTGGCGACAGAAAAGAAATTCTCCTGGTTTGAAAATACTGTCATCTATAGCGTCCCGCATAACTATCCGGCCTTTGGCCGCAAGGTGTATCCGGGCTTCTTGCAACATGCGGGATTCATTGCCATGAACCCTGGCCGCCATGCGCAGAGCCATCGCGAGTTCTACATGCACCTAGTCGAGGGTGACGATGAATCGGCTGAGGGGCATCGCCAGTTTTACAATGAATACAATGCCGTATTGGACATGCCGGCAGAATATTATCTGGATACGATCAAGACCGTGTTCCAGGAATTCCAGCTACCGAAAGGTACTTGGGAAGTCGGAGGTAAGCTGGTTCGCCCACAAGATATCAAGACCGTAGCACTCTTTACGGTCGAAGGTGAACTAGACGATATTTCCGGCGCGGGGCAAACCCAGGCTGCGCATGAATTGTGCAGCGGCCTTCCTGCGTCGATGAAACAAGATTTTGTGGCGCCGCAATGCGGTCATTATGGAATTTTCTCTGGCCGTCGCTGGCGTGAAATGATTTGCCCCAAAATTGGTGAGTTCATCAAGGCACATTCCTGAGTGCTCGCATAGCAACCCTAGATAAGGGGTACAAATGAGTATCAACTTGTGACCACATTCCCCTAGCTTATTCACACTCTCTAAAAAAAACAGGATGCCGACCAGGCCATCCTGCAACACTTTCTAGGAGACTGCCATTCAAGATTAAGTAAACCGAACGGATTACGCCAATACAAACCGACAACCGGGCCATTCGATGAGACAAGCGGCGTTCCCAAGAACATAAGCTGGGTTCATCTCAAAATAATCTCCTCGTTCTTTTGAATAAATTTTTTTTCTAAGATTTTTTACGGTCAGTGGCGAAACATTTTTTAATCAAAAGATGACATCGGGAGAAATGCACTCCCATGCCAAAGTACTAGTGCAGTAGCCGGATTCCCAGGTGAATCATCAATGAAATCAGAAACTTTTTAGTGAGGATCGAAAAATACGGCGCCCTCGCCTCCTATTTTTACCTATCCCCATCAGGTTTACTCCGCAATAGCGTGTCGTTCTAGGATAATGGCGTTTTACACCAGCGTCTATCCTGCCGTGCTGCCTATTTTGCCCAAATCCCTTGCCGACCAGATAGAAGATCTACTGCCGCAAACCCAGTGCACGAAATGTGGCTATCCCGCTTGTCGTCCTTATGCCGAAGCCATCGCCAGCGGCGGTGCCAACTACAATCAATGCCCGCCAGGCGGTGTTGAAGGCGTTGCCAGACTGGCGAAACTCCTCGGCAAACCGGTCATTCCGATTAACCCTGTCAATGGCAAAGAACGACCACGCCCGATGGCATTCATCGACGAAGCACTCTGTATTGGTTGCACCCTATGCATCCAGGCTTGCCCAGTTGACGCCATCCTTGGTGCCGCTAAACAAATGCACACCATTCTGACGGATCTTTGCACCGGATGCGATTTGTGCGTCGCGCCCTGCCCGGTCGATTGCATTACGATGATGAATGTCACTGAAGAGAAAACAGGGTGGAAGGCATGGTCGCAACAGCAGGCCGATGCAGCGCGTTCACGACATGATTTTCGCACCTTCCGGTTGCGGCGAGAAAAAGAAGAAAATGATGCGCGCTTGGCCGCCAAAGCGATCGCCAAGCTCAAAGAAATAGAAGCTGCACCCACCTTATCCGCCGAAGAAATTAAGGAGAAAGAACGCAAAAAGGCGATTATTCAGGCAGCCATTGAACGCGCACGCATCATTAAAGAATCTCAAATCAGTAAAGAATCCCAAAACAAAAAAATCTCGAAGAAAGATGGGCAGACATGAATGCACTACAGCGGCGCGAAATGTTTGTCCGCTTTCGCTTGGCCAATCCGCATCCGACCACCGAACTTGAATTCACGACACCCTTCGAGTTATTGATAGCCGTCATCCTATCGGCTCAAGCTACCGATGTCTCCGTCAACAAGGCTACCCGCAAACTGTACCCACTCGCCAATACGCCCACGGCAATTTACGCCCTAGGTATCGATGGTTTGATACCGTATATCCAAACCATCGGCCTGTTCCGTACCAAAGCTAAAAACATCATCGAAACCTGCCGCCTCTTGCTTACAGAACACAGCAGCGAGGTGCCACGCACGAGAGAGGCGCTGCAGGCACTGCCCGGCGTCGGTCGCAAGACTGCCAATGTAGTACTCAATACCGCATTTGGCGAACCTACGATGGCGGTCGATACCCACATCTTCCGCGTCTCGAACCGGACCGGCCTTGCTCCGGGTAAAAACGTGGATGTCGTCGAGCAAAAATTACTGAAGGTGATCCCCAAAGAATTTATGCACGATGCACACCACTGGCTGATCCTGCATGGACGTTACACCTGCACAGCGCGCAATCCGCAATGCTGGAACTGCATGGTTATCGACTTATGCGATTTCAAATCCAAGACGCCATTGCCGCAAGCGACGTAGTCCCCATTTTTCACAAAAACTGCTCTGCTCCCTCGTCTTTCCGTTTGACCAAGAACACCACAGAACGACCCTCCTGCTTGAATTGAGAGCCAGAAAATACAGTTCGATAGGGAAATATAGCCCAGCATTCCCATCATTTTTTAACGCGTGCGACACTCAAGAAAATTTCTCCAGGCAGGGACCGCAATGCGCCAGAAATGTTCGACCGACTGCGCCTGATGTAAAGACAAACCAAGAAATTGCGCCGCTGTCAGCAATACTGAGAGGGCCGCCCGATCATCCCGAGCAGAAATCTCAATGGGCATAGCACCATTTTGTTTTGATAATTTATCGCCATTCTGATTTCTAAGAACAGGAACATGGAGATATTGGGGAGTAGGATAGTCAAGCAATTTTTGCAGGTACATCTGACGCGGCGTGGAATAAAGCAAATCTGCGCCGCGCACCACATGGGTAATGCCCTGCTCCGCATCATCGACGACCACTGCCAGCTGATAAGCCCAGAATCCATCCGCACGCTTCAACACAAAATCGCCCGATTCAATGGCAAGATTAAACGTGACCATACCTTCCCAACGATCATCTAAACGAATCACTGCCGCCGGAGCAGACGGCTCTGGAACACGCACCCGCAAAGCCCGTGCAATTCTGCCTGGCACAAGGTCATGCCGACAAGTGCCGGGATAAATCGCCGCACCATCGGAAGCAATACCAATACGCGAATCAGCGATTTCTCGACGAGTACAGCGGCAAGGATAGGCAAACTCCACCAAAGATGCAGCCGCTTTTTCATAAAGCGATTTGCACCTGCTTTGCCAGATGACCTCACCATCCCAGCGCATACCCAATCGCATAAGAACCGCTATGATGGCTTCGGCGGCACCTGGAACAGTGCGAATTTCATCTACATCGTCAATACGCAAGAACCACTGACCTTGATGCACCTTCGCATCTAGATAGCCCGCCAAAGCAGTCACCAACGACCCTGCATGCAAAGGCCCAGTGGGAGAAGGAGCGAATCGGCCTACGTATTTCATCATCGGGGGATAAAGGACAAATACACACCATCAAAAAACATCATCGAAAAGCCATTCACCGACAGGAATAATATTTGTTGTATTAAGAAATTTCGCCCACCCTGTTCAAATATTATAATTGCGCATGCTTGAAATAGGACGGAGTTTTCTCGAATCTTTATCGGAATAACCAAGGAGTAGCGATGATTGAACTAAGAAAAAATACCGAACGCGGTCATGCCAATCACGGCTGGCTCAATTCTTATCACAGTTTTTCTTTTGCAGAGTATGTCGACCCGCAACACATGCACTTTGGTCCTTTACGCGTTATTAATGACGACACCATCGAGCCTGGCACAGGCTTTGGTACCCACGGTCATCAAGACATGGAAATTATCACCTATGTACTGGAAGGTGAACTTGCCCACAAGGATAGTATGGGCAATGGCAGCGTGATTCGACCTGGAGACGTACAAAGAATGAGCGCAGGCACAGGTATTAGGCATTCTGAATTTAATCACTCACAGGAATATAAAACGCACTTCATGCAAATCTGGATTGTGCCCAGCGACAAGGGGATTAGCCCCAGCTATGAAGAAAAACATTTTCCATCTACGGAAAAAAATGGCCGCTTGCGTCTAGTAGCCTCTCGTGATGGACGTGATGGCTCAGTGTCCCTACATCAGGATGCCAACATGTACGTCGGCCTATTTAATATATCCCAACACGCCACTATGGCACTCTCTCCATCGCGCCTCGCCTACCTTCATGTGGCGCGCGGCACCATTGATGTCAACGGCCAACGTTTAACCACCGGTGATGCGCTTAAGTTTAGCGATGAAACAGCACTAAAAGTAGAGAATGGGGACAATGCAGAAATTCTGTTATTTGATTTGCCCGCATAATTCCAACTTGCATCAGCGGTACCCGCAAGATCTGCGACGATGACTCCCTATCAATGGGCTGATCAATCGGCTGATTTTGTGCTTTAAAAAAATCTCCATCCGATTATCTACCGCTCCTTCTCAGGAATTTCAATGATAAAAATATTGGCCCTTACTCTTCGCACGATGTTGATTCGGGGCCTGCTTGGTGGGTGCACCCTGATCACTTTGGCTAACGCGCAAACCGCGCCTGGCGTCACAGATTTCGGACCGAAAAATATGCAGCGCGATGTACGGCAAGTTCGAATGCGCTTTAGTAATGAGATGGTTGCCTTGGGCGATAGCCGTGCAGCAGACCCTGCAAACGTTCGTTGTACAGGTACTGAGGATAAGATCGTTGGCCATTGGATCGATGGACGCAATTGGGCAGGGGAATTTAAAGAAGGTTTGCCCGATGGTGTAGTTTGTACGGTGACCCCGATGAGGTTGACAACATTAAAAGGGGAAATTGTTTCAATGCCGCAGGTGTGGGCGTTCAATACCGGCGGACCCAAAGTCCTAGCCATAGGAGGATTTCATGCATCCCAATATGGCGAGACAGTGCTCGAAGAGCCGGTGTCCATGTTTAAAGTATCCGTACCAGTTGACATGGCCTCCCTAAAAAACCTTGGCTGCCGTGTAGCGGGAGAAAATTTGCCCGTGCAAATTCTCAGCGATATACAGCGGATGAACGTATTGTCCCGCTTAGACATCCAGGCAGAGCGCGACACCGGCCATAAAACACATTATGTATCGAGCAATGCGGAAGAACTGATCATTGCGCAATGCGGTATCCACCCATGGCCTAACTCCACCGAAGTGACGTGGATATGGGGAAAAAATATCCGTTCAAAACAGGGCGTTTCAAACATCGCAGATACGCCATATCGTCTGCAAGTACGCCCCGCTTTTACGTATCAAGTGATGTGTCAACAACTCACAGGTAGTGCTGGTTGTGATCCACGCCAGGAGATTACATTTAAGTTTACCGAAGAAGTAGATAAGCTCATCGGCGAAAAAATAACATTAAAGTCAGACCAAGGCGGCATCTATTCCGTGCCACAGGATCGTTTTGGCGATCACGATAAAAGCACTATGTTCAGTTTTCTCGCGCCGTTTCACGAGGGCGAAAAATTAACACCCGATTTCCCTCTGAACTTTACCGATGCTTACGGACGCAAACTAACCGGCGAGCGCGATGCAAAGGAACCGATCGCTATTTCACATCTGCCCGCTTATCTGGGCATGGCGAAAACACGGGGTGTCATGCCGTGGAAACCAGGTAGTAATGTGCTCTGGGCGTTGGTGACACGTAATACAGAAAAATCCATACCGGTACGTACTTGGAAATTTTCCCCTGCGCTGCAAACGATACCCACCTTGTTGGCCCTGCACCAACTCTCGGTGGAAGGTTCCTTACATATCCCTGATGCGGTCATCCAGAAGAAACCTTTTGCGTTCAGTACAGCACTCTTGAAATCGTTTTTGAAATCGTTTGGCGGAGCCAAGCCGCGCCTGGTAAAACAAACCGTAACACCCACTAGCCCGACACTGGAATTTGTAGGAATTCCCTTATCGGGGTATGGCACCTGGTTAGTCGAGGCCGACAGTCCCAACTATCGTTCCGCATTGGAATTACAGGGTGCTGCTGCTAAAAAACCTCCTCGCCAAACGTATCAATACGGAGCCTCTTCACATGATTATTTTCGTCCTAATCCAGAGCTGGAAACCGGGCGCGTAGCATTGGTTCAATTAACCAATTTGAATATCCATGCGCGTATCTCGAGCAGCGATCAATCCCTGATTTGGGTAACGGCAGTAGATACTGGAAAACCTATCGCCAATGCCATTGTCGAAGTGTGGTCTTGCGCACAAAAAAAAATTATGCAGGCTAGGACTGATGAGCAGGGGCGTGTTCTCGTTGATAAATTGGTGCTGCCAACATGCCTCCCAGTCCCGCCATCAGAACGAATGCAACCACTTTCTCCATCACAACGACGATCCCTAAATTCCTTGTGGATTGTGGCCCACAAGGGACAAGATATAGCGCTGTTGCCAGCTTCTGTCGGCGTCAGTAATTCGAATGCGGTAGCAGCGATTGGCCATACGGTTCTAGACCGCGTATTGTTCCACGCTGGCGAGACGGTATCCATGCAGACCTTGGTACGTCTTCCCACTGCGGACGGTTGGACAATTCCAACAAGCCAGACAGGAAAAGTGGCGATATATTTCAATAACCAGGACTTGGTGTACGAAGGGAATTTGACGTGGGATAAGGATGGTACTGCATTAAGCACATGGCAAATTCCCGCCTCCGCCAAATTGGGACAATATCGTTTCGTGGTGAAAGATAGGGATAACAGACCACTCAGCAGCGGAAAGTTCCAAGTGGAAGAATTTCGCAATCCAGTGTTTGATGCCAGATTAAATGGCGCAACAACTTGGATAAGAGATAAGCAAATGCTGACTTTGGCATCGCGCCTGGATTTTATGGCCGGTGGCCCTGCCGCTAATGAGCAGGTGGTATTGAAAGGCCGTTACGAACCAGGCGCAATTGCGCCAGTGCCAGGTTATTATTTTACCGATGCAGAGCTGGTGCCGGGATCGATACCCGATTTTCTTGAACAGAAAGTAGCGCTTAACAAGAATGGGCAACAGAGCAGCCTTATCGATGCGCCCATTGAGAACGGACCGATTACCTTGCATGCGGAGATGCAGTTTAAGGATCCTAATGGCGAAACGCAAACGCAAGGGACTCAAGTCGCACTCTGGCCAAAGCGGCAAAAAATCGGTCTGAATATCAGCGCTTCATCGGTACCCAATACCGCTGAAATTGCGGTAGTTTTATTGGACGAGAATAATCATCCTGTGGAAAATCGATCCGTGACTGTGGATGCAGCCGGAGCGAGTTTTTTGGTCTACAGCAATGTAGTGGCCTCGGTAGCGGATGGCGATCGTTTTCCAGTATGCACAATACAGACAGACGCGGAAGGAAAAGGGCGCTGTGTCGTTCCATGGACGTATAAAACTACGCGTAGCCATTGGTTAATTCGGGCACATGCTGAAGGTGCATCGACTGCGTCATCCATGAGGAAGGAGAACAGGTTTACGTGGATACGCGGCAATGAACTATTGGAACGTGTCAGCAAAGTCGCGCCTAAGATTAACGAACCTGATCGTTTACGTTTTCATGCTCCTTTCTTACCCGCGACAGTGTTATTGACGATCGAACGAGAAGGCATCTTAGCTAGCCATGTCTTCACTCTGACGAAAGAGGAAGAAGAAATCGATGTGCCGATGCAGATCAACTTTGCACCATCCGTCAATTTGGTGGCGCATTTTGTACGTGGTTCTGACCAACTGGATGGAACTAAGGGGGCATCGACGAACCTCACGACGCAAACATCGCTTGGAATTGTATTCGATCAGATCACGCATCGATTGCAAGTGGATGTGCGCACCAAAGAGAGTACAGCGCATCCCGGCGAAACGGTGCAAACCACTATTAAAGTGGTACATGCAATCACGGGCAAAGTGGCAGCAGGTGCACGAGTAACAGTGGTTGCATTTGATGATGCATTAACAGCGCTGAAGCCTAATCTGACCTGGTCTGTGATGAATAGTTTCTGGAACCAGCGATACAGTTTGATTTTTGCTGCTGATCTTGATTCCTATGGGATAGGGTCCTGGGCTTTTGGAAAAAAGCCCGATTATTTTCCTCCTTTTGAAAAACGTGCGTCTCACGTCGCCATTTATTCCGGCTCAAAAAAATGGGGGGGCAACATTGATGATAGCTCTACCCCGAGATCTGAGACTCTCGTTGTGACCGGATTTCGTGCTTCTTCACCAATGTCGCTAGCAAGAATAGCGAGTGATAAAAATACGACCGATTCAATGATGTCGGAAGATATGGGGGCATTCCCCGACAACCAAATTGACCTGGCTCCCCGCACCGATTTCTCTAGTCTCGCACTCTGGAAAACCGATATAGTCCTCAACGATAAAGGCGAAGCCACTGTTGCCATTCCACTGCGCGATTCCCTCACGCGCTGGCGCATCGTCGCCATTGCAATGGAGGGAACGGATCGTTATGGCTATGGCAGCACATTCATTCAAACGCGTAAAAACATTCAAATTCTATCCGGGCTGCCGCAGACGGTGCGTAGCAATGATGTCTTGCGGCAAAAATTGACCTTGCGTAATACCACTGACCAAGCGGTGACGGTGCAATTGCATGCCCAGGCAAAGGCGACGATCAATCCCGACATCCCGCAAACACGCGATCCTGTTCCAGAACAGGCGATGGAAGGACGGGGGCTAAAAATACAGCGCACAGTAGCGTTGGCAGCGCATGAAAATCAAGTGGTGGAATGGCCAGTTACCATACCCGATGGCATGACCCAACTCGATTGGCAGATCCGGGCGCGCGTTGCCCACGGCAAGGATAGCGATGATGGCGATGCACTCGACATCAAGCAAATCGTCATGCCTGCCGCGCCCGTGACAATACGTGAGAGCACGATAATTCACGTGGACACACCGCAATCGATTACTGTTGCACAGCCTGCTGGCGCGCGACCTGGCACAGGCGCCGTTGCTGTGCGTTGGCAGGCAAGTTTAGCAGAGGCAGCAATCAGTGGCGCACGACATTGGATGCGCAATTATCCCTTCGGTTGCATGGAGCAACTGTTTTCCAAAGCAGCCGTCAGCGGCGATCCCACGCAATGGGAAAAAGTGATGGCACTGCTGCCCACTTACCTGGATGCAACGGGTCTGGTGCGCTATTTCCCTTCCACGAATGGCAGCGAAATATTGACAGCGTATCTGCTCGACATTACGGATGCCTATCAATTATCTTTGCCCCCAGTAGAGAAGGCAAAAATGCAGAATGCCTTGCGTCTTGCATTGGCAGTAGAGAATAAAAACGACTGGCTACCCGACAACAATACTGTCGTCTATCGCCTGGCATTACAAGCCGCTATTGCGCCCAATCTTGGCGCAGCCAAGCCGACCATTCCCGCCGATCTCAATACCTTGCCAACGATTGCTTTGCTCGACTGGGTGCGCTACGTGCTCACCACCCCGGATACGGGGGAACGCACAGCCCGTCTGAACGAAGCAGCGAACCAGTTACGCAATCGCTACGACATGCAGGGCACCCGTTTAGTGTGGCGTGAGCAGCATCCATATAACTTGTGGTGGATGATGTGGACACAGGATGTGGCGACAGCACGGACTGCATTTTTGGCGCAGCAATGGATGGCAGTCGATGCACGTTGGAAGGATGACGTGCCGCGCCTGATCCTGTCCTTAGTAGACAAGCAGCGTCAAGGCAGTTGGGATACCACGACCAGCAATGCGTGGAGTGTCGCGGCTTTGCAGCGGTTTACCAAAGAGACCAAGAAAGGACCCATTACCGGAACTTCTCGCGCCACCTTCGGCGGCACTACCAATGAACAGTCCTGGCCCAAGCCAGAGAAAGTCGTATTGGCATGGCCGCAACAAGATGCACGCGGCGTGCTCGACTTGCGCCATATCGGCACGGGCGCACCGTGGGCAATCGTGCAAATTCTGGCAGCAATGAAATTAGACGCACCCCTAGCGCATGGCGTCACGGTAAAAAAAACCATTAGCGCAATCGAGCAACGTACCAAAGGACAATGGTCAGAAGGCGATGTGATGAAGATTGCACTGGAGATTAGCTCGCAATCGGATTTAAGCTGGTTGGTGGTGCATGATCCGATTCCATCGGGCGCTACGATATTAGGCAAATCGCTGGGTGGCGAAAGCCAGCTCGCGCTAGCCGCCGCACACGACGATCATGGGTGGTGGAGGCCCAGTTTTGAAGAACGCGCTAATGACAGCTATCGTGGTTACTACCAGCGCGTCTGGCGCGGTACATGGCTAACGTCTTACATCGTACGATTGAACAATGTCGGTACTTTTAATTTCCCCGCCACACGCGTTGAAGCCATGTATTCACCAGAAATTTTTGCGGAAACACCGAATCCTACATTGGAAGTGAAACCATGACATTCGTCGTTAGAATCATTTACTGTGATTCAGCTGGACTGGCTATTAGCAACAGCGCGATCCAGCTCTTGCATAAATTGCAGAGGCCCATTGGTTACGTTGAGCGTGCTCCCAAGAGAACGGAAATACTCGCTTGTTGCTTACCTGGGCGCATGTCACAATGTGGCCGGCATCAGTGTTATCCATATGAAATTTTTCCGCATCAAGATAATTACACTCACAGAGCTGACGCAACGCCGGACTAGGGAATTTCACAAAAAAACTGCGCTAGCCTAACCGATATTCATCACAAATTAGCCGTTCCAGAAACCCAGCAATTTCATTCGAGGTCCTTTATGTTTCCATATATCCAGCCTTCAATCACCTGCGCACGGCGACGCAGCACCAGGCCCAAGCCATTACCTCTTCGTTTTCTAAGCCATACACTGCTTCCATTGCTGGTAATCCTGCCCCTGTGTGCGCACGCTCTGGAAAAAACGGGGCGCTGGGATTTGCTTAAGGTCAGCTATGGCGCCCCAACACCGACTTCTGACTTCGCCCGCGCACTTCCCATCGGCAACGGCCGCTTAGGTGCCAAGATCTACGGCGGCGTGGCCAACGAATTGTTCGACCTCAATGATGTCTACCTCTGGTCGGGTGCCCCCACTAATCTCGACAATGCTGCCAAAGTCCCTGTACTCAAGGCGGTGCGTGCGTCGCTCGCTGCGGGCAATTACATCGAAGCCAGCAGAACAGCGGCCCAGCTCAATTCCGGCAACCCGGAAAGTGAATCATTCCAACCGCTCGGGTCTATCAAATTGGCCTTCGATGGTGTCGCCGGAGCGACCAACTACAGTCGGGTACTCGACATGGATCAGGCAACGGTCACGGTGAAATACACCGTCGGCGGCGTCAACTACACACGCGAAACCTTTGCCAGTACTCCCGATCAGGTGATCGTCACCCGCATCTCCGCAAGCCAGAACGGCAAAGTATCGCTGACCGCCCACATGGACACGCAACTACAAGGCAAGGTCGCTTTGCTAGGCCACAATGAAATCGTCGTCACCGGCCGCGCACCGATTCACGTGCTGCCAAAAATCGTATGGGACCCCACCAAGGGAATCGAATTCGAATCGCATTTGCGCGTGATTAATCAAGGAGGAACAGTGACCACCGTCGGGAACGACATCAAGGTGGCCGGCGCTAACTCGGTAGTGCTGCTATTCTCATCCTTGACCAGTTACAACGGCTACGACAAGGATCCCGCCACGCAAGGGGTCGATCCAACTCCCGCAGTCACTGGCTACATTAACCAAGCTGCCGCACGATCGTACGACGATCTGCTCAGTCGCCATCTGACCGAGTACCGTTCGCAATTTCGCAGACTGTGGGTCGAACTCAATGGCAATCCACTCGACAAGGATTCGCTGCAATATCAATGGAGCCGTTACCTATTGCTACAAACATCGCGGGGCAACCCAACGCGCCCGCGCAACGAACAAGGAATCTGGAACCGCGACGTGCAACCCCACTACAAATCGAACTACACGCTCAACGAAAATCCAGAGAAATACTACGCTCTAGCCGAGCCAGCCAACATCGCAGAAACTGTCAATCCCTTGATTAGTTTAGTGGCGGACATGGCCAAGAAAGGCGCGGGCACAGCAAAGACAAATTATGGTTTCCGTGGATGGGTGGCACATCATAATTCCGATGTCTGGGCCATGACCGTGATGGCGCCCGGTAGCGCAAAATATTCGGCGTGGCCGGTCGGCGGACTATGGTTGTCCTCTCATGTGTGGGAACACTATGCCTTCAGCCACGATCTGAATTACCTACGCAATACCGGCTACCCGATTCTCAAAGGTGCTGCGTTGTTTGCGTTGGATTTATTAGTTGACGATGGCAAAGGACATCTCGTAACATCGCCTTCCACCTCGCCGGAAAACCAATTCATTTCTCCCGAAGATCGCACTACCGCCGTGCCACTCAGCCGTGGTTCGACCATGGACATGGCCTTGGTAGGCGAGGTGTTCGAGAACTGCCTGGAAGCCATCGATGCCCTCGGGATCGCCACCTCCGAAAATGCATTTCGTGCTGAACTGAAAAATGCGCACGCCAAGCTCTTACCATTTCGAGTCGGCAGTAGCAAACAACTCCAGGAATGGTCAGAAGACTTCACAGAATTTGAGCCTACGCATCGCCATGCGTCGCATCTGATTTCAGTTTGGCCATTGCGTCAAATCACCAAGGATTCCTCACCAAGCCTATTTGCCGCTGCGCTAGAAAGCGAAATCTTGCGCGGCTCCGGTGGCTACCATCCAGACAAGGCGGGCATGTATGCCCGCCTGCTCGACGCTGAGCGCGCCTATGCCTCGCTGCAGCGGGGATTCCCGGTCATGTACGATAACCCTTTTGGTGGCTTCGGCGAGTTGCTGCTGCAAAGCCATACTGGTCACCTGGACATTCTTCCGGCATTGCCAAAAGCGTGGGCTGCGGGAAAAATCAGCGGCATTCGCGCGCGCGGCGGCTACGAACTCGACATTGAATGGGAAGGCAACAAGATGACCAAAACAGTGATTCGTTCGGTAGGTACCGCAGTCTTGCCACCGATCCGGGTGCAGGGGGTGCAGGTCGATCCTTTCCACGATGCGCGGATTACGCTGGTGAAGTAACAAGCAATTAGCCTCCGCCCTTCGCTTGCCAAAAGCGGAGGGCGTGGATGACGCATGCGCTACATGTCATCCGGTGCATCAGTCAGATCCGGCCCCAGCATCAACTGCGCAGCTTCACTGGGCAACGCTTCTACCGATTTCAATTTACGTGCCATCTGACGGCTACGCACTTCTGCATTTTCGATATTCTTCGCCGCACGTTCCAGCGTTGCTTTGGTGGCCGCCAGCACGTCTCCAAATTTGCCGAATTCAGTCTTGACCGCACCGAGCACTTGCCATACTTCCGAGGAACGTTTTTCCAGCGCCAGAGTACGAAATCCCATTTGCAGACTATTCAATAATGCGGATAAGGTCGATGGACCGGCAATGCTGACGCGGTGCATGCGTTGCAATTCGTCGGCTAGTCCCGGACGGCGCATGACCTCAGCGTAGAGGCCTTCTGTGGGCAGAAAGAGAATCGCAAAATCGGTGGTCAGTGGCGGTGACAGATATTTCTCTGCAATTTTTTTGGCTTCTAATCGTACTGCCCGCTCCAGCTCGCGACCAGCGACCGCAACCCCTTCGGCATCAGCACGCTCGGCTGCTTCGGCTAAACGCTCGTATTGCTCCTTGGGAAATTTCGCATCAATCGGCATCCATACCGGCGTCTGGCCCTCGTCCTGCCCCGGCAGCTTGATGGCAAACTCAACACGCTCGCCGCTACCGGAGACAGTTTCTACATTTTTGGCGTACTGCTCCGGCGTGAGTACCTGTTCCAGCAACATTTCCAATTGCACTTCCCCCCAAGTACCGCGTGTCTTCACGTTAGTCAAGACCCGCTTGAGATCGCCTACGCCAATGGCTAATTGCTGCATTTCGCCTAAGCCTTGATGCACTTTTTCCAAACGATCCGACACCAGTTTGAACGACTCGCCGAGGCGCTGTTCCAACGTCGCATGAAGTTTTTCATCGACAGTTTTACGCATCTCCTCTAACCTAACGGCGTTATCGGTTTGCAGTGCCTGTATTTTTTCTTCCAGCGTGGCACGCACTTCAGCCATGCGCAGGCTATTTGATTCTGTCAATGTGCTCAAGGTTTGATTGAGCGTATCGCCAAAGCGTGTCAGTGTCACCGATTGCTCTTCACGCGCTGCCTTTGCAGCCGACAACATCACTGCCCGCATATTATCGAGTTGAACGCCATTGGACTCGATCAATTTACCAAGTTGCTGGGAAAATCCCTCGATCTGATTATTCTGTAAGGTTGCCACGCTGCTCATCTGGGTCGCCAACGTTTGCTGAAACTGCGCAAAATTGCCGGTTAATTCCTGCCGCGTGCCTTGGGCACTGGTTTGCATTTGCTCCCGCAATTGACGCTCATTTCGTTCGCCAGCCTGTTGCAATTTTTCCAGTACAGGCAAGACATTCTGTCCGCGACCCCGTAACAGAAGCATAATTTGCAGAGCAATCACCACAAGTGCGCTCAATAGAAAAATAAGAAATTCGATTGTTGTCATGGATTTTTTCCGAAAATTTTCTTAAATTTTTCAGCAAGGAAAATAAATCAATGGGACAAAAAGTTCGACCAATTTATCATGTTCATAGCGGTCTCCCCCAAAGGGTGGCGATATTAACCATCGAAAAACGTCCTGCATTCATGAACTTATTGGTTGCAATGAGCGGTCAACTACCGTTTTTAGGATTATGAGAATTTACGCCAAGTTATTCTATAGGAGGTGCGAAGCGAACCCTACAGAACAATTAAGCGATCCTCATTCAAGAGACTTTTTCAATGCGTTTGTGCTACAGGAGAGGGAGAGGGTTTAGCGTCTGTCTTGATGTTGGGGGCAACAACCTGAACAAAAATTTCGTCCTGTTTAATCATCCCCAACTCATAGCGCGCCCGTTCTTCGACCGCGCCGGTACCTTCTCTTAAATCACGAACTTCAGATTCAAGCTTGGCGTTGCGCGCCTGCAATTCTTCATTTTTCTTTTGTGCAAGCACGACTTGCTTATCCAGGTCCCATACCCGCAACCAACTCCCCTTACCCAGCCACAGCGGAAACTGGATCAGCACCAATAAGGCTGCCAAAAAGAGAGTGATTAGCCGCATCGAGGGTTAAGGCCTTCGGCGGCAGAATTGATTTCGGCGGCCAATTATTTGCACTTACTTTAGGTTGTAAAACGCGCTACGGCCAGGATAGCTGGCGATATCGCCAAGGTCTTCCTCAATGCGTAGTAATTGATTGTATTTAGCCATGCGATCCGAACGTGACATGGATCCGGTCTTGATCTGCAAGGCATTGGTTCCCACTGCGATGTCGGCGATGGTGGAGTCTTCAGTCTCGCCGGAGCGGTGCGAAATAACGGCGGTATATCCCGCACGCTTGGCCATCTCAATGGCGGCGAATGTTTCTGTCAAAGTACCGATCTGATTAATCTTGATCAGGATCGAATTAGCGACGCCTTTTTGAATGCCCTCTTTCAAAATTTTGGTATTGGTCACAAACAGATCATCACCGACCAGTTGTACTTTTTTACCTAAGGCTTTGGTCAGGATCGCCCAACCTTCCCAATCGTTTTCTGCCATCGCATCTTCGATGGAAATGATGGGATATTTGTCGCACCAGGTTTCAAGCAAATGAGTAAAATCCGTCGCCGACAACGCCAACCCTTCGCCTTCTAAACGGTATTTACCATCCTTGTAAAATTCGCTGGCGGCGCAATCGAGACCCAATGCAATTTGGGTACCGGGTTCGTATCCGGCTTGTTCGATCGCCTCAATGATCAGCTTGATGGCTTCTTCATGATTAGCTACGGACGGTGCAAACCCCCCCTCATCACCCACCGCCGTGGTCAAGCCTTTTTCATGGAGGATTTTTTTCAGCGTATGGAAAACTTCGGCACCATAGCGAATCGCTTCACGAAAGCTCGGTGCGCCCACCGGAATAATCATGAACTCTTGAATATCAAGATTATTGTCGGCATGTGCACCGCCATTGATCACATTCATCATCGGCACTGGCATCTGCATCGCACCCGATCCCCCAAAATAACGATACAACGGCAGACCGGCTTCTTCGGCGGCCGCTTTGGCCACCGCCATCGAAACTGCGAGCATTGCGTTGGCCCCCAGACGCGCCTTGTTTTCAGTGCCGTCGAGATCGATCAAGGTCCGATCCAGAAAAGCTTGTTCGTTCGCGTCGAGACCCATGATTGCTTCGGAAATTTCGGTATTGATGTGTTCGCATGCTTTGAGCACCCCCTTACCGAAATAACGTTTCTTGTCGCCATCGCGCAACTCAATCGCTTCGCGTGATCCGGTGGACGCACCGGACGGCACCGCAGCACGGCCCATCACCCCGGACTCCAGCAACACATCGCATTCAACCGTTGGATTGCCGCGAGAATCCATAATTTCACGACCGATAATGTCAACAATAGCACTCATGTAAATCTCCTAAACAAATAATAAATTAGCGTGGCTATGAAGTTCTCACATGGAGGACTCAAGAAAACCAGCCTTCTTGACGACACGATCCAAATCAATCAACATCGCTAACAATTCTTTCATCCGCGACAAGGGAACTGAATTGGGGCCGTCAGACATAGCCTCAGCCGGGTTGGGGTGAGTCTCCATAAATAAGCCGGAAATACCCGCCGCGATAGCGGCGCGTGCCAACACCGGGACAAACTCACGCTGCCCTCCTGACGACGTACCCTGCCCCCCCGGTAACTGCACGGAATGCGTAGCATCGAACACGACCGGACACCCGGTCTCACGCAGGATCGCCAGTGAGCGCATGTCGGACACCAGATTGTTATATCCAAATGATGCACCGCGCTCGCAGCTCATGAAGTTATCTTCCAGCAGACCCGCGTCCCTGGCCGCTGCACGCGCCTTATCGATGACATTCTTCATATCGTGCGGTGCCAGAAACTGCCCTTTCTTAATATTCACCGGCTTGCCTGATTGGCCGCATGCATGAATAAAATCAGTTTGGCGACATAAAAATGCCGGGGTTTGCAACACATCAACCACGGCAGCCACCGGTTTTATTTCATCCACTTCATGGATATCGGTCAATACCGGCACGCCTATTTGCCGCTTCACATCGGCTAAAATCTCCAGTCCTTTTTCCATGCCGAGCCCACGAAAAGACGTGCCGGATGAACGGTTTGCCTTATCGAAAGACGATTTATAAATAAAGGGAATGCCCAGTGCTGCCGTGATTTCTTTCAACGCACCGGCGGTATCTATCGCCATCTGGCGTGATTCAATGACACAGGGGCCAGCGATCAGGAAGAAAGGATGGTCGAGACCGACATCAAAGCCGCAGAGTTTCATGCCGCACTCTCCAGGGGAATAGGCGCTGTGGCTGACACTGCGACTGGCACTGCAGCTTTATGCGCCAAGGCTGCCTTGATAAAGGAAATAAACAAGGGATGTCCATCGCGCGGAGTCGATTTAAATTCCGGGTGATATTGGACACCGACGTACCAAGGATGAGAATTTGCACCAGAACGTGGCAGCTCCATAATTTCGCACAGACTCTCGTTTGGCGTACGCGCAGATACCACAAGACCGGCTGATTCCACCCGGCTCAGGTAATGATTATTCGCTTCGTAACGATGGCGGTGCCGCTCGGTGACGACGCTGCCGTAAATTTCCGCTGCCAGCGTGCCAGGGTTAACCGCACAGGTTTGCGCACCTAAACGCATGGTGCCGCCCAAATCGGAGTTCTCATCGCGACGTTCCACTTTACCGTCATGATTTTGCCATTCATTGATCAACGCCACCACCGGCTGTTCTGTATCGCTATCGAACTCGGTTGAATTGGCTTTACTTAAACCAGCCATATTACGCGCATATTCCAGCAGTGCGACTTGCATGCCAAGGCAGATGCCCAAGTAGGGAATCTTCTTTTCGCGTGCATACTTGGCTGCGGCAATCTTGCCTTCGACGCCGCGTTTTCCAAATCCGCCGGGCACCAGGATTGCATCGTATTTTGCTAAATGTGAGCACCCTTTTGCTTCAATATCTTCCGAATCCAGATACTCGATATTGACGCGGCTCTCGGTATGAATACCGGCATGGCGCAACGCTTCAGTCAGTGACTTATAGGATTCGGTTAAGTCAACATATTTGCCTACCATGCCGACCGTTATTTCATGCTTGGGATGCTCTAAAGCCCAGACTAGTTTGTTCCACACGGAGAGATCGGCAGGTTTTGGCGAGATAGCCAGCTTTTCGCACACGATGGCATCAAGGCCTTGATCATGTAGCATTTGAGGAATTTTATAAATCGTATCGGCGTCCCACACCGAAATCACCGCTGCCTCTTCCACATTGGAGAACAGCGATATTTTGGCGCGTTCATCGTCAGGAATAGGGCGATCGGCACGGCACAACAATGCATCGGGCGAGATGCCGATTTCCCGCAGTTTTTGCACGCTATGCTGGGTCGGTTTAGTTTTCAGTTCGCCCGCAGAAGCAAGATAAGGCACCAACGTCAAATGCACGAAAGCAGCCGCATGACGGCCCGCGCGCAAACTGAGTTGACGGGCTGCTTCGAGGAAAGGCAAGGACTCGATATCGCCAACAGTTCCGCCAATTTCAACAAGCGCAACGTCAAACCCTTCGGCGCCCCGATAAATATAATCCTGAATTTCATTCGTGATATGCGGAATCACCTGAACGGTTTTTCCTAAATACTCACCACGACGCTCTTTGCGAATCACAGAATCGTAGATCTGGCCGGTCGTAAAATTATTGACTTTTTTCATCTTGGCGGAAATGAACCGCTCGTAATGCCCCAGATCAAGATCGGTTTCTGCACCGTCATCGGTGACAAATACCTCGCCATGCTGGAATGGACTCATGGTTCCCGGGTCCACGTTGATGTAGGGATCGAGTTTTAACAGAGTGACTTTAAGGCCGCGCGATTCGAGGATCGCAGCGAGAGAAGCAGCTGCTATCCCTTTACCAAGGGAGGAGACAACGCCACCAGTAACGAATACAAACTTGGTCATTGCAGAAGGTGCCGAACGGCACGAGCGGGAAATTGAAATTATACATCAAACCAATCGGCAACGGCGGTAGATTGGCCTTGCAATGGCCCCACTTTCCATTCAGAAATAGATACAAGAGACCGCATTGAGGTCATTAGAGCCACCTCGTTATACATAACTCAGCTTCGCAGCATCCCCAGATCTCGTAACGTTCTGATCGTATGAACGGAGACGTGAACGTCGCGCAGCCCCAGCCAAATCGTCTTTACCCCTGGCTCGCCGTCGCCTTTACGCGCAAGGAA
>JANXTY010000038.1 GCA_025352145.1 Oxalobacteraceae bacterium
CCAAGCGCTGACGACCGAACGATTGGTTCGAAATGGATGGTATCTACCGTGGAAACTCGCGAGCTAACTCGCTGGACTCAACCGCCGGATGCGGAAAACCGCATGTCCGGTGGTGTGGGAGGGCTAACGGGCGCAATCCCTTTAGCTCGACCCGATCCCTCGAGGGAAGGGTTAGGCGCTCGGTTTCCGGCAAGCGTGAGGCACGATGGCATAAGAGCTTTGCGTTTGAACTGAACCTACCTCAGCCGAGCTTAGCGATCTCCTTCGCACGCAAGGTCTTCATTTCCCGGCGAGCCAACGAGCTTCCAGTGGTGATGTGGGCCGCAGATCGCGCCTTCTCGTGACACCTTCTTGGCGGGGAGAAACCAACCCGTGATGGCCCAGACAACTATTGCGGCGACGAATACATTGAGCGCCCAGTCTATGCCTATCTCAAACCTGTTCGACTGCAGATTTGGATGCTGTTCACGCGCGGCCCATCGAACCATTCGAGACAGGCCAGCCAGCAACAGCCAAGCGATAAGGCACAAGACCAAGAGCAACTCTGATAGCCCATGCAGCAGTTGCATCCACACTCTCCTCGGTTCGAAGGCCTAACGTAGAAGTGAGGGGCGGCCGGAGCGCAGCGCAGGGAACCACAAGCGCAGCTTGTGGCCGTCCCTCTCGACTGCCGGGTTAGAGAGCGCTCTGAATTTCATTGCGCAGGGAGCCAAACTCAACGGTCTTTCCTTGAAAGCGAACGTGTAAATGGGACACACTCACTTGGTTTATGTCTTGATTCTGGAATCGCTCAAGAGTCTTCCAAATCGTGTCAAAAACCTTAAGCACGTCACGGCGATCAATTCTTGACGGAAAAACAGATAGACCAATTGCCTTGGTTCTGTATGTTCGCATATTGACTCGATCATGAAATTTTTTGTCACCGTACCCAGGGTTTAAGGTTGCGCTCTTCAAAACCATCGGAACTGGGCCACCCCATTCATACTCAATCTCCCATAGGTGACTATGCATCAGCAAGTCACGAAGAACGTACACTTCCTCAAGGGCTAAGCGGTGCCGAAGTCGAGGAAAGACAGAGAACACTACATCTAGGGCGCTTCGTACTTTGGAAGTGACGCGCCCGGCCTGAACAAATCGCACACGCGACATGTACGACTCAAACATCGCCACGAGCAAAAGAACAATTGCGGCAGAGTAACCGTGCTCGTAGTGACCGGATTGCACGCGATTGGGGCGGTGTGGTTTGCGACGGACAAGGCGATCCACGAGATCAGCGATGGGTTGAAAATACGCCGAACCGACGACAGTTACGAGTTTCTCGCGGCGATGGGGCATAGAAGCGCTCTAACGTGATTTAATTTGACAATTTGCAAAATTAACCGGCACCCAAAAAATGGGGCCTTCGGTTTCTTTCCCCTTGAAACCCGCATGGCGTCTGGCTCCAATCGGTTATACCTTCAAAAACACGGTATAACCCCATCGAGAAAAGAGGCGAGGCTTCTGCCTTTCATTATGCCCAGAGATCAGCCCGCAAATGCGATTTGTGAAACGTCATCGCACCTACGGGTTGCGGCATCTGGCACAACGATGAAACTCATCGCCTCAAACCAACCCGCTGAAAAAATAGGCGGAAAATCAAGCGACTCGGCGGTGTTTCTTAAGAGGTCAATAGACGCCGTGGTTCTCCAATAGTTAGACTCCCTTTTGCTGCGATTTAACCACTTGCATTGCACTAGCAATCAGGCCGCTCATATCGCTCATATTAGCGGGTACGATAATGGAATTATTTGTCTTCGCCAAGTGTGCGAACGCACTCACATATTGTTCTGCTACTTTGAGATTAACGGCATCAGACCCACCCGGTTCTCTGATGGCGGCAGCGGTCTTACGCAGGGCTTCCGCGCTGGCCTCGGCGATCGCCAGAATAGCGGCTGCCTGACCTTGCGCGCGATTGATAGATGCCTGCATTTCACCTTCCGACTTGGCAATCGACGCTTCACGTTCACCGGTGGCAATGTTGATCTGTTCTTGCTTGCGACCTTCCGACGCAGCAATCAATGCGCGCTTTTCTCTTTCCGCCGTAATTTGCGCCTGCATTGCATGCAGAATTTCTTTCGGCGGCGTCAGATCTTTGATTTCATAACGCAGTACTTTGACGCCCCAGTTAGCTGCCGATTCGTCGATGGCATTCACGATAGTCGTATTGATGTGATCGCGCTCTTCAAATGTTTTGTCAAGCTCCATTTTGCCTATGACTGAACGCAGTGTAGTTTGCGCCAGCTGCGTGATGGCCGCAATGTAATTAGACGATCCGTACGATGCACGCATCGCATCGGTGATCTGAAAATACAAAATGCCATCCACCTGGAGTTGCGTGTTATCACGCGTAATGCACACCTGCGGCGGCACATCGAGTGGAATTTCTTTCAAAATGTGCTTGTAAGCGATGCGATCGATGAAAGGAATAACGATGTTCAAGCCGGGACCAAGCGTCGCATGATACTTTCCCAGTCGCTCAACCACCCAGGCATGCTGTTGTGGCACAACGTTAATGGTCTTGGCGACAAAGACAATTGCCACCATAAAAAAGATAAACGCCACTGTACTGATTTCCATGTTAATTCCTTCGAGGTTAGGTCTAACTTTAAGGTTTTACCGGATTGAAAATTACGCGGATTGCGCCAGTTCTGCCATGACGATCAAATGACTGCCACGGATCTCGACTATTTTAAAAATTCCTGACTGCGCAGTAACGGCGGACGCTAGCTCTACATCCCACATGGCGCCGCGATACATCACCCTTGCGGTATTTTTTCCACCATCGTCGCACGACCATTTTTTGACGCTAATGGTTTGACCGATATCCATGTTGACATTCGGATCGCACGATGCAACGGTGCGCTGGAATCGTCCTATTTTGCTTCGCCGCAAAATAGCCGTTGCCACCACGCCGACCACCGCAGCAACAATGGTTTGCACCGAAGTATTTGTGCTTAATAATGCGGCAACTGCACCTGCCATCATGCCAATGCTGATCATTAAAAGATAAAAAGTTCCCGTAAACATTTCGAGCGCCACCACGATTCCTGCCAGGACCAACCACCATTGCCAATCAGCCATTTGAAATACCCTCCTTGATTTGTGAGGAAATCATCGCCCTACAAAGAGCGATGATGATTAAAAACGTCAACACTACATGCACGATAAGGCGTTCATTTCACCAGGGCCAATTTTTGCCAAGTGTCAATCACAGAATCTGGATTGAGCGAAATGGATTCAATACCTTGCTTCATCAACCATTCGGCAAAATCAGGATGGTCCGACGGGCCTTGACCGCAAATGCCAATATATTTTCCCTCGGCACGACACGCGGCGATTGCCAGCGACAGCAATGCTAACACCGCTGGATCACGTTCATCAAAATCGGCAGCGAGCAATTCCATTCCAGAATCGCGGTCTAATCCCAAGGTGAGTTGCGTCAAATCGTTAGACCCGATAGAAAATCCGTCGAAATACGCTAAAAATTGTTTAGCCAAAATCGCATTAGAAGGAATTTCGCACATCATGATCAAACGCAAGCCATTTTGACCGCGCTTCAAACCGTTTCGCTCCAGCAAATTAACCACTTTTTCCGCTTGTTTCAAAGTACGCACGAACGGCACCATGATTTCGACGTTAGTGAGCCCCATTTCGTTACGAACGCGTTTCATAGCGAGACATTCCATCTCGAACGACTCAGCGAAGTCGGGAGATAAGTAACGCGCAGCTCCCCTGAAACCCAACATCGGATTCTCTTCATCCGGTTCATAACGCGAACCACCGATCAATTTTTTGTATTCGTTCGACTTGAAATCGGATAACCGCACGATCACTGGCTTCGGCCAGAATGCGGCAGCGATGGTCGCAATTCCTTCGGCTAATTTATCCACATAAAACGCTTTGGGCGACGCATGTCCACGCGCCACCGATTCCACCGCTTTTTTGAGGTCTGCATCTATATTCGGATATTCCAAAATTGCTTTGGGATGGACCCCGATATTGTTGTTGATGATAAATTCCAACCGTGCCAGACCCACACCGGCATTGGGAATCGACTGAAAATCAAACGCCAATTGTGGATTGCCCACGTTCATCATGATCTTTACCGGCAGCTTCGATAACTCTCCCCGCTCCATTTCGGTCACATCAGTCTCTAGCAAGCCGTCATAAATTTTTCCTTCATCCCCTTCCGCGCAAGACACAGTGACGAAAGTACCGTCCTTGAGCAAAGAAGTAGCATCACCACAACCGACTACGGCAGGTACGCCCAACTCACGCGCAATAATCGCAGCATGGCAAGTACGTCCACCGCGATTAGTCACAATGGCCGCTGCGCGCTTCATGACCGGTTCCCAATTAGGATCCGTCATATCAGCTACCAGCACATCGCCTGGTTGAACCCGCTCCATATCCGCAGGATCATGAATCACGCGCACGGGACCTGCACCGATTTTTTGTCCGATGGCACGACCGGAAATAAGCACCGTTCCACTACCCTTGAGTTTGAAACGTTGCTGCGCATCGCCCACTTTTTCTTGGGACTTCACTGTCTCTGGGCGCGCCTGAAGAATGTACAACTTTCCATCGCGACCATCTTTACCCCACTCGATGTCCATCGCGCGACCATAGTGTTTTTCGATAATGACCGCGTAGCGGGCCAGCTCGATGACGTCGGCGTCGCTGAGGGAATAGCGGTTACGCAACGCAATGGGAACATCGACTGTTTTAACCGAGTAACCCGCCTTGGCCTCACCGGTAAATTCCATTTTGATGAGCTTGGAGCCAATATTGCGGCGAATCACCGGCGACTTGCCCAATGCCAGCATCGGTTTATGGACGTAAAACTCATCTGGATTGACCGCGCCCTGCACCACCGTCTCACCCAGGCCGTAGCTTGAAGTAATAAACACAACCTCTTTAAAACCGGACTCAGTATCCAACGTAAACATCACCCCCGCCGCACCAACGTCGGAGCGCACCATCCGTTGCACTCCTGCCGATAATGCGACCTCGGCGTGGGTGAAACCTTTGTGAACGCGATAGGAAATCGCACGATCGTTATAGAGAGAAGCGAAAACGTGCTTCATCGCATCGAGCACATTATCGATACCCACAACGTTGAGAAATGTCTCCTGCTGTCCTGCGAAGGAGGCGTCAGGCAAGTCTTCAGCCGTGGCGGAGGATCGAACAGCAAATGACATTTCACTTGAGGATTCTTCTACAAGCCTATGATAAAAATCAGTAATTTCTTGAGTTAAGCGCGATTGAAATGGTGTTTCAACGATCCACTGCCGAATTTCGGCACCCGCTTGCACTAATGCCCGAACGTCATCAATATTGAGTCCATCCAGACGCTGCGCAATACGATCTGCCAAAGATGGGCCGCCATTCGCAGCATGAGACAGAAAGTCGCGAAATGCTTGGGCTGTGGTGGCAAACCCGCCCGGTACCCTTACACCCGCTCCGGCCAATTGACTAATCATTTCCCCCAAAGAGGCATTTTTCCCTCCGACCGATTCAACATCCGTCATGCGTAGATTTTCAAACGATGCGACGTAAACAACTTCTGAGGCAAGCCTCACGATTGCAGCATTGGACATTACCACTCCCACTTTAAAAAGAAATCTTTACCTTTTGAGCGCTCATTAAAACAGGGTGCTAAAAATGAGAGCACATACCACCGTTCCTGTTTTATAGCGCTCCTACATTAGTGCGACGCGCAGTCTTGACCGATGCGCATTTTTCTAGTCAACTGTCTTGATATCAAAACCGGCAATATCTTTCACCCCATTCTCGATGCAGAGCCGCGACAAAATTAATTTAATGGAAGTTATTTTACAGCGGGGGATTCAATTTTCAGTGCACAATCCTCAATGTCGAAATCACTATTTACAAACATCATATGCCAGATCGCGCCCCCTTAGTTTCACCCACCGCCCGGACGGTTTTTTTTGTCTCCGATGGCACAGGCATTACCGCTGAAACCTTCGGCCACGCCGTTCTTACGCAATTCGACTTACGATTCATGCAGGTAAGACTGCCGTTCATCGATACGCTTGACAAAGCGTATGAGGCCGCTCAAAAAATTAACGATGTCTTCGACAAAGAAGGCAAACGCCCTATTGTCTTTTCAACGTTAGTTAAAGTTGAATTATCGAACGTGGTTAGACAATCCGAATGTATGTACATGGATTTGATCCAGACTTTTGTCGGTCCGTTAGAGCAGGAATTAGAGGTAAAGTCGACACATACTATTGGACGTTCGCATAATATTGTCGATAGCGAAGCCTATAAAAATAGAATCGAGGCTATTAATTTCTCATTAGTGCACGATGACGGCCAATCGCACAAAAACTTGTCCACAGCTGATGTCATTCTGGTGGGCGTGTCCCGCTGTGGAAAAACGCCAACCAGTTTGTATCTTGCCATGCAATATGGAATCAAAGCAGCAAATTACCCTCTCATCCCGGAGGATTTCGAACGCGACAAACTTCCCTCCGCACTACCTCCGTATAAAAACAAAATTTTTGGTTTAAGTATTAGTCCAGAACGACTCTCTGAGGTCCGCAATGCACGTATCCCGGGTAGCAAATACGCCGCTATTGAGAACTGTCGCTATGAGGTCAACGAAGCGGAAAAGATGATGAAGCGTGAAGGCATACGCTGGCTTTCCTCGACTATCAAATCCATTGAGGAAATTTCAACCACAATTCTGCAGGAAATGAAAACCGATAAGAGATTGTATTAGTGCGAGCAATTTTTGCCCAATATCCATTCAATTATTAAAGTCGCAGATTTTCGTGGCAATTTTCTCCGACTTTCCCCTTCAGAAAAATAGCGACCACTCCTTCATCCACTCAGGAAATGCCGCTGCTTCCATAGGCTTACCGATGTAATATCCTTGTGCCAAGCCACAACCAAGAGAATGTAAAAAATCCCAATCCTGTTTAGTCTCAATGCCAACCGCAACCGATTGCCGATTTAATTTTTTTGCGAGTTCCAATGACGAACTCAACACCAATCCCAAAGCCTGACTTTGGGACGCTCCCACCACAAAACTACGATCTATCTTCAACTCCGAAAAGGGAATCAATGCCAACTGCTGAATATTGGAATCCCCTGTACCATAGTCATCGATCGATAAGCCAAAACCTTTCATTCGCAATCGGGATAAATTCTCCAATAAGTGAGGATTATTTGTTCCCGCTAACGCTTCATTAAACTCGAACGTAATTAAGTGTGGATCTATTCCATATTGGGAAATACGTTCCACAATTTGCTCTGAAAATTGGGGTTCTTTCAGAAGATAGGGCGATAAGTTAATCGACACCGCGATGTCAAATCCCAGTGCATGCCAATCACGGCAAGCAGCCACAGATTTATCGATGATAATCCAGCTAAGAACGTCAATGCGCCCGTGGGCTTCCAGGGTGGAAATAAAAGCATCTGGAAGAATGATTCCCTTCTCCGGGTGAAGCCAACGCGCAAACGCCTCAGCCCCTTCGACCCGTCCCGTATCAAGATTGACCTTGGGCTGAAAAAAGGGTTCAAATTGATGATGTTTCAGCCCAACAATAATGTCATCAAACGAAGGCGGTGTTGCATCAATGACCCCTCCTTCACTTAACGATGGCAATGGAACATATTGGTTGATGAGCGTCTGCAACTTATCAGACGTGGCTGGCTTCTCAATCGTCCCCAACAACCGGACACCATACGCTTTGGACATCGTCCCAACCGAAAATAGGAGCGAACGATCATGCGCAGTAGCTAAAATAACAGAAGTTTGATAATCACCGTGCGCAAGATGCCGAATTAATTCCATACCATCCATCGACGGCATGTTCAAGTCGATGACGGCAATATCGATGGGAGTGACACTATTTTGAAAAGCATCTAATGCCTCTTGCCCATTCGCCGCCTCGACAATATTTTCAGCGCCCAGTCCATTGAGTATCATCACCAACGCCCGACGTTGAAAAACATTGTCCTCGGCAACCAAAAAATTTAAATCAGCAATTCCCATCGTATTCTTTCATCTCACCCGTTTTTTTGAGGTCTGCACATGCATCTAAACAACCTGGATAATTTCCTTCGCGTATCGATTACATGCGTCCAACATGACAAAAACTCCCTACCGATTTAGTGGAACTACGGCGCTTTACCCGGTCAATCACATACTACCTTCCCTGAAAAATACATGCCGCATCAAAATATGCGGTATCCCTGCATCATCGAACTCTTCACCTTCCGACACAAAACCAAAACGGGCATAAAATCCGACTGCCTGCACCTGCGCATTAATTAATACCATTTGATCACCGCGCTCTTGTGCTGCGCCCATCAAAGCCTGCAGCACCTGGCTACCTATGCCAATGCCCCTCCAAATTTTTCTCACCGCCATCCGACCAATATGCCCATCGGACAACAATCGTCCCGTGCCTATCGCCTTCCCTGTTTCATCATAAACGACGGCATGCAAACTGAACACATCCATTTCGTCAATTTCCAACGTAATCGGAACATTTTGTTCCAAAACAAACACGTCAGTGCGAACGGACACTGCATCGCATTGCAAAGCGGCCCAGTCATCCAAAATGAGTGCGCTCCGCATAATTTGATGACCCCGTCAGTTCACACCAAATAATCCATGCATTGACGGGCTTCCCTGACCGCTCCTATAAAGAGCTTGGCTGCCTGATGCGTTGGATGTTCCTGATAGGCGTCTAACGCCGCCCTGTCAACGAATTCCGAATACAGCACAACATCATAGGTCGCTTCCAGGTTCGGTTGTGCGAGGGCCACCTCAAATTTCAGGATGCCAGGAACAATGTGGGTACAAGTCTCAAGTAAGGCTTTCACTTTGATCGCGTTGGTCGCTTTATCGGCCCCCTCAGCTTGCTCCTTCAATTTCCATAGCACGATATGTTTAATCATTTTTATTTCCCATACTCAATATATCCAAAAAATATAGAAAAGCATTCTGCATGAGCAGAACAGGAAAGTCGATATTTTTCAACTTAATTTAAGCGCAACCAAAATTCAAGAAAGGAAGGGAGCATTCATCCGATCCCACCAAAAATAATGTCAACATAAACGCGGCAAGCATAAGAGATTTTTGATGAAAATTGATTGATGAGGGTGGATCTAATGCACACAAAAGAAAATATATATAACCATATAGAAACATATCGAAAGCAATGTTGACTAAATCACTAAGCCAGTGGCATACTCTTGCTTCTGAAAAATTTTTCGTCTTAAGGAGACAGTATGGCGACAGCACCAGCCTTGGCAAATGGCATCACCAAAGAAGAACGAAAAGTCATTTTCGCATCATCCTTGGGGACCGTTTTTGAATGGTATGACTTCTATCTGTACGGCTCGCTTGCAACAACTATTGCCAAACAATTTTTCTCGGCCGTAGATGAAACCACAGGATTCATTCTTGCCTTACTTGCTTTTGCCGCTGGTTTTATTGTGCGGCCTTTCGGTGCGTTAGTCTTCGGCCGTTTAGGAGACATGATCGGCCGTAAATACACCTTTCTTGTCACCATCGTCATCATGGGCTCCTCCACTTTCCTTGTCGGTTGTTTGCCCAATTATGCTACTTGGGGTATTGCAGCGCCGATCATTCTCGTGTCTCTACGCATTTTGCAAGGCCTTGCTCTCGGCGGCGAATATGGCGGAGCGGCAACCTATGTTGCAGAACATGCTCCCCATGGCAAACGCGGTGCTTTTACCTCGTGGATTCAGACCACGGCAACGCTGGGACTATTGCTTTCATTGCTGGTGATCATGGCTACACGTTCCGTGTTCACGGTAGCAGGCTTCGATGAAATGGGCTGGCGCATTCCATTCTTAATTTCCTTGGTCTTGGTAGGCATATCTGTATGGATACGCTTGTCGATGAGAGAATCTCCTGCATTCACCAAAATGAAAGCGGAAGGAAGAACGTCAAAAGCCCCATTGACCGAGTCGTTCGCCAAATGGAGTAATCTTAAGATCGTACTGCTTGCGCTTTTTGGTTTGACTGCCGGACAAGGTGTGGTTTGGTATACCGGTCAGTTTTACGCTTTATTTTTCCTCACTAGCACACTAAAAATTGATTCGATCACAGCCAATTGGCTTATTGCCGGTTCCCTTGTACTAGCAACGCCATTTTTTATTGTTTTCGGCACGCTATCGGACAAAATTGGTCGCAAACCGATCATCATGGCAGGCTGTCTTATTGCTGCCCTCACTTACTTTCCCATTTTTCAAGGAATAACGCATTTTGGTAATCCGGCACTCGAAGCCGCTCAGGCCAACTCCCCAGTAGTGGTTACGGCAGATCCCGAGAGCTGTCATTCTTTGTTTGATCCGGTCGGAAAAATGAAATTGACATCCTCTTGCGATGTCGCGCGCAGTTTGTTGGCAAAATCTTCCGTTAGTTATACGACAGAAGATGGGCCAGCAGGTACTGTCGCCGTTATCAAAGTAGGTGAAGTCAGAATCAATGGATTTGATGCACGTAACTTGCCACCCGCAGAGGCAAAAGCAAAAGGAGAGGCATTCACCAAAGGTATCAGTGCTGCCGTCAAAGCGGCAGGTTATCCAAGTAAGGCGGACCCGGCACAAATTAACTACGCAATGATTTTGCTTTTGCTTTTCATTTTGGTGTTGTACGTGACGATGGTCTATGGCCCTATTGCTGCCATGCTTGTGGAAATGTTCCCGACCCGTATTCGCTACACCTCCATGTCATTGCCCTACCACATTGGCAATGGCTGGTTTGGTGGCCTTCTGCCGACAACCGCATTTGCTCTAGTGGCATATAAAGGCGATATTTATTATGGTCTCTGGTATCCGATTATTGTGGCGTCGATAACCTTTGTCATCGGCATGGTCTTTGTCGGAGAAACCAAAAATAACAACATTTATGCGGACGACTGACATTATCAATTCTTAATGCGGTTTTAAATAAAGAGAAAAGCCGCCAAGGAAATCCTTGGCGGCTTTTTTCTTTTGCATTGAACAAATTACGATTACAAATTAAACCCCCAAGCTAGACAACGTACCCCCTGATTTAAGTGAGCGCAGACAATTTTCAAATGTCTCCTGTGTTCCTAACGCTTCGATCGCTACATCAACGCCCCGTCCCTTCGTCAACTTCATAATCTCAGCCAACGGATCGGTTTTCGTATAATCAATTGTGATGTCGGCGCATAAGTTCATTCCATACCGGATAATAAAGAGGGGAATTTTCAAAGGCGGTTAAACCTCGACTAAAAATTAATGAATTAAATAATTAAACGCACGCCACGAATATTTTTTCGTAGCGTGCGTGGTAACAACCTACTCAGGAAATTAAAGTCGTCCAGTAACTAGCATGATAATGAGCACGACTACGATCAAGCCTGTGATACCACTCGGTCCATAACCCCAACTGCGACTATGCGGCCAAGCAGGGAAAACGCCGATGAGCGCAAGAACGAGAATAACTAACAATATGGTGCCCATGGGGTACTCCTTAAAATAGTGAGAAAAATGACCGCAAGCCAAACCTCCCCAATTCATTTTTATTGATGAAAATGGGAATACGCAATAATCAAATAGATGCTTCGGGTATGATGCCAAATGCGTCTACTTTGTCAGACAGCGTCGCCAGAGTAGCCAATGCAGCCCGCAAGATCTGTGTGGTGGCGCACCTAAGACTGGGATCATGAATTGATGAAGAGCGGTTCATTAGAATCAGTCAATAAGCATGACCTTCCCTTGCATGTATCCCCCTTGAACCCCAATTCCCCATTAGACCGTTTTCTTTTCTGCCAAAGCCACCTGCGTGCTCACGCTGGAAAAAATTAAAATTGCGCTTGACGTGGGAGCGCTACGAGCCTAATTAACCATCTGGCACACTACCTGACTGCCATCGCTAACGCGCCTTGCCCGAGAGAATGCCAGATCTACGCTGGGACTCGTCCCCATGGAAAATCCTGGTTGAATAGAGAGGATTGGTAGTGTGCGTTGCCGAACAGACCGGGATTGATTTAGCTCTTATCTTTGGTTCCAGAGTGTGACTGAATTTCTTTGCCGCAGTGGGTACGAAATGCAAGTTGTACGAAATCCAGAAAAGGGAAGAATGAAGCGTGCAGAAGTCGTTTTTCTTTCTTGAAAAAGAAAACATTGCCGCTGCAGTGCAAGTGGCACGCACAGTTAAAGGCGTTGTCTCAGTCAAAAACGACCTCAGTCAAAAACGACGTGAGTTTGAAATAAGCCTGAGGTTTGAAATGTCAATCAATCCTGTTAATAACTTTAAAGGAATATTCAATGAATACGGCCCATCCATTAAGTACCTATGTATCTGCCTTCCTATTGTTACTGAGCTTGTCGGCTTGCGCCGGCATGTCTAACCAGGACAAAAATACCGCCGTCGGCGCGGGTGCCGGCGCAGTACTTGGTGCCGTCCTGACTAACGGCAGTACAACCGGGACAGTTAGCGGTGCCGCCGTCGGCGGCGTGATCGGCAATCAAGTCAAGCACTAAATCAATCAATATCAGAGGCCTCTGCACCACCCTAGCGAGCGGCAAATAGTAATCGAGACGCGCCACCGGTCGATGCTACGGTGAGTATCGCAGGTTCAAGATTGCGTTGCGCAGAGATCTCTTGCTCAAGCTAATTTATCGGCAGATATCTGTACGAAATCCAGCAACCCGCCATCATAATCCCAACGTTCAACGATGCAATGTCTCAATGGAGCAAAGCCATCGTAGTCAATCAGATTGATCGAGTTACCTGCGTCGAAACGTATTCTTGATGACACCGAAGTACCTGCTTGAACCGCCCATACGCGGTGTGGAAAATCAGCTAATTGTTCATGAATGGGGCATACGAAAGGGCGATGTATGTGCCCGCCAAAAATTAAATCCACGCCGGCCTCGGCCCAGTCCCGCACGGCTTTGTCGTGACCGTGTAACAAGTTGTGCACATCTTCCCTTCGCGTTACCCACACTGGTTGGTGGGTGACGACAATTCTCAACTGTGTGTCACTTGCCTGTTGCAGCCGCTTGGCAACGCGGTTAATCTGCGCCCCCGAAATTTCTCCATCGATATGGCGGTAGCGGCGTGTTGTATTCACGCCGATCACGAGTAATTGGGCATTTTCAAATACCGGTTCCAGATCCGTACCGAACGTGCGACGGTAACGCGCATAGGGGGTAAACAGCCGGGCAACTAAATGGAATAGCGGGATGTCGTGATTGCCCGGGATAATTAGACTTGCGGGTATGCCTAGCCTGTCCATGAACTTGCGTGCAGCATCAAACTCGCTGCGCTGGGCGCGCTGCGTAATGTCCCCCGATAAAATAACCAGCTCGGGTGATTGTGCTAAGGCAAACTGCACCAGCGCCTCAACCACAGGCAGCTGTTCCGTGCCGAAATGCGGATCGGAGATATGGAGTATTTTCATGGATCCTGGTCAGCATCTGAATGTACCTCGGCGAGTTTTACCGGGGAGGGTTTGAGCAAGTACAGCGGTTCCGGCGAAATGCAAAATTCCAGCGGCGCATGCATCCAATTGATTTCTCCATCAGTTGCCACCTTGATGCGATGCTTGCGGTAAATTGACCAGGGTTTTACTGTCATTCTCTGGAAGCCGAAACTGATGACGTTTTCCGCATCGCCTAGATTACCCAAAGCACCGCGTAGGGCGAGCCCCAGCATCGCCAACGTACCGATGGCCCGCAACGCAATGGCAGCAAGCTGCCCTTCTTCTAAAGCATCAGCTAGCGGAATGCCGATCTGCTCCATCTGCAAGCGATTGTTGCCTACGAAGAGTGTCGGGGTACGCATATAACTGGTCTTTCCTTGGCGTTCCAAGGTAATGCTCCATACCCGATGCTGCCGAAGTAAGGTGATCAGCGCAGACCAGGCTGCCACGAGCCTGCTACGGCCGTATTGTGTCTTGTAGGCTTCCCGGTCTTCCAGGAGTTGCGGATACAAACCCAGGCTCGCATTCACTAGGAACAGATGGTGGTTCACCAGCCCCACCTGCACTGGATGTGCCTGTGCAGTTAACAACGCTCTGGTAGATTCGCAGATATCTTCAGAAATACCGTGAGTGCGACCGAAGTAATTGAATGTGCCTTGGGGCAGCACGCCAAACACGCAGCCACTGCCCAGCACTGCATTCGCTACGGCATTGATAGTGCCGTCGCCGCCCGCAGCCACCACCACCCCGCTGCAGGCCTTGGCTTCCTCAACTGCTCGTCGGGCAATCTCCGTGATCTGTTTTGCGTCTTGCACCAAAAACAACCGGTAGTGACGGCCTGCTTCTATGAGGATGTGTTCAATTTTCTCCTGTGTTGAATTCGTATCGTTATGGCCGGAACCTGCATTCATCACAATGAGGAGGGGCACAGTAGATAAGTCAGCGAAGGAGGGGATCGAACTCTTCACATTATTTTCTTGCATGGCATCAGAACGAATTGGGTTTATTGATTCGTCGGTTTTCCTTAGACGGCTGTTCATTGATTGTTCGCATCAATTTTTTTGGGCATCCCTATCCGCCACAGCCCTATACGGCGCAAGTTCATGCACGACGACTGCAGTATCCTCAGAGACGGTGGTCAACCAGTTCGCCTGTTCGATTGCACGGGAAGCGTCCTTATAACCTTGTTCCCAGCGCCATTGAATGGATCCTTTGGAAAAATTGATGTCTTTGGATGCCATCAGCCAATCTCGCCCCGCATAGGGGATACGTATGATATGAAGGGTGCTGTCGCATCCAAGTTCGGCCAATTTTTGTTCTCCGAGTTCACTTTTTTTGGCAGCTGGCAGATGCTTGTATAGACTGCGAATCGTACGTTGAAGAGTATGGGTTTGTACGTAGGCTTCGATATGACGCTTCGAGCGCGATGCAAACGTCACGTCTTTTTGCCGGGTCTGTACTTCATCCAATGTCTTCGGCTCTGGGCCGTGGGCGCTCCACAGTTCCACCATAAAGCAAATGGTATCTATCGATGGCTTGTCTTCGAGCACCGTTTCCAACGGGGTGTTGGAATACAGTCCTCCATCCCAGTACAACGTATCGTCAATTCGCACGGGGGGGAAACCTGGCGGCAGCGCGCCGCTGGCCATGATGTGTTCGACACCGATTAATTGCCGCGTGGTGTCAAAACTAGTCAACTCGCCACTGACCACTTTCAGCGCATTGACCGACAAGCGGGTTCCGCCTGGCGCATTGAGATAATCAAAATCGACTAATTCTTTTAGGGTAAAGGCCAAGTCTTTGGTATCGTAAAAACTGGCTTCTTCGGGAGGTACTTCCATCCCAAGAGAAAATGAGCTGAACATGCGCGGAGAAAAAAATCCTTTGACGCCACGAGAGACCGTGTCAAAAGTCGATAACAAAATATTCGTGCGCCGCACACTGTCGGGTAGGTCGCGCATGTCCACACTATCGCCATGCGAGACCCGATCCCAAAATTCTTTAAGCCGATCCAACCGGGTTTCGCGACTATTTCCCGCTATTAGTGCTGCGTTTATGGCGCCAATCGAGGTACCCACTACCCAGTCTGGTACCAAGTCATGCTCATGCATCGCTTGATATACGCCAGCCTGGTAGGCACCGAGTGCCCCCCCGCCTTGCAAAACCAGCACAATCGCATTGGCGTTGGGATTTAATTTGTTGAGAGTGGATTTTTTCATGGGGTTTACAGGAATTTTTTGATACCGCATCATACCGCTGCTCTAGAACGGATGCTTGATGTGAACCGTGAAGCCCGCCTTCGCATTAGACGAGCGTGAAAATTTTATGAATGGGACACAAACTATAAACACCCTATGTAAGAGACCTCTGTAAATCGTCATGGGTGCATGGCAGGCATGGTATGCAAAGCTTGCGCACAGAAAGTAACCAGATCCGTCACCACTTTGCGTACCGCACTATTGGCAGCCACAACGCCGCCATAAGGAGTATCGCTGCTCGCTGGCAGGATGACGTCAAATTCTCGCCATGCCACAATTTGTCGCGTGGTGGCGTCAAGCAGGTGGGCACGTAAGGTGAAATGAGCTTGACTGGGTTGACTAAAAAATTCTTGCTGCAAGCGCACGATTTCAACATCCAGTCGTAGTTGGGTAACTGCGCTGGTTGGTGCCTGGATCACGGCAGAAAATTGTCCACTTTGCGCCAGGGCAGTCACGATCAGCGGCGTGAGCATATTCGCCGGGGTATCAATCCATTCACTGAGTCTGAAATATTCCAATTGATGTAGTTGCCGTGTAAAAATAATCTGGTGACCATCAAAACCGGCAGCTGCGCGCGGGACGCTAACGAGTATGCTTGGCGCATCCGATTTTGGCGATGGAACGACCTGAACCGGTGGCGGTGCATTATCGAAGGAAAATTGGAGGGGCGGTGGCGAATTGGCCGGCTGCAAAATAGAACACGCACTCAAGACGGCCAGGGCAGAAACAAACACACTGAGCCGGATCCGGCAGCAGATTGTGGGGTGAAGTGCGTTGATCATGGTGTAGTTTTTTCCCCTGGCCCCAATGGGACTGGTTGACGGCCTCGCAGCAAGCTGCTTGGATTGCGTTCGGTCTGGTCGCTCAAACGGCGTAGCGAAGCCGACAGAACCTTAAGTTCACCTAATAGGCGATCCATTTCTGGTAGTGTTTCACCTGTAAATTGGCGTACGCCACTCCCTACTTGTTCCAACGTTTTTCTTGCACTAGTGCTAGCGAGGGTAGTTTCATCAGACATTTTTTCTACCGCATCGGCAGCGCTACTGATGCGGGCAAGCGTCGGATCGATATGAGGGGCGGCGCGTGCGGTGGCATCAGCAGTCTTTGCTGCGTTAGAGATCAGGTTGTTGATTTCCTTTTTTTGCGCGGCGATGGTATCCATCACGATCGAGGTGTTAGTCAGGATTTTTTTCACGGCCATCCGATTTTCATCGTCAAACATGGCATTGACACTGGCTGCCGTATGATCAAGATTGGCTAGCACGGTGGTGAGGACATTTTCCAAGCGTGCACTTAAAGACGGCTTGGTCCGAATGATCGGGTATAGGCCAGGCTCGGCTAGCAATGGCGGTGAGTTGGGTGCGCCGCCACTCAGTTCAACATAAGCTATGCCTGTCAATCCCTGCGTCTTGAGCACAGCTTCTGTATCTTGCTTGATGGGGGTGCCTTGTTCAATCGCAAAAATGAGCAATACCTGCTGAGGATTTGCCGGGTCGAGTTTGATGGTACGTACTTTGCCGACATTGACACCCAGATATTTGACGGGGGCATCTACATTAAGACCTGACACAGATTCATTAATGATCGCCATATAAAAGTCCATATGTTTCTTACCCCCGGCACCAACGGCGAGCCACAGTATGGCTGCAATGAGCATAGCGCCCAGTACCAAAACGAAGATACCGACAGCGGCGTAGTTTACTTTTGAGTCCACGTTGATCCCTTATTGTGTTTGGGCTTGTTCTGGGGCGCGCTTTTGAGTTTGTTCTTGGGCTGCCCTACCCCTTGGGCCGTCAAAATATTCCCGAATGATGGGATGGTCCATCTTCGATAGTTCCACCATGCTACCTATGCCTACTACCTTGCCCTCGCCCAGTACGGCGACACGATCCGTTACTTGCCATAATAGGTCCAGATCATGGGTGATGATGACGATGGTAGGTCGATACAAATCATGCAGCGTATGGACTAGGGCGTCGATCCCGCTCGCCCCACCAGGATCGAGCCCTGCAGTGGGTTCATCGAGAAATAACAGTTCTGGATCAAGGGCTAATGCCCGTGCCAATGAAGCCCGTTTAAGCATGCCGCCGCTTAGCTCCGTAGGAAATTGCAGTCCTGCTTCAGGGGCCAATCCACTCAATGTGAGTTTCCACGCTGCCACCTCATCGATTAATTGGGGGGCCAACCGGGTGTGTTCGCGCAGTGGCAGGCCGATGTTGTCACGCACATTGAGCGTGCCGAACAAGCCGCCATGCTGAAACATGACACCCCACCGCTGACGCAACACTGCGGCGGCTTCATCGGAAACATTTTCTAGATCCGTGTCAAAAATTTTGATCGAGCCAGAATCCGGTTTATGTAGCATGATCATTTCACGCAACAGCGTCGACTTGCCCGATCCGCTGCCACCGACAATAGCCAGGATTTCCCCTCGGCGCACCGTTAGATCAAGATCCTGATGCACAACATGGCTGCCAAAACGCGTACACACTTTATGCATCTCAATCACATTCAGCGTATTTCTTCCGGTAGATTTTTTATCCGTTTTTTGGGAAAAATTATCAGCAGAATTGACTGGTGTATTCTCCGAAAAATATATCGATGCAGTAGCAGTATTCATCTCACACATCCAATAGGCTAAAAATCACCGAAAACACCGCATCGAGAACGATCACGATAAAGATAGCTTGCACTACACTGCGCGTGGTTTGGCGGCCAACGCTATCGGCGTTACCTTTGGTACGAAAACCTTGAAAGCAGCCGATGATGGCAATGACGAGCGCAAATATAAAGGCTTTTCCGATTCCGATTAAAAGGGTGGAGAGATGCATTTCGCCGCCCAGCCGAACCAAAAATTCATGAAAATTGATATCAAGTTGCGAGCGTGCCATGATCATTCCTCCTAGTACGCCCATAAGATCGGAGAACATGGTCAACAAAGGCAGAGCCAACGCAAGCGCGATAATTTTAGGTAATACCAATAACTCGATTGGTTCAATACCGATAGTGCGCATTCCATCGATTTCTTCCGTGACCATCATGGTGCCGATCTGCGCCGCATAGGCTGATCCAGACCGGCCCGCAATGATGATGGCGGTGATCAACGGAGAAAATTCACGTAGCATGGAATAGCCTACCAAGTCGACCACGAAGATATTGGCGCCATAGTGTCGCAATTGATCTGCGCCTTGATACGCCACGACGACCCCCAGCAAAAAAGAAGTGAGTCCGATAATGGGTAACGCATCAAAGCCAGCTATCTGGATGTTGTGAAGCACCGCGCGCCAACGCCATCGCATGGGAAAAGGAGTAAGGCGCATTAGAGCGAGGGCATTTTCGCCCATAAAACTGAGCAAGGAAAATAGATCCTGCCAAACAGCTTCGCCCCGCCTGCCGATTTGTTCCAACCAGGATTGTGGTTGCGTCGTCAGCAAAGGAACATTGACCTGCGCTTCGACTGTATCCATCAACTTTTGATAGTGGGACGGCCAGTGAAGCCAGCTGATCGATGCGCCTTGATCTCGTAAAGGATTGAATTTTCGCTGCAATATCCATACGCCGACACTGTCGATCTGTGCGAGCTGTGCAGCATCGACGACTATCGGATGGGCAGCAGAAATCTCTATATCTTTCAATTTTTTATCTGCTACATCTAGCGCACAAGCAGTCCAACTACCGGATAAAGAAAACTTTCCAGGAGCATGTTGGGAAATGTCGGCAGGGATGACAGGGCTTTGCATATAATTTTTTTTAATACCCAGCATGAAACTTATGGAGTCATGGGTGGAGAGTTCTCGCGAATAAGCAACTGCGATGTGAGAATAATGGAATGCACGCCCACCTAAAAATGCCTTGACTCAGATACCAACCTGCACATCGCTCGTTTTGGTCACTTATTCGTCCAATCCAAGTCCTCTTTCAATGATGTTTTCGATATAGCCAATCACATACTGACGCAGATCATTTCCCCTCAGAGTATTGTCAGTCAACATCCCACCCGGCGTGCCTTTGAGATCCCCATTGAGATAAACGCGGGCTGACCATGTGGCGTTGTTACCGTCATCGTATTTTGCCTCGTATTGAAAAGTTTCTCCGCCCACCTTGCGTGTATACACATCCAGAATCGTCTCCTGAATCAGTGGTAACTGCATTGCCATATTCAATCTCCGGTGAATGCCTTTAATGTGCCTTTACTGCAGTGCTAACTAAGTTAGTGCGAAGTTGCTTCTGTGAAGTTGCTACGAACTGCATCATCTTGTCATCTTGATGTGCTCCCTCCCCACAAGATGCGTGTTTGCTTACAAGCTGGCCATTACGGTATAAATTCCGACTTCACCCGGGCAGTCAAAAGCACGCGGCAAATTCACGTACCATCCGACCGTCAGATAGTCAGCTAGAGGGTATGTGGCGGAGCGCATGGAATATTTTTTTATGCTCGCCAGTGATTTCTAACGGCTCAACAGGCTTCATATGCTGTATTTTTTTTGCATCATCCCTCGCTTCCTGTTTAATGAGAGGAAGGAAGACACGCGGAGATTTTTTCATTGGTCCTTTGTGAGTTTGTGTCATGGAATTCTCCCTTCAGAAGTGTAGAAATATCAGCCATCCGCAGAAAAAATTCTGCCAACCTTTACATTGTATGTGGAGAAAGGGATTGATTCTGTTGTCTACCGAACATAGACAGCACACTTCTAACAAGTGAATCCCCTCATAGGAAATAATGAAATTTCGCCCGATTTCCTGAAATGGCACTGACATGCGAAGGGTTGAAAATTGGAACCTTCACCCCTTACAAAGAAAAGGGGCGTAGACATAAACCCTTTGTATTGACAGATCTTCTTGTAGGAACGGATGTTGCGCAGGGCGTAGTGCTTGCAGTTCTGAATACGCCGGTTTGTCAGTGGTATCCCACGAGCGTAAGGGCACGGCCTGCCTTGCCCAGCCCTACCTCAGGCATTGTTGGAGGCTGAAACCGCTAACGGGCTGGGCATGCCAAGCGCTGCCTAACATCCGAGAATAATTAGTTGCGATAAACGCGGTTGTTATCTATCCGAATACGATCACCCACTCGCAAATCCGAAATACTGTCTTGTGTCACAGTATAGTAGCCGCCATTATCCAGGCGGACACCAATTTTATAAATATCATGTCCCTGATCCTGCCTGCTTTTTTCCATCCGGTCACCGACGATAGCGCCGCCCACCACGCCAGCAGCTGTCGCTGCCGCCCTCCCAGATCCACCACCTACTTGATTGCCTAGAACTCCGCCGACCACACCACCCATGACCGCGCCCATACCTGAGGAGCTAGGCTGAGAGCGCTCTACCTGGATACTGTCAATGCGGCCGTAACTCGGCATCTGGACATTGGCTGCGGGATAGGATGAGTAAGTTGGTGAGCTCTGCGAGGAATTAGTATCTGCACAGCCAACAACGGCTGCCACAGCGATAATCAAACCACTTATTTTTATATTCGAATTCATGATGTGTCCCAATTTGATAAAAATTAAGGAAAAAATATTGCTCTTTTCCCCCGTGCATATTGTGCAGCTTAGCGGAGAGGAGCGCTTAATTTTTCTACTGGCAAAAAAATTAAGCGTCATCCTTAAATACAAATCAGCGTTACGACTTTTTAATTTAGAAGTTTACATTTACTGCATGCTACCTTCCCCCCAAAACTTCTGAGCGTATTGCTTATTTCAAACGCATGTCGTTCTTAACAGCAGCAACACCTTTGACACTGCGTGTAATTTCAAGCGCTTTATTAATGTCATTTTTTCCGGAAACAAAGCCGCTTAACTGAACCGTTCCTTTAAATGTCTCCACATTGATTTCTGAGGATTTCAATGTTGGCTCATTAAATATTGCCGCCTTTACTTTAGTTGTGATGACGGCATCGTCAACGTATTCGCCAGTTCCTTCCTGCGTTGGTGTGGATGCACAACCTACAACGGATGCCATAGCGATAGCGACAAAAATCGCACCTATAAGTTTAATGATTTTCATGGTGATTCCTTTTTTAGATAAGACTTAATAAATTTCTGGATTTGTATAAAAAATACAGCGACATAACAGCACTAATCTCCAACCTACCGCAACATCAGTGATGACTTGCGTAACCGAAGACCCGTTTCGATGATTATTTTCCGTATTGCTTTTTAGCAGAATCAACACACGCGCTCTTAGCAGTGCCAGCCATTGCATCGCATTTTTCCAACGCAACCTTATACTCTGCCGTTTTTTTGTCCTCACGCGCATCCGTGCGTGCGTCAACTACCTTTTTGTCTGCTTTTGCGTCAGCAACAGCTGCAATTTTTGCCGATTTAGCTTCCTTGATACACACATCCTTATCGTTGCCTGTTAAAGCTTTGCACTTTTCTTTAGCGACATCGTAATCCGCTTCTGCGATAGTTTTGCGTGCTGACGCGCGTGCCTTGACTGTGCCTTTGTAAGTCGCTTCAGCCTCGGCCTTGGTACGGTCACGTACTGCTTTCGCTTCCTCTATGCAAACATCTTTAGGGTTGCCTGAGAGCGAATCACATTTTGCACGGGCAATTTTATAATCACCGTCAGCGCTATCCTTGGCGGCCTTGTAAGTGGCCTTGGATTCGGCAGTAGCGGCCGACGAGAAATTGCAAACGCCGAAGCTAGTTGCGACGACCAAAATAGTAGCGAATAATTTATTCATGTTTGTCCTCTTTAATATCATGGGTTGTGATGGATAGGCCTGCTGATGATTCACTGAATCAGTTCACAAGGCCGTATTCTTTTTGATTTTTTTCGAATGCCTTAATTTGTTTCTCGGCTTCGTCTTCATTAACACCATACGCTTCTTGAATTTTGCCAAGAAGCTGCAAGCGTTTTCCTGCGATTATTTCAATGTGATCATCTGAAAGCTTGCCCCATTTCTGTTGCACACTGCCTTTATATTGCTTCCAGTTACCTTCAATAACGTCCCAATTCATGCAAGGCTCCTAAAAAAATCCACTGACACTCTGCCAGTAGTATTCCAACCTACGAGATTGTTTCCCGTGCATGCACTTTACGACGTTGCCCACTCGCTATCCGTTCGTTATCGAACATAGAAAATGTTTTATTTTCATGGAGAGAATTTTTTTCATAAAAGCTTAATTCTTTAAATTGGGTTTACAAAAAATTGCAAAATTTTATGAACAGCGTGAAACAACGTTATTCACCCAGTAATTCCGCTATGGGCTCCATACCCTCCACCCGCTCAGAAATCACTTTGATGATAACCACCACTGGAACCCCCAATAACAAGCCCCAAATACCCCATAACCAGCCCCAGAAAAGCAAGGAAATAAACACCGCTGCGGCATTCATTTTTGCAATTCTTCCTGTCATCCAGGTCGTCACAAAAGTTCCAACGATTGTCGCCACGAGTAAGGATATTCCTGCAACCAAAAGAGCCATCGAAAGGGATTCGAACTGGACCAATCCGCTCAATCCTGTTAGCAAGGTAATGAGAAGCGGCCCTACGTAGGGAACAAGGTGGAGGAAACCAGCAACAATTGCCCAGGCGCCTGCATTTTGAAGGCCAACGGTACGCAAACCAATCCACATGAGCAAAGCTAAGATGGTATTAGTAGCAAAGAGCATGAACATGTAGTTTTGGATCGTGGTGTTGATATCGCTCAGAATATGGACCGTAATTTTCTTTTTGGAGATCGACGGTCCCGTGATCTTGACTAACTTACGCTTAAAAGTATCCCCAGAAACCAATAAAAAAAATACCAGAAATACGACCATCGTCGCTTCACTAAAAAATCCGACGACGCTCATTGAACCAGCCCATACCCATTCACTGACTTTAAATCGGGGCTGATCTACCATTACTTTTTTGCTATTTTTTTTATCGTCTGTGCGTTGACTGGTCGCTTTTTCAATTTCACTCGCAGCTTGTTGCATTTTTTCGATCGCACTGGGTTGACCGTTCTGGATTGGTCCCAATACGCGCGATATTTTATGGGTCGACTCAGGTAAGCCGTCTAATATCGACTGGAACTCCCCCTGCAATGCATTGCACACACCCACTACACCGCCCAATAGTGATAACAGAAGTAAGCTGGTACCAAGCACCCTAGGAATTTTTAATCGTTCCATCCACACGACTATCGGATTGAGCGTGTAGGAAATAAAGATGCCGAATAAAAGAGGAATAAAAAATTTCTGAGCCCACTGCAGTGCATACACTAATGCGACCGTCGACAAAATAGCCAGTGCTAAACCCCGGGCTTCCACGTGTGTCGAGATCAGCGGCATATCGTCCGATCGCATGCCTTGGCTTGCCACGTCCGGCTCGATAACTTCTGGACTCGCTGTAATTTCTTTGGATTTTTTGTCGTCTTCCCGCCTCAGAAAATCTTGTTCTGAGATACCAGTCTCCTGGGATTTTTCGTCAGATTTTTCTTCATTTTTCTCTGCAGGAAGATCTGCGGGGAAAACAACTGTTTCTACTTCGACTGGCTTCATATTTTTTTCAAAAATTATAATTATTGTTTGGCTGGCCTCCGTAGTGGCTTAACAAGCATCAAAAACACTCTGGAGCACGGTACAAAATTTGTCTACCATCCCCCATCATGAATATCGATGCCGCAAAAATTTCCAACGAAATGTGGCATCCTCAAAATTTACGCGCTGCTTTACTGGGACTCTGTTCGCTAACGCACATAGCATCTCCGTCGCAGCCATTTATACTGTCTCTTTGGATTAGCGCGGTGTACCCGTCTCTTAAGCATGCTAGATTTACTTGAGCGCATCGCCACAAGGAAAGACACCGATAACCTCGACGATTTAATAGAGCTTATCCAGTTACTACGTCCAAAAAAGAAAAAACAGGTGGAAGGCTCCATTGCGAGTGTACGTACCCTGATTCAACTTCTCAAAGGCAACCCCACGCACGCAGCAGCATTACGCCATTATTTTCAAAAAATATTGTTGGCGCGGCGGCAAACCAGTCTGTATACCGACGTAGGCATCCTATCGAACGATGGATTTTTTACCGAACTTTACCGGCGTCTGAATTATCGCGTACTGCCACCTGCGTTGGATGACATGGTGTTGTGCGATTGTCTGGATATCGTATTCTTCGCCAATATAGATTATCAATGGATCCAAGGTATACCTGCGCCGGATTGGTTAGAACTATTTGATGTGCTAGCCAATGCCAATGTTCTCATTCAAGAGGTGCCTGTCGCATCAGTGCCGACCATGCACGAACCCGTCGTTCAAAAAATCCTGATAGGCATACTTGAAGCAATACGTACTCTGTCTTATCGCATCAGTGCCACTGGATTAGAGCCGTCTTTGATTCGCATCCACCCCGACATCGACAAATACGAATCGCCTTTTTTAATGCAGAACGTCGAGGTTAATCTTTATCTGGAAAGCTATGCTCATTATCTAACCGGCGATGTACCAACCACGAAAGATGCTCTCCACATCGTGGTGATGCTGGAGCAATGCGATACGGTGGTAGCAAAAATACGAAAGAATGCGCTGCATCTTGGCACCAGCGTCGCCCTCACTTATTTATTAGTAACCCTCACACAAAGCATCGACCGAATGCGTACGTTACTGTCAGTGATCAACATTTCGACACCGTTGTCTCTTCCTGCCCCAGATATCCCAAACGAAAGCACAGATATTCCCAAGTCGGACATACGCTCAAGACGTCGCTCCATCATCGCACTAGCGATGGAGTTAATCGAGGCGCACAACAAAAAATATGCAATCAATGCGCTTCTGACAAACAACATTCATTTGTTAGCACGCAATATCACTGAAAATGCCAGTCGTACCGGCGAACACTATATTGCAGAAAACAGGCAAGAGTACGGCACGATGTTTCGCACTTCAGCGGGAGCAGGATTCATTATCGGGTTCATGGCAATGATTAAAATATTGCTTTCCTATTTGCGGGCGGCGCCGCTGGTAGAGGCATTTTTATACAGCATGAATTATTCGTTTGGCTTCATGTTGGTCCACATCTTGCAATTTACCATCGCAACCAAACAACCTGCGATGACGGCATCGCGCATCGCCTCAGGCCTGCATAGTCAAGACGGACGCAACATTGACCTCGACAGCATGGCCGATTTAATTATTAAAGTGCTGCGCACCCAATTGGTGGCGGTGATAGGTAATCTTGTCGTCGTCATTCCTACTGCCTACCTGATTGCTATCGTCTATTTCCGTTTAAGCGGCGCGCACCTGGTATCCTCGGAAAAGGCGCAACATCTGCTACACGACATCGATCCATTTTCCAGCTGGGCTCTGTTTTATGCAGCCATCGCCGGCGTATGCCTTTTTACCTCAGGCTTGATCTCGGGGTACTACGACAACCGCGCTTTGTACACGCGTATGGCTCAGCGTGTGGAGCAAGTGCGCAGTTTACGTAGGTTGTTAGGAGAAAAAAAACTGGCATATTTGGCGCATTATGTGGAAGACAATTTGGGGGGATTGATGGGAAATTTTTTTTTCGGCATCATGTTAGGCAGCGTAGGCACGCTCGGCTATCTGATGGGTTTGCCGTTAGATATTCGACACATAACTTTTTCCGCGGCCAATTTTTCCATCTCCGTTGTCGGCTTGGAACATCACCTGGCGTGGCCATTAGTAGCGACATCGATCGCTGGCATTATCAGTATTGGCGCAGTCAATTTGGCAGTCAGTTTCGGCCTTGCCTTGCTCGTTGCATTGCGTTCTAGACGCGGACAATTCAACCATAAATTCCTGCTCATCAAAACATTGCTAAAACGTTTTGCGGCCACACCAACACAGTTTTTTATCCCACCGCTAGAACCGGCTAATCCTACAGGAGGAGAATTAGTTCAACCAAATAAAGATCGATGAAGTGAATGGAGTAATACGCACCCCATTGCCCCGCTGGTTACTACCGCTGGTATATTACCTGACAGCGTTGTTTATACTAAGCGCACACTTGAGCCAGCCTTCATGGAGAAACCAGGCTGAATTCATATTTTGAGACTATTTTTTAAAATAATATTATTTAAAGAACGTCCAAAACATCATGAACACCGACATGGCCATGACAGCGGAGCAGGCCCATCCCACCGCTTTAAGCCGTGCACTGATGGTAAACTGGCCCATCACTTTGGGCGTGCTTGCCATCAGCATCATCACCACCATAATCGGCACAGAAATAATGCCATTGATGACTGCACTCCAATACAAAGCTTTAATCGGATCAATGGGCGCGAAACATAATCCGACCCCCAACAAGGTCGAGATAGCGATGATTCCATAGAATTTTTTAGCCAGCATTGGTTGTAATTCGAGACTATTTCGCCATTGCAAAGCACCTGCCATGGCGTAAGCTGCAGACCCTGCCAGCACCGGGATCGCCAGCAATCCGGTACCAATGATTCCGGCACTAAACAACCAGAATGCAAATTCGCCCGCAATCGGGCGCAAAGCCGACGCGGCTTGCGCTGAGGTCTGGATATCGGTCACGCCGTGCATGCCGAGTGTCACGGCCGTAGTGAGCATGATAAAAAAAGCCACGAGATTAGAAAATCCCATGCCGATCACGGTATCAATTTTGATGCGGCGAAAACTGGCCGCAGCCTGATTTGGCGCGATGGTGAGCGGCTTGACGTGGAAGTCTGCTCTCATTTCTTCTACTTCCTGTGAGGCTTGCCAGAAGAAGAGATAGGGGCTAATCGTAGTGCCAAATACCGCAACAACAGTAGTAATGACTTCTGGCTTCAAAGATAAATGGGGTAAAAAAGTTTTGTTCGCTACCGCGCCCCAAGGAATCTGCACCGTGAAAACAGTAGCAACATAGGCTAGCAGAGCCAGGGTCAACCACTTCAAAATGCGGACATAGCGATTGTAGGGAATAAAGATTTGAAGTAAGAGCGAGAAAACGCCAAAACCAACGGCATAAAAATGAACGGGGCCGCCTGTCAACAATTTCAGTGCATCAGCCATCGCTGCGAGGTCTGCGGCAATATTGATCGTATTCGCAGCCAGCAATAATCCTACAATTCCATACAACAACCACGCTGGATAATGTTGACGAATATTAGTAGCAAGACCTTGCCCGCTGACGCGACCAATTTTGGCGCTAATGATTTGAATACCCACCATCAGAGGGTAAGTAAACAGTAACGTCCACAACATATTAAAGCCGAATTGCGCACCGGCCTGAGAATACGTGGCAATGCCACTAGGATCGTCGTCTGCAGCACCCGTTATCAGTCCAGGGCCCAGCTTTTTTACCCATGACTTTTCAGTAGGCTCAAAAGAATTATTGTCTCCCATCTTTTTGGATGATGAAGTTACCATTGATGTTTTCTAAAAACTTTACGGGATGTGGTGGGCAGAGCGCACATTATTTGACACTTTCTGCAAAAAAATTACTCTGAAATTAATTTCGTCGCATCAGTAATACATCAGTAATATGACTAAAGTACAGCAGGTCATCACAGTCATGATTTCTCACACAGATTGCGTTAAACCCAGATTTCCCATTAGACCGCTTTCTTTTCTGCCAAAGCCGCCTGTTTGCTGGCGCTGGCGTAAAAATGAAGATCGCGGATTGAGTGAGAGCGCTACGAATCCCATTGCCCATCTGGGGCACCGCCGGGCAGCTTCGG
>JANXTY010000052.1 GCA_025352145.1 Oxalobacteraceae bacterium
CCCGATGTGACTAATAATGATCATCGGGAAATCGTGGGCGAAATGCGGCAAGCGATCCAGTTGGCGAACACCTCGGCAGAGCGCGCGGCAGGATTTGTGCGCGGCGTTAAATCGCAGACACGTGATTTGTCCGTGCAACAAGCCGTCTGGTTCAACGCAGTACCGGTCATCGAAGAGGCCATTTTGCTATTGGGCCACGCGCTGCGCGACGCTAAATGCATCACCGTGTTTGAGTTCAGCCCACCGCTTCCGCAATTGCACGGCTCACCAGGAAGATTGATGCAAGTCGTTAGCAATCTCGTCATTAATGCTGCCGATGCCAGCGCAGATCATGGGGGCGGTGAAATACGGCTGCAATTATCCTCAGATGACACAACGTCTTTGCTACTCAAAATTAGTGATAGGGGCAGCGGCATCGACCCGAAAATCATGACCAGCATTTTTGAGCCGATGTTTACCACTAAGCCATTTGGTCAAGGTACGGGATTGGGCCTCTCGATCGTGCATGACATCGTCACTGACGATTTTAGAGGCAGCATCGAAGTGACCAGTACGAAGGGAGAAGGCACAACCTTTTCCATACGACTGGCGGCACCGCCACAAGCTTGATACAAGCAAGCTGTGAGATATGTTGAGACGAGTGATTCAACCCTGTTCTTTGTAAAGTGGTCATGGCATGGTCAACGTAATTGGCAAAGAGATGCACATTGGTTACGTCTCCAGCGAGACGAAACTATCGGAATTCTGGCGCTTGATTGAATACTGTTTGCGCAAGCAAGCAAAGGGGCATGGTTTCCGCTTCACGGCGACATCGACAGAGATTGCCGATTTGGCAGAACAGGCGCGTGCAATTAACGATTTTCTGGACAACGGCGTTAACGCGCTGATCCTTAACCCCAAATCTTCTGATGATCCGGCGTTGCTCGCAGTGATCGCAAAGGCGGCGTCAAAACAGGTTCCTGTGGTATTGATTGAATCGAATCTGACCACTGATTTACCCTTCATTACGGTAAGCTCCGATAATGCCGCCGGCCAAGCTTTAGTCGCGGAGTTAGTTTTTAAACGGCTGGGCGGTCGTGGGAAAGTGGCTTTTTTCCACGGCGATACGCGCCTCCCCGTAGGCCTTGCACGCAAGCAAAGTGTTCACGCCTTGTTGCCGCGTTATCCCGGAATTGAACTGGTTTATGACGTGATGCTCGACTGGTGCGCGCCACTTGACCGGCGCCAAGTCGGTTGGAACTGTACACGAGATGCCTTGGCCTGTTGTCCTGATTTGCAGGCCATTATTTCTAGCGCAGATGAAAGTGCTTTGGGGGCGATCGACCTCATCGATGAGCGGGGGTTGCGTGGAAAAATCCTGGTAGGTGGATTCAATGGCCTACAAGAAGCATTTTCGGCGATCCATGATGGACGCATGCTGGCCACTGCAGAAATGCTCCCGGGCGAGGTGGCATTAGATGCAATTCGCGCTGTGGCGAATGCACTGAACGGTGTAGCGCAGAAACGCATTATTCATACGCCGGTCAGGATTGTGACTTCCGACAATGTCCAGACTTCAGTCATGGAATCGATGGAAGTCATTCCTGACGTGATCCACGACCTGGTCGATAGCGTTGATCGGGAAAGACAATTACAGCTTGATGTCATTGCGACGCAAACAGATATTTTGCGTACGATGGCGGCATTGTCGCAGGCCATGAGTGACATCCGCGATCCCGCCAACATGATGCGCAATGTAGTGAAGTTGATGCGAGAACGTTTTGGCCTGGAATCAGCAGCAATTTTTTTGGTGGATTCCTCGACGACCAGTGCAGCTACGTCCGAGCACCTGAATTTGAGCGCATTAAGCCTGCGGCACGTGCAAGCTAAGGCGCACAATGGCGAGGCCTGGTCATCTGAAGAATCCACCGCATACAGGCGAGGGGTAGAAGAAATAATGACCGTCTGCCTGCAATCGCAGAAAGTGCAATCCTTTTCCGATCAAAGAGGATTACAGGCGCGGGGGATGCAAGTAGCTGAAGGGGTGTGTTCTGTGGCTGTTTTCCCATTACAGTTTGCTCGCCAAATGACAGGCGTTATGGTAACCGCAAGCTGCGATGCGCTGGCCTTCATCGATGAAAGATTGATGATTATGCAGACCATCTCCGAGCGCATAACGCTAGCAATACTGAGCGCCAGCCTGTACATTGAGCAGAAAAAAACAACGGCATTTCTTGATTCGATCCTGGACAATATTCCTGTGTCGATTCATGTCAAAGACGTGAAGGAACTACGCTACCTGTTGTGGAACAAGGCAGGAGAGCTGTTACATGGCGACAGCCGCAAAGACCGCATCGGCAAAACCTCACACGACTTATTTCCAAAAGAACGTGCCGATGCCATTGCCCAACGTGATCGGGCTGTGATT